>NVTL01000090.1 GCA_002401565.1 Rhodospirillaceae bacterium
CTGGTACATGGCATGATCAGCAAGGGTTAAAAGCGATTCCGACACATGAGCATGATCGGGGTACAACGCAATGCCGATGCTGGCACTCAACGCGGTTTCCCGACCTCCGATGGCAAAAGGCTCTGAAAGGGCTTTGTTTAGATTTTCGGCCAATGTCATAACGTCATTGTTATCTTTGATGTCGGTCATGATGACGACAAATTCATCGCCGCCAAAACGGGCCACCGTATCAGTTTCACGCAAGCATCCCTGCAAACGTTCGGCCATCATTTTTAAAACATCATCACCTTGACGATGGCCCATTGTATCGTTAATGGGCTTAAAGTTATCCAAATCAAGGAACAAAACCGCCACCGTATCTTTGCTGCGATGAGACCTTGCTAGGGCCTGATCCAAACGATCCATCAGCAAGCGTCGATTGGGCAAACCCGTAAGACCATCATGAGAGGCCAAATGAATAATTTCTTCTTCGCTTTTTTTGCGATCCGTGATGTCAAGCATAGCCCCAACAATGCCGCCAAATCTTCCGTTCGACTTTTCAAAAGTCGCCTTATGAAACATCACGTCCCGTTCCACACCATCGGCGTATTGAACCTTAGCCTCATAGATTTGCGGCTCATTTTGCAAGGCGAGTTTTTTATCCGCTTCCAGATAAACATCGGCCAAGCCCGGTGGGGCTATTTCATAAACACTTTTACCTATGATCTCGGCTCGAGAACGGCCAATAAAGTCTGCGAAGGCTGAATTGCAGCCGCGATACACAAAATTTTCGTCTTTATAAAAAATGGGCGTGGGCAAGCTATCGATCAGGCTGGTTAAAATATTTTTCTGATTTTGCAAGGTTTCTTCGGCGCTTACATACCGCTTGACTCCGCGAACCATAATCCATGCTGGCACGATCAAAGCAAGGGACGTAAAGGCGACAACCGTCACGACATAATGCCAGCGTTGCAAAACAGTCTCTTCTGGGCTCTGAATATTTAAAAGACCCARCARRGGYGCTTCAACRACAAACTCCCAAARCAACGACAGCACMAGAACGCCYGCAAGYACACTCGCAAACAGRAYCARSACMGAYAYWACWGATARYGATTTTTTCTYARRCGTTTSAGACATATCGAATMAAGCCTAGCCCACTCAACACTTATTTGCGCTTTAACAATAAGTGTTTGATCTCAGCAATAGCCTTGCCCGGATTCAAATGTTTGGGGCAAGTGTTGGTGCAGTTCATGATGGTGTGACAGCGATACAAACGGAACGGATCATCCACATCATCCAGACGTTCGCCGGACGCTTCATCACGGGTGTCGGCCATCCAACGATACGCTTGCAACAAAATTGCTGGTCCTAAGTACCGATCGCCGTTCCACCAATAACTGGGGCAACTGGTTTGGCAGCAAAAACACAAAATGCATTCCCACATGCCATCCAATTCGCGGCGTTCTTCGATGCTTTGCAGACGTTCCGCCGTCGGCGCGGGGGTGTCGGATTTTAACCACGGTTCAATCGAAGCGTATTGTGCATAAGGAACGCTTAAATCCGGCACCAAATCTTTAATCACAGGCATGTGCGGCAATGGATAAACCTTCACCGTGCCGCTGATGGATGTGATCGGTTTGGTACAGGCCAGCGTATTGGTGCCATCAATATTAAAGGCACACGATCCGCAAACGCCTTCCCGGCACGAGCGCCGAAAAGTCAGCGTTGAATCGATTTCGTCCTTAATTTTAACCAGCGCGTCCAAGACCATGGGACCACAGGTATCTAAATCAACTTCGAATGAATCCAGACGCGGATTTTCGCCCGTGTCAGGGTCAAAGCGGTAAATCTGAAACCGCTTGATATGTTTCACACCCGCGGCGGCTTTATGATCAACACCACGTTTAATTTTAGAATTTTTCGGAAGTAAAAATTCGACCATGATTAATACACCCGTGCCTTGGGAACGACGTATTCGACTTCGTCCGTTAACGTCCACGTATGCACCGGACGATAGTTAATCTTGACCGAATTGTCAGGTTCTTGCCATGTGACCGTATGTTTCATCCATTCGTCATCGTTGCGATCTGGATAATCATCACGGGCATGAGCGCCCCGGCTTTCGGTGCGGTTCAAAGCCCCGTGCACCGTCGCCTGTGCACAGCTCAGCAAGTTTTCAAGCTCTAACGCTTCGACCAAATCTGAGTTCCAAATCAAGGACCGATCGGTTATGGCAATATCGGATTGGCTGGCCTTAATCGCATCAATGCTGTCGCGGCCTTCGGTGAGAATTTTATCATCCCGAAACACAGCCACATTGCGTTGCATGGTTTGCTGCATTTCATCACGAATGACAGACGTTGGTTTTGATCCATTGGCATTGCGCAAGGCATCAAAACGATCCAAAATTTTATCTGCATTTCCAGCTGGCAGTGGTTTTTGTTCCGCACCAGCTTTTAAGGTATCGCGCGCCCGAATGGCCGCCGCGCGTCCAAACACCACAATGTCCAACAACGAGTTTGTGCCCAAACGGTTAGCCCCGTGAACCGACACACAAGCCGCTTCGCCAATCGCCATCAGGCCCGGACATACGGCTTCGGGATCGTCTGCGGTTGGGCGAAGAACTTCGCCATGAATGTTGGTGGGAATACCGCCCATGTTATAGTGCGCCGTTGGAATCACAGGAATAGGTTCGCGGGTCAAATCAACATTGGCAAAAACCTTTGAGCTTTCGGAAATGCCCGGCAGGCGTTCCGCCAAAATGTCTGGACCTAAATGTTCCAGATGCAAATTAATATGATCGCCTTTTTCGCCAACGCCACGGCCTTCTAAAATTTCGACCGTCATGGCGCGACTGACCACGTCCCGACTGGCCAAATCTTTGGCGTTGGGGGCGTAACGTTCCATGAAACGTTCGCCATTTTTATTGGTCAGATAACCGCCTTCACCGCGCGCACCTTCGGTGATCAGCACGCCCGCACCGTAAATTCCCGTGGGGTGAAATTGTACAAATTCCATATCCTGAAGCGGCAAGCCTGCGCGCGCCACCATGCCATGACCATCGCCCGTGCAGGTGTGCGCCGATGTGCAGGAAAAATACGTACGGCCATAACCACCAGACGCCATAACGGTTTTTTGTGCGCGAAAACGGTGAAGGGTTCCGTCTTCTAAATTCCAAGCCATCACGCCGCGACAGACGCCTTCGTCATCCATGATCAAATCAAGGGCAATATACTCGACAAAAAATTCAGCGTCATGACGCATGCTTTGCTGATACAGGGTATGCAAAATGGCATGACCGGTTCTGTCGGCCGCCGCACACGCGCGCGGCACCGGAGTCTCGCCAAAATTTTTCATATGTCCGCCAAAGGGACGCTGGTAAATCTTGCCATCTTCGTTACGTGAAAACGGTACACCAAAGTGTTCCAGTTCATGCACGGCAGCGACCGCATTTTTACACATGTATTCAATGGCATCTTGATCGCCCAGCCAGTCCGAACCTTTTACGGTATCGTACATGTGCCATTTCCAATTGTCTTCGTCCATGTTGCCGAGCGCGGCACCGATGCCGCCTTGGGCCGCAACCGTATGGCTGCGCGTGGGGAAAACCTTGGTGATGCAGGCGGTTTTTAAGCCAGCCTTGGTCATACCAAAAGTAGCACGTAAACCGGCACCACCGGCACCGACAACGACACAATCATATGTGTGGTCTGTAATAGGGTAAGCTTTGCTCATGATCTAACCTGCAAGAGAAATTTTTAAAACAGCAAAAACGCCGGACGCGCCAAACAAAACCGCGCCATATTTAATACAGAGCAACAGTCCCATTTTCCAGACTTCGCCGTGTACATAATCTTCGATCACCACCTGCATGCCCAGTTGAGCATGATGGAACATGGCGACAATAAACAGCACCAAGAAAACGGAATTTCCAAACTCGGAAAGCCAGCTGTGAAAAACAGCATAATCGGCCCCCGTCAACGTAATCAGTGAATAAATAAACCACAACGACAACGGCAACAAAGCCACCGCGCTCATCCGTTGCGCCCACCAATGGTGCACGCCTTCGTGGGTAGAGCCCAAGCCCCGGACCCGACCGAGTTTTGATCTTAAGGCGCGACTGCGATTTGGATTGTTCATACGTTCAGACCCTCACAATTTGCCAAGTTGATCGTAAGCCATCATCCAGCTTAACACCGTTAAGCCAAGGGACGACAAGACAACCAGCACACCCGTGATGCGCAATGTCACCAATTCAAACCCCCAACCGATGTCCCAGCCCAAATGACGAACACCGTTCAACAGGTGATAAAACATGGAAAACGTAAAGCCGAACATGACCAAACGCCCGAACCAAGATTCCATCAAGGCCTGAGCACGTTCAAAGGATTCCGGGCCATAGGCCGCAGACGCCAGCCAGTACGTTAACAGCACCGCAGCCATCGCCAAAACCACGCCCGTACCCCGGTGGGTAACCGACAAGAGCGACGTGATCTGTGGACRGTAAATCTGCAGATGGGGGGAAAGGGGTCTATCGTCTTCAGCCATGCGAAGTCGTCCTTACAACAGCGAGAGAAAAATTCTTTAAAACTATGCCTCCGTTCGCAAAACTTAGCAACCGGAAAACCCCGTAAACACCAAAAAACCGCCCCAGCGAACCGAGGCGGTTTTTTTAAKYTTWAARSSKMARSRMSKGNTTATTTGCCCAAATAATCGCTGGCCAARATTTCCGCGATTTGAACGGTGTTCAACGCCGCCCCTTTRCGCAGATTATCRGACACACACCACAAGTTAAGGCCGTGCTTGACGCTTGCATCTTTGCGAATACGMGAYACAAAYACAGCRTCYTCACCCGCACATTCCGCAGGRGTGACATAGCCTTCRTCTTGGCGGTGATCRAYCACRATCACGCCCGGWGCTTCGCGCAGAACSTCACGGGCTTTGYYTTCGTCAATCGCATTTTCAAATTCCAAATTAATCATTTCCGCATGACCAATAAACACAGGAACCCGCACGCACGATGCACAGACCTTAATGTCAGGGTCCAGAATTTTGGCGGTTTCGACCACCATTTTCCATTCTTCTTTGGTCTGACCGTCGTCCATAAAATCATCAATGTGCGGAATCACGTTGAACGCGATTTGCTTGGTGAATATCTTGCGATGTTGTTCCGTGGGCTGGTTTACATAAACACCCTTGGTTTGATTAAACAGTTCGTCCATGGCGGACTTTCCACCACCCGACACAGACTGATAAGTCGCCACGACAATACGTTTGATCTTCGCCATATCATGCAACGGTTTCAACGCCACCAACATTTGGATGGTTGAACAGTTGGGGTTGGCGATGATGCCGCGTTTTTTATAGCCCGCAATCGCCTCTGGGTTCACTTCGGGGATCACCAAGGGAACGTCTGGGTCCATGCGAAAATGCGATGTGTTATCGATGACAACCGCACCGGCTGCCGCCGCGATGGGCGCGAATTTCGCCGAAACCGAAGCTCCGGGACTGGACAATACAATGTCGGTGCCCTTGAAATCATATGTTGCAAGGTCTTCGCATTGCAATGTCACATCGTCGCCATAGGCCACTTCGCGACCAACCGAGCGGTGAGRTGCTAACGCGACCACTTTATCGGCGGGAAAATCGCGTTCCACCATGGTTTGCAGCATTTCCCGGCCCACATTTCCTGTGGCACCCACAACCGCAACTTTATAACCCATTTTTCGTCTCCTTAAATTGAGGCCCTACACCAATGAAGGCCTCAAAACCAAGGCCCGCGGTGCGATCCGCGGGCCTGGTTGAATGTTATCGCATCACCAAAGCCCGCTAACAGCAGGTTTTAATCTTGGTAAGTGTCGTAATCTTCGAAATGTTCACAAGGCCGCATACCCCACGCGCAATACGCTGAGAAGCTGAAATATCTTCAAAATGTGCCTCAACATATAACCGTGCGTGGCTCATAGTACGTCCCTTAATGAATTCTCATCATTTTTTACGTGGTTTAGCGGGGGTTGGCAAGTCTTACCCTAGTTTTTCCAACTCGGCCACGACCGCTTTGCCCATGTCTTGGGTGGACAGTTGGGTCATGCCTTTGGACATGATGTCGGCGGTGCGCAGGTTTTGGCCCAGCACGTTTTGTACCGCTTGATCCACGTTGTCGGCTTGCTGGCCTAAATTAAAACTGTAGCGCAACATCATGGAATAGCTGAGGATGGTGGCCAGTGGGTTGGCTTTGCCTTCGCCCTGAATGTCGGGGGCGGAACCGTGGACGGGTTCGTACATGGCTGGGGTTTTGCCATTAGCGTCTTTTGTGCCGAGGCTGGCCGACGGCAACATGCCCAAAGATCCGGTCAACATGGCCGCGCAATCGGATAAAATATCGCCGAATAAATTATCAGTGACGATCACATCAAACTGAGCCGGAGCCCGCACCAATTGCATGGCGCAGTTGTCGGCGTACATGTGGCTGAGCTCGACGTCGGCATAATCAGCGGCGTGAAGTTTGGTGACGACTTTGCGCCAAAATACACCGGATTCCATGACGTTGGCTTTTTCAACACTGCACACGCGATTGCCGCGTTTTTTCGCCATGTCAAAAGCCACGCGAGCGACCCGGTCAATTTCGGGTTCTGAATAAATTTGGGTGTCAAAGCCATAAGCGACGCCATCGCGGATTTCTTCTCCGCGCGGCTGACCGAAATAGACGCCCGCCGTCAATTCGCGCACGATCATGATGTCGAGACCTTTAATCAATTCAGGCTTCAAGGACGAAGCATCAATCAAGGCATCAAAGACTACAGCTGGGCGCAGGTTGGCAAACAAATCCATTTCTTTGCGCAGGCGAAGCAGTCCGGCTTCCGGGCGATTTTCACGCGCCACGTCATCCCATTTGGGTCCGCCAACGGCGCCCAACATGACGGCATCTGCCGCGTGCGCTTTGGCCATGGTAGCGTCCGTGACCGCAACGCCGTGGACGTCATAACACGCGCCACCGACCAAGTCTTCTTCAACAACAAAGTTCGTGTCACCCTTGGCATTTGACCAATCGATGATGCGTTTGACTTCGCCCATAACTTCGGGACCAATGCCGTCACCGGCGAGCATAAGAATGTTTTTAGGATCAGACACGATGGAAACTCTCTTTTATAGCCAAGGTTGGCTGGTTTTTTGTTTGGCTTCGAAATCGGCAATTTTTGCGGACTTTTGTTGAGTCAGGCCGATATCGTCTAAACCTTCCAACAGGCATTTTTTGCGAAACGAATCGATCTCAAAACTAACCGTGCCACCATCGGGGCCAGAAATGGTCTGGTTTTCCAAATCGATGGTCAGGGTCGCGTTTTGACCGCGTTCGGCATCGTCCATCAATTTTGCCAAGGTGTCTTCGTTCACCCGAATAGGCAGCATGCCGTTTTTAAAACTGTTGTTGTAAAAGATATCGGCAAAGCTGGTGGAAATAATAACTTTAATACCAAAGTCATTCAAAGCCCACGGCGCGTGTTCGCGTGACGAGCCACAGCCAAAATTATCGGCAGCAACAATGATCGAAGCCTTGCGGTACGCGTCTTTGTTCAAGACAAATTCAGGGTTTTCAGAACCATCGTCCAAATAGCGCATTTCATCAAACAAATGCACCCCCAAACCTTCGCGCTGAATGGTTTTCAGGAACTGTTTGGGGATAATCATATCGGTATCGATATTGCGGATCGGCATCGGGGCCGCAACGCCCGTGACGGTTTCAAATTTTTTCATTTTAAGCGTCTCCCAATTTTCGAACATCGGCGAGGCTTCCGGCGATGGCTGCCGCGACCGCCATGGCGGGGCTGACCAAGTGGGTACGGGACCCTTTGCCTTGGCGGCCTTCGAAGTTTCTGTTTGATGTTGAGGCACAACGTTGCCCGGCTTCTAAGCGATCATCGTTCATCGCCAGGCACATGGAACAGCCCGGTTCGCGCCATTCAAATCCGGCGTCTAACAAAATCTTATCCAAGCCTTCTTCTTCGGCCTGATCTTTGACCAAGCCCGATCCGGGAACGGCAAGAGCCCGTACACCGTCGGCAACTTTATGGCCTTTGGCAACTTGGGCAGCTTCGCGGAAATCTTCGATGCGGCCGTTGGTGCACGACCCGATAAAGACCGTGTCGATTTTCACACCTTCAATGGGCTCGCCTGCTTTTAAATCCATATACGCCAGCGCGCGTTCAATAGCGGCTTTCTTTTCGGCGTTGGGTTCATCCGCCGGGTCCGGCACGTTGCCTTCGATGGACAAAACATTTTCCGGGCTGGTGCCCCAAGTGATTTGCGGGGCCAAGGTGCTGACATCGATCTCGACAACTTCGTCGTACACGGCACCGTCATCAGATTTCAACGTTTTCCAATACGCAACAGCTTGTTCCCAAGCCCCCGCCTTTGGTGACATGGGCCGACCTTGTAAATAATCAAAGGTGGTTTGGTCCGGGGCAATCAATCCAGCGCGCGCGCCGGCTTCGATGGTCATGTTGCAAACCGTCATGCGGCCTTCCATGGTCAAGGCTTCGATGGCTTCGCCCGCGTATTCAACAACAAACCCGGTGCCGCCTGCGGTGCCAAGTTTACCAATAATGGCCAACACCAAATCTTTCGCACCCAAACCATGGGGCAGAGTTCCAATGACATTGATCCGCATATTTTTCGCCGGTTTTTGGACCAACGTTTGCGTAGCTAACACGTGTTCGACTTCGGATGTACCAATGCCAAAGGCCAACGCCCCAAACGCACCGTGGGTCGCCGTATGGCTGTCGCCGCAAACGATGGTGGTGCCGGGCAAAGTGAAGCCTTGTTCCGGGCCAACGATATGTACAACGCCTTGACGTACGTCCGTCAAAGACAGATACGGCACGCCAAATTCGGCAACGTTTTTTTCCAACGTTTCCACTTGCAGGCGGGATTCGTCGTTGATGATGTCGTCTGTTGAAAAGTCCGCACCCCGGTCCGACGTTGGAACGTTGTGGTCCGCCACGGCCAAGGTGGCGCTGGGGCGGTGAACGGAACGGTTCGCCGTCCGTAAACCTTCAAAGGCCTGAGGGCTGGTGACTTCGTGGATCAGATGACGGTCGATGTAAATCAAACACGTTCCATCGTCTTGCACATCCACCAGGTGGGCGTCCCAGATTTTATCAAACAGAGTCTTTGGAGCAGACATCAGCGGTCTCCGTATCCATCACAGAAAGTGAACCCTAAAGAGGGCGCATCAAACACACGTCATAACATGACGGCCTTAAACAMACGTCAGAACATGACGGCCTTAAACAACGGCGTGGGGCCGTCTGATCAAATACCAGACGGCCCAACCGAAACTCTTGCAAAAACCAGCAAGCTGCAGAAAACGAAAGAGGCTTATTCGCCTTTTTTCGCTTCGGCAGCAGCCGCTTTTTTGGCCGAAGCAGCAGCATCGCGTTCTGCTTTAGCAGCAGACGCAGCAACTTTATCAGCTTGCTTAAGCTTAGCTTTGTGACCGTCGGTTTTTTCAGCGATACGAGCACGCTTACCAGTCAAGCCGCGCATGTAATAAAGCTTGGCACGACGAACATCACCGCGACGAATAACTTCGATGCCCGCAACGTTTGGTCCGTACAAGGGGAACACACGTTCCACACCTTCACCGGAGGCAATTTTGCGGATGGTGAACGCAGAGTTCAAACCCGAATTTTTGCGCGCGATGCAGATACCTTCAAAAGCCTGAAGACGTTCACGTTTGCCCTCAACCACTTTCACTTGAACACGGATTAAATCGCCAGAACCAAATTCTGGTACATTTTTATTTTCCGTGAGTTTGCCCATCTGCTCTTTTTCAAGCTGTTCGATGATGTTCATGGCACTCAGTCCTTTTCTTTTTCAAATGTCGGAAAATCCGACAAAACTTAAAATCAAACTCAATTCTTATCAAATCCGGCAACACCTAATCGGTCTTACCGTCTTTGTATTCTTTCCACAGATCGGGACGACGATCTTTTGTCGTTGCCTCGGCCTGTTCGCGCCGCCAAGCACGGATATTTCCGTGGTGACCAGACCTTAAAACATCTGGCACCGTGCGACCCTGCCATTCGACAGGCCGCGTATACAATGGGTATTCTAACAACCCACCTTCGAAGCTTTCTTCGTCACCCGATGCATTTGATCCCATAACGCCGGGAAGCAAACGCACACAGGCGTCGAACAAAACCAATGCCGCAACTTCACCGCCCGACAACACATAGTCGCCGATCGAGATTTCCTCGACATTGTGAGCCTCCAGCACGCGCTGATCG
>NVTL01000006.1 GCA_002401565.1 Rhodospirillaceae bacterium
GGTTTCCTCCAGACGACAACTAAAAGGTAATATCTATCTGGCTAAAGTGATCCGCGTAGAGCCCTCTCTGCAAGCGGCGTTCGTCGATTACGGCGGAAATCGTCACGGATTTTTAGCGTTTAGCGAAATTCACCCGGACTATTACCAAATCCCCGTTGCGGATCGCGAAGAAGCGGCCGAAGCTGAAAAAGCACAAACCGCAAGCGAAGACGCGGCTGCAGAAGCACAAACAGACGAAGCCGCTGAAAATAGTGAAAACAGTGAAGCTTCCGAAGATGATGAAAACGCCGAAGCGGCTGAAGACAAAGCCGTTGAAGTGATCGGCGGCGATGATTCCGACGACATCGAAGAAACACAAACCAAAAGCCGCCCGCCAAGTGCGCGCCGCTATAAAATTCAAGAAGTCATCAAACGCCGTCAGGTGTTGTTGGTGCAAGTGGTCAAAGAAGAACGCGGCAACAAGGGCGCAGCCCTGACCACGTATATGTCTTTGGCGGGTCGCTATTGTGTCTTGATGCCCAACACCGCACGCGGTGGCGGCATTTCGCGCAAAATCACCAATTCTGCCGATCGCAAAGCTTTAAAAGCCATCTTGACCAGTTTGGATGTGCCCGAAGGCATGGCGGTTATTCTCCGCACGGCGGGTATCGGTCGGACTAAAGCCGAAGTCAAACGCGATTTTGAATACCTGATCCGATTGTGGAACAACGTGCGCGATTTGACGTTAAAGTCGACCGCGCCAAATTTGGTCCACGAAGAAGGCGACATTGTGCGTCGGTCTATTCGCGATTTGTATTCCCGCGACATCGAAGAAGTTCTGGTTCAAGGCGACGATGCTTACAAAGCCGCCAAAGATTTCATGAAACTGTTGATTCCAAGCCACGCGCGCCGGGTCAAACATTATAAAGATGCCGAAACACCCCTGCTCCGTCAATTTGGTGTCGAAAGCCAAATGGACGCCATGCACAATCCCATCGTGCATTTGCCGTCTGGCGGTTATTTGGTGATCAACCCGACCGAAGCTTTGGTTTCGGTCGATGTGAACTCTGGTAAATCCACCAAAGAACGCAACATCGAAGAAACAGCTTTAAAAACCAATCTGGAAGCCGCCGATGCTTTGGCGCGTCAGTTAAAATTGCGGGATTTAGCCGGTTTGGTTGTCATCGATTTCATCGATATGGACATCCATCGCAACAATTCCTCAGTCGAACGGCGCATGAAAGAAGCGTTGAAACATGACCGGGCCCGCATCCAAGTGGGCCGCATCAGTCCCTTTGGTCTGTTGGAAATGTCCCGTCAACGTCTGCGCCCCAGCCTGATTGAAACGTCTTCTGAACCCTGCCCATATTGTGCAGGAACCGGAATTCGTCGCTCCACAGATTCCACGGCTTTGGTCGTCCTGCGCGCCATTGACGAAGAAGGGGCCGGAAATTCTTGCACCGAATTGACCGTGCACGTGCCAACGGCTGTTGCTTTGTATATTTTGAACAACAAACGCGACGCGGTTGTGGATTTGGAAAGAAAGCATGGCTTTAAAATCGTCTTTGCAAACGATGATTCCTTAATTCCGCCGGATCTGCGTTTGGAGCGCACCAAAAATCAGGATGGTGACACCATTTCTGAAATGGTCGCCACGCAACGCACCGATGTTGTCGAAGACACCAGCCGCAAACGTCGCCGCCGCCGGGGTGGTCGCAACAGAAACAACAACACCCAAAATCCAAATCAAAACCAGGCCGAAGCCACGGATACGACTGAAAGCCCTGCCCCTGCCCCTACCCCCACCCCGCAAGAAGGTGAAGCCAGTGCAGATGGCGACGAAGAAGAACGGCCAAAACGTCGGCGGCGTTCACGCCGTGGTGGACGCGGCCGCAACCGCAATGCAAATGTAAATGCGGTCGAAGGTTCAGAAACAACTGAAGCAACGGAAACAGCCGTGCCTCAAGGCGAAACCGCTGAAGGCGCTGTTGCCACACCTGTAGAAGGTGCAGAAAATACGCCGCCTGCGGATGGTGAAGACCGTCCAAAGCGTCGGCGTCCACGTCGCCGCAGACGCTCTCCGGCTGCCCAAACTGAAAATGCTGACGGCACCGAGACCACCGCAACAAAGGCGGATGAGGCAAGCATTGAAAGTAATGAAAGCACCGAAAGCGCCGAAAGCAATGACAACGTAGACGCTCAGGCCGATACGGCTGCGGAAAAACCAAAGCCACGGCGCCCACGCACCCGGCGGAGAAAACCCGCAGAGGCCAAAACGCAAACCGAAGGCGATAACGCGGATTCTGCAACGCCCAAAACAGCTGAAAAAGTTGCGGACGAAAAACCAAAACGCACACGTACACGTGCGAAAAAGGTTGTTGAGCCCAAAGCGGAACCCAAGGTAGAAGCCAAGGCCGAGCCCAAAGTCGAAGCTGTTAAAGAAGTTGCGGTAGCTCCGGCTCCTGCTCCTGCTCCTACTCCTACTCCTACTCCTGAACCAAAACCTGAGCCAGCTCCGACACCAAAGCCCGTCGAAGGTGTTACGGTTAACGGTGAAGCAACCAAAAAACCAAAACGCAAGGGCTGGTGGAATCTGGGCTCTTAAGATCCAGTACGCTTTAAAAGGAAAAAAGCATGACGTATCATTTTACGACCAAGGTTTCTGATCCCTTTGATCAGGCTATTGAACGGGTCACCGCCGTGCTCAAGGACGCCGGATTTGGCGTGCTGACAACGATTGATGTTCAAGCCACGATGAAGAAAAAAATCGATGCCGACATTAATCCCTATACCATTTTGGGCGCCTGCAATCCCGGCTTTGCCTTAAAAGCCATTCAGGCCGAAAGCAAAATTGGCACCATGTTGCCGTGCAACGTGATTGTWCAACAGTYGGACAATGGTGATGTGGAAGTTTCCGCCGTGGACCCCATGGCGTCCATGCAAGCGATCCAGAACCCTGCGTTGGGCGAAATCGCTGCCGAAGTTCAAGCCTTGATGAAGGGCGTTATCGACAAGCTTTAACGCTTTACCGCGACAAAGATTGCAAACGTTTCACCGCGACTTTCATGTCGTCCGTGCTTCCCGCAAAGGAAAAACGGACAAAATGATGGCCGCGGTTTTCGTCAAAATCAATGCCCGGCGTAATCGCCACGCCGGTTTCCTTTAAGACGTGTTTACAAAATTCCAGACTGTTGTCCGTCATCGCCGACACATCCGCATAAATGTAAAAGGCGCCTTCGGCGTGGGATAATTTATCAAATCCCGCCTTAGGTAATTCAGCCAACAAAATATCGCGATTGATTTTATACCGGGCCACGCTGGCCTGTAATTCATCATTACATTCAAAGGCTTTTGCCGCCGCAATTTGTGACAATGTTGGCGGAGAAATGAACAGGTTCTGAGCCAGACATTCAATGGCACGGCTTAACGGTTTTGGAAAAATCAACCAGCCCAAACGCCACCCAGTCATGGAAAAATATTTTGAAAAGCTGTTCACGATAAATGCATCGGGGGCAAATTCGGCCATGGAATGGGCGTCGCCTTCAAACGTGATGCCATGATAAATTTCGTCTGATATCAAACGAATGCCCTTGGCGTCACAATAATCAGCCAAGGCTTTTAAGCCTGGCCCATCAATCATGGTGCCCGTTGGATTTGACGGACTGGCAATGATCAGGCCATCGATATCGCCGTCAACCGCCGCCAACATTTCAGGCGTCGGTTGGTAATTGCTGTCCGGCCCAACGGCCAAATTCACCACGTCTATGCCCAGTGCTTTTAAGATATTGCGGTACGCCGGATAACCGGGACTGGCCAGCGCCACACGGTCCCCAACATCAAAGGCGCTGAGAAACGCCAGCACAAAACCGCCACTCGATCCGGTGGTCACAGCAATCCGCGCCGGGTCGACCTCAACGCCATAAGTCGTTTTGTAATGACCGGCGATGGCTTCTTTTAAGTGCGGTACGCCGAACGCATCGGTATAGCCCAACAGTTCCGAATCAAGAGCATCACGGGCCGCTTGCAACACCGCTTTGGGGGCTGGTGTTGACGGTTGCCCAACTTCCAAATGCACCACGTCTTCGCCCAAGGCTTCGCGCGCGTTGGCGGCACGCATAACATCCATGACGATGAACGCGTCAATGGCGCCGCGGTTTGATGTTTTTAAGGCCATGCATACGCCCCCTTATCTCATCGTGCCAGAAGCCAATCCGAACCCACGGGGGTCCGGCGCCATTTGACACGTTTGCGGCAATGCGGGCAATCCGCCCGGACAATACAAAGCATTCACCGTACCAATCATTGGTGTGACTTGAGTGCGGTGTCCGGCCTTGGCCAGTGCCGCCAGAGTTTGCGCATCGACGCCGGGCTCAACATAAGTCACGTCCGGATTGCCGCTGAGGTGCACGCGCGGCTGAAGCAAGGCATCTTTTAGGCTCTGTTCCGCCAACAACACATTCGCCGCAACGCCGATCAAAGCCGAAGGCGCCGCAACGCCGCCTGACGCCGTTGCGGCCATACGAAATTCCTTTGAATTTTCATTCACCACCATCATCGGCGCCAATCCCAAAGGACCGCGCCCGTTGGTGCTGGGGGCAGAGGCCAACAATACACCCGTACCCATCGCCACCCGTCCGGTGCCAAAGGCCGCATTCATTGTGACCGTACACGCCACTGCATTTCCAAAAGCATCTACCGCTGAAAACCCGGTCGACGATGGGCTTTCCTGACGATTTTTTGGTTGTGTGGGCAACGCCGAAAGCGGTGTACGTTGATCGCTGCGCAGACCTGTCATCATACCTTCAATGCGATCGGGCGCCGTTAAGGTGGCCTCGTTTTTAATGATTTTACCCTCTGCGTTTAACCACGTTTCCCGGTCGGCAAAGGCACGTAGCCCGATTTCCGCAATCAAATGCGCGCGTTCAGGCGCAGTGCCATTGTCATAATCGCCATTTTCTTCCAACAGCGCCATCATCACCGCAGACACAGTCGATGCCGCCGCCGGGGGTGGGGCAAAATGGGCGACATCATTGCCCACATCAACCCGAACCGTATTGCGCCATTTGGGTAAAAATGCGCGCAATTCTTCGACGGTCAAAGACCCACCAGCCTGATTTACGGACTCAACAAAATTGCGGGCAAACGGCCCGGTATAAAATGGGCCGACGCCCCGCGCTCTTAACAGCCCCAAAGTTGCGGCCAGATCAAATTGTTTAATATTTTCGCCTTCGACAGCAACATTCATGCCTGATTTTCCAACAAACATGGCCTTTGCCCCCGGATCAAGCAACAACGCCGATCCGGTTGTTTTTAAATCCGCAGCAAACGCCCGCGAGGTCGGAAACCCAAACCGGGCGAGACGTTCCGAAGGGCTAATAATTTCACGCCACATCATTTTTCCATGGCGCGCCTGTAGGGCAAAAAAGCCCCGAGGATTTCCAGGGATCGCCGAGGGTCTGTCTGCGTTTGGGGAAATGTTTGCAGGCGCCAAAGCTGTAAAATCAAGCGTTTGCGTTTTGCCCGTTTTTACATCAAACACCAAACAGGCCCCGCCGCCGCCAAGGCCGGCCCGTGAAGGCATGGTGACGCTGAGCATGAAATACATGGCCGCAGCAGCATCCGCCGCCGTTCCGCCACGCGATAGCATTTCGTTCCCCAAAAGCGCCGCCCGTGGTTCATCAGCAACAACGCCGCCCAAAAACCCACCAACATAACCAATTGAGCCTTCTTGAACCTTCGGATCAGACGAACAGGCTGACAGGCCGAAAGCCAAAACTGCACCTAAAGCAATACCTGTCAATTGACGGGGCCACTTGTGAGGACTACCTTTACCAAGAACTTTTAAAATGACTTTACCCCTAGTGAATGTATTGATGATGTTGAAACGACTAATCGCGCGCGCGGCTTCTTTATATACTACCCAGCCCCCCCTTTTGGCGAAATTTTTAATTATCGCCGTTATGGTCAGCTTACTTCCTTTTCAGGCCTTTGCTCAAACCAAACGTAGTTTTATCAGAGACGCCGAAATAGAAAATATCATCCGCGCCTTCTCGGCTCCAATTTTTACCGCTGCGGGTATGGAACCTAGCGATGTCACCATCCGTTTGATTCAAGATAAAACTTTAAACGCCTTTGTCGCGGGTGGGCGCAATATTTTTCTGCACACCGGGTTAATTATTGAAAGCACCGGACCGGATTCCCTGATTGGCGTTATTGCCCACGAAACAGGCCACATCGAAGGTGGACACCTTAGCCGCACACGCGCCGCGATGGAAGATGCTAGCGCCATTCAATTGATTGGCACCATTTTGGGCACCATCGCTGCCGTTGGTTCGGGCGATCCCCGCGCCGCCCAAGCCGTCATCATGGGCAGCGCCAGCGTCAGCCAGCGCACATTTATGAAATATTCCCGYACCCARGAATCAGCGGCCGATCAAGCSGCCATGCGTCTTTTGGATRMYACCGAACGATCCGCCARAGGRTTAGAGRGCTTTTTCAGCGTKTTAGAAGGCCAAGAWGTCCTCACCAAACGTTTGCAAGACCCGTATGTGCAATCACACCCCATRAGCCGCACKCGSGTATCGACWYTRCGCAATTTCATCACYACATCGCCGTATTCCGACAAAGAAGCCTCCRARGCCGAWAAACTGGCKTTTGMSCGCATGGTKGCCAAATTGTATGGCTACCTTGAACCATTGCAGACGGTCTTAAAACGTTACCCCGAAAGCAATCAAAGCTTTGCCGCACGGTATGCCCGCACCATTGCCTATTACCGCCAACCCGACCTTAAACGGGCGTTGGTGATGGTCGAAGATTTGATGCAAGACAGCCCAGACGATGCTTATCTGTATGAGCTTAAGGGGCAAATGCTGTTTGAACACGGGCGCTTAAATGATGCCCTTGTCGCGTATCAAAAATCATATCAACTGGCCCCAACAGAACAATTGATCGTCATGGAATTGGCGCGCGCCGAACTGGAAACAAACAATCCGGACTTGCTGGACAGTGCCATCAAACACCTCCGCCGATCCATCCATTTGGGCGGCCATTCAAGTTTCACTTGGCGGCAATTGGGCATTGCCTATGGCCGCAAGGGTGATATGGGTTTGAGCTCGTTGGCGTTAGCAGAATCAGAACTGCGCATCGGGCAATTGGCCAATGCTGAATTTCTAGCGACCCGCGCGCTCAAACAACTCAAAGGCAACGACAGTGCGTTTTTGCAGGCCCAAGATATTATCCAAAGCATCAAAAC
This sequence comes from Rhodospirillaceae bacterium, assembly GCA_002401565.1. GTDB lineage: Bacteria > Pseudomonadota > Alphaproteobacteria > Rhodospirillales > Magnetovibrionaceae > JANLGW01. The sequence continues at coordinate 7,232 of NVTL01000006.1, forward strand.
ACATCGGGAAACCAAGGCGCGCAAAAAATGAGGCGCATAGCTGTCCTCATCGTGGCAGCTGTTAGCCTTTCTGGGTGCGCCCTTTCCGCACCACCTGTGGCGACCCAAGCCCCTGAAAAAAACACACGCCCCGGCCCCAGCCCCGAAGGCCGGCTGTCGATCATGAGCGGCGGGCTGAACTTTGATTTAAACAATCCCCCCAAAGACTGGCTGATCGCCACCAGCGACGACAAGGTCAATGCCAGCGCGGTGTTTTCCCCCTTAACCACCGTGACCCGAAATGGCGTGCCGACTTTGGAAGTGCGCACCGGCCCCGCCCAAAGCATTGCGGTGCGCCGCATCAATGCCATGTTGATGGCGACACCGTATTTAAATTGGGCGTGGAATTTATCCGATCACGGGGCGGGTATTCATCCGGTGCGTTTGATTATTGGCTTCAAAGGCGGCGGATCTGAAAAAAATACTCTCAAAGAACAATTAAACGGATTACCGGCCCATGACCGGGCCTTGACTTTGGTGTGGGGCGATTCCGCCTTGCGCCGAGGTACCCTCACCCGCCCGGACAAAAACCGTCCCTTCGAAGCCGCCGTTTATACGGTGCGCGGCGGGCGGGAAAACACCCGCAAATGGTGGCGCGATACGGTGGACCTATCGGACCTGTATAAACAAGCCTGGCCGGACGATGAACGCCGGGCCATTCGCATCACATTCATCGGTATTGCCGCAGCCCCCCGTATGCCGCCCGTACGCGGCCGGGTATCGGGTATCGAACTGTCACATTAACGCCTTGTTTTGCGATTAAAACTTGGTGTAAGCATTAATTTCACACGATTTATTGGAAAAAAACAAATGTCATTGCTTAAATCTTTCCTCGCGGCCGCCGTTTTGCTGGTCACTATCCCCATGGCGGCGCAGTCTGCGGAACTTGAATTGCCCACAGAACAAGTGGAAAAAATTGTTCGTGAATATCTTCTGAAAAACCCAAAAGTTGTTATCGAAGCCATCAACGAATACCAACGCATTCGCCAAGTCGCCGCCGATGCCAAAAAAGCGGAAGCTCTGGGCACCATGTCCAACAGCCTTAAAAACAAYCCAAACGATCCGGTTATGGGRAATTTAAACGGCAMSCTGACCGTGGTTGAGTTTTTTGATTACCGYTGTGGRTATTGYAAAAAGGTCTTTGACGACGTTCAAAMRYTGATCAAAAGCGATGGMAACATYCGTTATGTCTTRAAAGAATTCCCGATCCTTGGCCCTGACTCTTTGTATGCATCCCAAGCCGCTCAGGCCGTATGGTTGCATCAATCAGACAAATACAAAGCTTTCCATGTTGCCATGATGACCAACCGTGGTGCATTAGGCAAAGGCAAGGTCATCCAATTGGCCAAAGGTGTCGGCATTGATACCGAGGCTCTGGTCACGCAAATGGACGATCCGTTGGTTGATGAAACATTGGCGGCCAGCGCCCAACAAGCTGAAGCCTTGGGCATCACCGGCACACCGGCGTTTATCTTTGGCAACGACATCGCACCGGGTGCTATTTCCTTGGACGCCATGATCGAAATGGTGGTTGCGGCACGGGCCAAACAAAAATAAACATCTGAAATAACAAAACTGGTCAAGGTTGGAATTATTTGGGCGTGCAGTCTGGATTGTCCAAGGTTTCAACCTTGACCATTTTCATTTCGACGGCGTGGGTGCCGTAATCTAACACCCACCTGAGCGCAACACCGTTGTCGAGCTGGTCAACACCAACTTCGTACAACGGTTCACCTGTTTGGCTTTTGGGATCAAAATAGGCCAAGCGGAAATTCCATCCCGCGTGGTTTTTCAAATCCTCACCAAGCCTCTTGATCACGGCCTTGCCTTGATCGGACATGGGGCTGACAAACACCACCAACAGCTTTGCCTCGTCAACATCAGTGCCTTCAAAAATGTGGCTTTTCAGCTGATATTTTCCGGCTTCAGCCGCATCAATCATAAACCGCGTATGAGCCGCAGGAAACAACGTGTCAGCAGGCAAGGTAAATGACTTTTTTTCCGGGCGGCTAAAGGTTGCCTGTCCCGGTTGACCCTCGGCACCCATTTCGGCGCGGCCCAAAATCACTTCTTTACCGATGCCTTCGGTGCTGACTGAAAACTGATATTTCGCCCCCGTTTCAATAGAGGAAAAGTTCATCACTTGGGGCAACACATTGCCATCAGGAAGGTGCATGTTCATGGAACCGCTTTGTTGAAACAGCCAGCCGTCACAAAGCTTTTCGACCCCATACGCAATTTTTCCGGTGACGGCAGAAATTGATGAAGCATCGCGAGCACTGCTGAGATGCACGCTATAGCCCGCCTGATAACCAACCAGTGGGGCAGCCCCAGCCGGGGACGTCAATAGACTGACAAAAAGAACGGCGCCAAAACTTTTGAATTTCATCATTTTAAAAGGACCCTTTGATCTCGACTAAGCTCTCCCTATAAATAGGTATAATCTTTGTTTTTGCAATGTTGTAAAAAATTAGAGATCGGCCTGATCTTTGGTCCGTTTTCCATCGGCAAGATCATAAACATTGCTGACGGATTTTTTAGCCTTATACATTGCCGCATCGGCAAGGTTGACCAGTTCATCAATATCGGTTGAATCGTCTGGGTAAAGGCTGATACCGGCGCTGATTCCCACGTCATGAAAGCGTTTATCCAAGGCAAATGGTTTTGCAAATTGCCTCTGCAATTTTTCAACAATGCGCTGAACTTCTTCGGCTGATTTAAGGCCTTCTAGGATGGCGATAAATTCATCACCCCCAACCCGCGCCACCATATCAACACTGCGAAAAGACCGCACCAATCGATCCGCGACCGCCCGCAGCACGTTATCGCCCACACCATGTCCATGGCCGTCATTGATTGGCTTAAAATTATTTAAATCCATATAAACCAAGGCCACCATCGTGCCTTGACGTTTTGACCGTTCAATCGCTTGCTGTAATTGCTTGGTGAAAGAAACACGGTTGGGCAATCCGGTCAGGATGTCAAAATGGGCCAGCTGATGAATGTGTTCAGATTTTTTTCGGTACGTGGTGACGTCGCGGATGATGCCCGAAAAGCTTTCCGCCTTGCCCTCGGCGTCAAACAAGACATCGCCACTTTCATGAACCCAGCGCACCGTGCCATCGGGCCAGATGACCCGATATTCCATATCGTATCGGCCTTGTTTGTTTAAACAGTCTYCTTCCGCGCGCAACACGCCTTCTCTGTCTTCGGGGTGAAGGGCATTGCAAAACAACTCATAAGACGGTGTGACCTCGCCCAAACGATACCCAAACATGGCGTAAATTTCGTCGGACCAAAACAAGACGTTGTTTTGCAGGGTCCACTCCCATGTGCCAATGCGCGCAAATTCCTGACTTCTGCGGTACCGTTCTAAGGTTTGTGCATTCACGTTTTTCTTTACACCAGAACGGGCACGCAAACGCCCCCAGACAATGGTCAAAACAACCCCCGCCAGAAAGCTAAATCCAATCAAAATAATCTTAAACAGCATTCAAATCAATTCTTAAAAGTTATCATACCTGAATCTTACACCTCATTTTGGTTTTCGCCAAACGGTCGCCAGCCACGGCTGTTGGGCGCGCGGCAAACCTTTGGGTCTGTAATAATGGTGAAGCTCTTTGAACCCCACGGCCTGAACAAATCCCCGCCATGCTGTTAAGTCATGGTAACAACAATACCGTTCGCCTTGAAAACCTTCTTGGTTGTCGCCGCGGGGATTGGATGCAAACAACACGCCGCCATTTTTTAAACTGTCATACAGCTCGCCCAAGACCCGCGGCAGTTCTGCGCTCGGCACATGAAACAAAGTCGCGTTGGCAAAAATACCATCAAAGCGATTTTCACCCAGATCGAGTTCTAAGAAATTTTGGTGCAACACTTCACAGCCTGTCTCGAGCCGCGCCATGTTGACAAATTCCAGACTGCCCTCCAAGCCCACGGCTTGGATACCTTGGGCTTTAAAATAAGCCAGGTCCCGCCCCGGCCCGCAGCCAAAATCCAAAACGATATGCGGAGCTTCACCTTCAAGAGCCTCAAGCAGCGCCTGATAATTTTGCGTCACATCATGATCCCAAGTGCCGCTGCGAAAACCTTCGGCAGTACGGCTATAATGGCTCAGCGTGCGTTTGGTGGTGTGAAATAAATCAGGTTTGGACGACATTGTGCGTACTCTTACAGATATTCAAATGCCCCCACTCCATAAAGTCTAGCCTGTAAGCGCAAGAATTACATCGTCCATAAAATTTAAATTAAAAGTCTCACAAGCCGGGGCAGTGGCCGAGTGGCTGAGCTGGAGTAAGCCTGACGCTCAATGATCAGTACTTTTCCATTTGACCGGGGTAACGTAAACGATATTGTCATCAACACTGACCATCACATCGCCGTCCTGAATATTAACCTGAATCTTCATCAAGCGACGGGCCTGTTTTCCCAGTTCGCGGGTGTCCTTTTGTGAAAAATTTATCACCTGAAGGTTATCAAACCGGGTGGTGGTGTCTTTGATTTTCGCCCACCACACCTCAGCTGGACTTCCGCCGTAACAATAGACAATCACTTCGTTGGCCTTGCCACACGATTGACGAACAAACTTCTCAGTCGGCAGTCCCAACGCCACCCACAACTCATGTTCGCCGCTCAGGCTTTTCTGCCAAATGTCAGGCTCGTCACCCGTTGAAATGCCCTTGGTAAATTCCAATTGCTCATGGGCATTCAGCGCAAAAGCGAGAAGACGCACCATTAACCGTTCATCCGTTTCCGAAGGATGTTTGGCAACGGTCAGATTATGGGTCTCGTAATAATGACGATCCATATCAGCAACGGAAAGTTCAACTTTATAAATGGTGGCTTTTTGCGCCATGATTTATCCCTGAATAATGAAGATAGGGATGTTTTAAGGTGTCTGGCGACATTGTGAAAGCATAAAACAACAGACAGACCAATGAAATCAGAGAGATTATATCATCAACCACTGTTCGCTAGGTGGGCAAAAATGCGGGCAAAACCAAAAGAGGCCCTGCAATCGCTTGCAGGGCCTCAGTTATTGGCGGTGGACACAGTCTGATGCGAACCAGTCTCTGCTGGAATCCCTGATAAACAGGGAAAATACAGGGAATTTTTCTCCTTATTGGCCCTATTAACTCATCAACCCTCTTTAAGCCCCCTGAATGCATGCCTTTTTAAAGAAATTCCCTAAAAAAATAACAGGGAAATAATTCAGCAGAGTAGGGATTAATATGAAAACATCAGGGAGTTGATTGTTGTTTTAGCCAAGATCAAATGCACTCCGGATTACCCCTACGTCATTTTAGGCACGTTCGAGGGCCAACACTTAAAAGACCTGTAGCGCCCTTGGCGGCGTATCTGTGGGAAAGCTGAATTAGGTGATTTGCGCATTCATGACTTGAGGCATTCGTTTGGATCGTTTGGTTTGGCGAGCGGGTTAAGTTTTGCTGAGATTGGAAAGCTACTTGGGCATTCTCAAGTGCAGACTACAGTACGTTATGCACATTTAGCAGAGGAAATCTCTACGGATGCCGCGAATAAGACCGTTAAATACATTGGGATCGCAATCGACAAATAATCGCAGAAAATATTTACCTAGACACTTACCACAATAACACTTGACCGATTGCGCTGATCGATCAGACTCACATTACAACTAATACATATGTAGCCGACAAACAAATTTTACGGGTTATCATGATTAAAATTAATACTGACTACTCTTTTGCTGATTGCGAGAAACTTATCGAGCTTTGTGGAACCTCTCAGTCGCAGAATGCCGAGTTAGAACTCGCAACAAATATTCGCCTAGCTCAATATCCAGGAGGAGCTACATCACTAGCACAAGCACTTATCACCTGGGCGCGCCGACACGAATCACCACGGCTGGTCATTTATGCCGGGGCAAAAGGAGGTGAGGCCACTATTCGAAAATTTACGGATCGGCTACACGGTTTAGTCGCTACGATGATGGCATCAGAAGTACTCGCCACAGACCGCCAGACTTCCGTCCGGAAAGTTGCTTATTCGGATGCCCGTCACCGAATTGAGAACATGAACGACGGGAAGTTATCCGAAACAGCGCGAGGTGTAGGTACTAGCCTTATATGTGTTGACCACAGCTCAATGGGCTACCTTCGCCCTTTATATCATAATGCTGAGGTCGAGAACCGCCTACGCGGCGAGAGTGACTTCTTTGATTTGACACAGAAAATCCTAAATGCTTCCGTACCACAGCCCCATTGCAAAAAAATCACGCATCAGGACACCACAGCCATTGCAGCAATCCTGAAAGAATTGTTTTCTAATACCCACGACCATGCACGACACGATTTTAACGGAAGATTCTATAAGAAATCAGTCCGTGGCATACACACAGTATTTCATTACGTTGACCCTGATCGTATCGACGAGGTCGCTTGTGGGTTGCCAATGCTTGCGGCCTATCTGAAGCAGCACATCAATGGTTGGCGTGGACAACACTTACAGTTCCTCGAGCTTTCAGTATTTGACAGCGGTCCTGGCCTTGCTACTAGGGCATTGCAAAAACCGCTTGTCGACCTTTCTCTGGAAGAAGAAATCTCTGCAGTTAAAAGATGTTTCCTAAAGCATGTATCATCAAAGGAGAGGTCAACAGATGGCCTTGGCTTGTATCGGACTATGGGACTCCTGAAAAATAGGCTCGGGTATATTCGCCTTCGGACAGGCCGACTATCGTTGTGCAAATCCTTTCCCCCAGAAAGTGGAGGATCGACTGAGACAGAACTCTTACCTGAAGACTTGCAACTCGTTGATGGCACGAATGGTAATGACGAACCTGAGGAAATGCCTTCGGTTGATGGCGTAGTTGTGACTATCCTCTTACCGATTGGGAGAGCGTAGGAATGAGCACTTTATTTCATTTCCGCTTTAAACCCGAAGGGTCCACACAGGCCTCCGCCCTCGTTATATTTTGTCCTCAAGAAGACATTGTGGAGCAGGACCTCTGGGATGCAATTAACGAGGATGTCGGCGTGAACCTGCGGCCAGACCTCGTGTACTTTTTCGTTAGAGGGGATCACTTCGATAAAGTACGTGATCAAATGCGAGAACTTGCATCCAACAAAACACAATGGCGTATAGATCCGAGCACCACCCCGATAGGAGTGATCTCCTTCGACAAGCACGGTCAGTTGGCCAAATCAAAGCGGCTCCTTGATCTCGGACCAGACATGTCAAAAGCGACGTTCGATTCCATCAAAAAAGATGGGGTTCTAGACGTTTTCGTAAAACGAAACGGTCTCTTATGCCCCGGCAAGACAGTGCATTACATCCATCCATCGGGCCGTCATTCTCGCGGTTTTATGCGTACTGCGAATATTCTCATCCACGGTCCTGAAGTAACATTTTTAGCAATGTGTCTATTGCAACATCTTGGGAACCTTTGTCATTACCTTTGGATTGACACGTCTTCGATTGCCAGTATTCCCTACGCAATGATCACTCTTCGCCAAGGCATGGACTCAAACTTCAAGGTGCCTACTGTTAATAGCTTTTCATCGTACGATGGCTTAGATAAAACAAGGTTCGAGCGTCAGGAAGGATCTCTCGTTCTTATTTCTGCCACAACCAGCGGCAATCTTGCACGGCGCATGATAGAAAAAGGATTTCAAACGACAAATGTCGTGACGCTGTTTTCTCTTGCATTAAACTCCACTGGCTTAACCCTACTCTGTGACCTTTCCAACGAGAAAAAAATAAACCCGTTGGGAGAATTTTCTGCCACTAAAGAATTCACGGCTGCAGACTGCCCAATGTGTCAAGAAGGCTCTAAGCCTATGAGGTTTGTCGGTGACCAGTTCCTCGCAGACGCAATTTCTTATGAGCCTTACACGATCCTTGCAGCAGATTCACCGCTAGGTTTGAGCAAGTTGATGGACAAATACTCAGGACAAAATATATTCCAAATCAAGGCGTCCAATCATGGTGATGACTCTGCCAACAAAATTTGGGTCGACTTATTGAAACTTTGTAGCATGAACACCTTTCAAGATGAAATTACTCTATTTGCAGACAGGTATGTTCCTCTTTCAACATCTTTAATTGTGCACTTGGATACCCCCGGATGTAGTCAACTCGCGGAAAATATCCGTGACCATCTTGGAAAAAATTTAACTTCCCCTCCCACCGTCAAGGCATCTAAAGATATCTCAACGCTTAAATCAGAAGATTACCCAGGTGGTGTCGTAATCGTGTCCAGTTGCATCGGCTCAGGCGCAAGCCTTCAGAGTGTAAGCCAAGACTTGAGAGCCCTCTTCAAAACTCAACCTCGCGTATACATGGCTCCTTTTTCTAAATATTCTCATACTCTCCGTTACCAAACTCTCACTAAAGACCTCAAGCATAATAGCCCAAGTTTTAATCACGAAGTAGCAGTACTGAATCGTCTAGTCCTACCAAAACTACCAATCAACTCTTCATGGGCGCGTGAACGCGCTTTTCTTTTAAAGTGGATGGAAAAACTTGAAATTTCATCACAAGACGAAACTCTTGCTAAAGTAGGTGACCGGATTGAAACACTATCAAACCTTGCCACGGGTGCTGCCAACAAGCTATTTTGGCCATCTCTTGAGTGGAATGAGCTTCATCTGGAACCGACATTTGCATTCTGGTCTACGTTCAATTATGCGGATCGCCAAATTTCACAAGCTGACGTATTTATCACAATCTCAAGTGTTCTTGAAAACTTGAGAGCTGGAAAAACCCCTAAGGTTCATCATACGAGTGCCTATCAAACACTGCTTTCGCCAGCCTGCTTCGGACGCTTCAATGATGGCGTAATCCAGGCTTCGTTGTTACGTATTGCATTGCCACAAGAACTCAACTACGGCGCAACCACGGTAATTAGCGAGGATATGGCAAACCTAATAGATAAAATGATAAAGAACTGGAACAATTCTCAAGGCGAAGCTTGCATAGAATTTCTTATTGCACTTGGAACAAAAAACATGACATTAGCACCGGAACACCTTCACAGAATTCTCATCACACCCAATGGGGCACCGCAATTACTAACGGAACTTATAAACTTTTGCCATGAGACCCTACTGCCCGCTCCCTAGGCCGATGTTTTTTGCGCATATTAACAGTTACTCAGCCTGATTTAATCAATTTATGACACTTCTTTTTGCCTGAAAATCACATTACTAAAAATCTGGCAAGCCCCCAATTTTCCAGACGCCTTGGGCCTTCAATTTTTGTGATCTTTAAAATCTATTGGCGACAACATTCCGTTGTTACCATTCTTTCTTTTTGGGTTGTAGAGAAGCTCAATATAATCGAACACATCTTGACGCGCATCTTTGCGGGTTGCGTATAACAGCGTCGGCAAAGGCTGGACTATATTAAGGGTCTGATTGAGACGGCTACCTTGTGAGCACATGACTGCCATTGACTGACTTTTCAATCTGAAACCCATTGGGAATGATTTGTTGGACAAGCTCAACATGAGAAATCAGGCCAACAGCACGACTTTGCCCAACTAAATCTTGAAGTGTCTGTAGTGCTTGATCCAGCGTTTCGGAATCCAGAGTACCAAAACCCTCATCAATGAAAACGGTATCGAGGTGGATGCCCCCGTTGAGACTTTCTACGACATCAGATAGGCCAAGAGCCAACGCGAGTGCCGCTAAAAAAGTCTCGCCACCAGACAGCGATGACGTGTCGCGGGAGCGACCTGTATGAATATCGTGCACCGCAATCCCTAGTCCACGTCGGCCGGATCCCTTTGTATCATCTTGCGCGCGTTCAAGTGTATATTGTCCACTCGTCATAGGTCTGAGACGGAGGTTGGCTGCGTCGAGTACCCGATCAAACATTGAAGCAATCGCAAATGTTTCAAGTTCGACTTTTTCATCATTGTGTCCGTTAAATGATGAAGCAACGGCCCCAAGGGGGGCGAATGCAGCTTCAGCTTCTTGGATCTTCTCGAGTGTGTCTGCAATACTTTCTTCCACACTAACTAAATGATCAGTGCTCGCCATTTTTTGTGCAACATCTCTAGAGGCCTGTTCCTTAGTTTCAATGGCTTGTTCGTTTGCGGCTTTAAGACCTTCTATATTCGGTCGGGTGGTATCTTTGATTGCTGACTTGGCGCGCTTGATCCTGTCCTTGGCTGCGGCGACATCATCATTGTAACTGCGTATTGCTTGCTCCAGTGATTGGATGTCCGGGATATGTGCTTTATGCGCCTTGTACTGCTCGAGCGTCAGACCATTATCTTTGAGTCGCTGAGCAAGGACTGTTTCAGCTGACACAAGGGCTTCATGAGCTTTCCGATGATTGTTCTTAGAGCTTTCCTCGTCTTTGTTTGCTGAAATCACGGCCTCACGAGTTTTTTGTTCAGCCTCGACAGCCTCTTTGTGCGCAGTCTCTCGTTTCTCAATGTCATCATCGACGGCCTTTAGAGCCGTTTCTAAAGCCATATGGCTTCGAAGTGCTTCAGGAACCGAAGTCAAATGGCTTTCATAGGCTTGCTTTGCGACAGCAGCATCTGTTTTGAGTTTGTCTCGGTTCGTGCGCGTGGCTTCAAGATTTATTGAGGAATCGGCAATCCCTCTTTCTAGAGCATCAATAGCTTCGGCTAATTCTTTAGCATCTACGATGGGTCCAAGCGCTATTAGCTGCCCATGTACACTGGCCAGTTTGCTTTCGAGATCCTCAACAGAATCCTCCGGCTTAACTAGCAGCTGAAGTGCGGCTTGACGTTCTGTGAGAGTTGCTTGTGCAGCTGAAAGGTCACAGTTTGCTTCGCTTTCATTTTGTTGTGCCTCTTCAAAGTCATCCCTTGCACTTTCGAACGCTTGGTTGAGCCCAGCACTTTGCGCATTGCCTTTCGCGGGGGTTGGGTGCTCGGATGATCCGCATACAGGACAAGGATCTCCAGATGAAAGTTTCTCCGCAAGGTGCAGTGCTTGAATGTTGGCGAGAGCCGCCTCTGCGAGATCGTATTCGATCTTAGCAGCTTCGACGGATTCAACCGTGGTCTCCTGATCTATTTCTGCTTCGTGGACAGCATTTGTACCCTTGGTGAGATTATTTGACGCTGCTTCGTGTTCGCGGGCTTTAGTAAGAGCATCCTTAACTTCACCCAGTTGTTTCGACAGGTGATCGTGTTGCGTTTTATTCTCTTCAGCAGTTTTTAATGTGGTCTGCTTGCTGGCAAGGTCCAGCGCCGCATTTTCATGTTCCCTTGCCGCTGATGCATAAACATCCTCAGCAGTATTGGCATCATCTTCGGTAGCCACCACGGCCGCATTCAGTTTTTTTGATTGTTCCAATGTCGCTTGGTGTCGCTTTAAAGCACCACGACGTTCTCGCAAAGTTTCCATCTCATGTGCTTTGCCCCGCTCCTGTGAAAGGGACTGGGCAGCGGCATTCGCGGTGGATTTAGCAATGCCATGAGCCGTAATTGCCTCTTGTTCTTCATGTTCGCTGGATTTGACGACCTCTCGCGCTACTTCGGTTGCGTTGTCAACATCGACAATGGTTTGGGCCAGTTTTGCACCGCCAAGTTTGATGTCGATTTCATGCATCTCGGTCGTTTTGGCTTCAAGCTCTCGTAAAACTTTTCCTGCGGTGCCATGTTCAATAAATGCCTTTTCTGTGTCCAGTGCGTTAGCTAACTGTTTTTCGGTGAAAAGTGCCTTGCTTTGCGCCTCCTTGGCGGTTTTTTCGCTTGCTTCCTGTTCGACCCTTGCCATTGCGATGCCTTCGATCAGGGCATCTGTCGTTTCAAAGCCATGGTGCTCGAGACTGCTCTGACAGGCGCGCCGATCAGCCAGAATTTTATCCTCTACGGCTTTCGCGTCTTCCTTCATCTTTTGGGCAAGACGTTTGTACAGAGATACATCGAACAACTCGCGCAGGATTGCCAAACGCTCATTGGTTTTCGCCGTTAGGAAGGTTTCGAATTTCCCCTGAGGTAGCAGAACGATTTGTCGGAATTGTTCCGCTCCATAACCAAGCCGTTGAGAAAGTTCCTCCTGAACATCCTTTGTCTTTTTCTCAGCAATAATCTTTCCGGTGTTCTCAGATGAAATTTCATCAACGGAAATGCCGGTTACATCGAACAACCAGGCACTGTGTCTTTCCTTCGTCTCACCGTCACCCTTTAAGGCTTTTCTCATTTGTTCTGGTCGACGACGAACAAGGTATCGCTTTGTGCCAATTTCGAATACGAGCTCGACTTCAGTCATGAGGTCAGGATGAGCATGGTGCGATCGAAATGTTGTAGGGTCCTGCCCACCTTTCGCCGACTCTCCGAAAAGTGCAAATGACATTGCACTGAAGATCGATGACTTTCCCGATCCCGTAGGGCCATAAATTCCAAAGAGCCCGGCCTCAAGGGCCTCTCTCAGATCCACGACTTCACGTTCCGCATAGGGGCCGAAGGCCTGCATGGTCAGTCGCAAAGGTCTCATGAGTGCTCCTCCTGAGCCGTCAATTCTGTCAGGCTCTCGCTAATGAGGTTCAGTTCTTTTGTGCTTGCCTCTTCTCCTCGCACATGTGCAAAAAAGTCATGTATGACCTCCATGGGGTCGTCCAAACTGGCTTGCGTAGAGCCAGTCGTTTTCAACTGCGATCCTTGTTCGTCGCGCTCATAAGTTAGCTTTAAGGCATGGGGGTAATTCTCACGAATTCGGCCCATGGGATCAATCAGGGCCCCCTTATCGGTCAGTACGATCTCGATGAAATCATCTGACGGTGCTTCTGCCGCCTTAGCAGCGAGTTCTGCAAGAGACCCTTTCAAGGTTCGTACGGCTCGCAGCGGTTTGAATGGCAATTGCTCCGTAGATAACGATCCATCGGAGGCTAGTTCCACGAGCGTCATGGACTTTTCGGTTTCAGCCTCATCAAAACCGAAGGCAAGCGGAGAACCGCTATACCTAATATGATCTGAACCTGCATGTTGGGGGCTATGTAGATGACCAAGAGCCACATAATGAGCACCATCAAAAGCATTGGCTGGAACAGTTTCAACACCACCAACGGCTAGACGTCTCTCACTTTCGCTCGGATAGGCGTTGGTGACAAATGCATGAGCAATAATAACCCATCTTGCGTTGCTCGGCACATGGGGACGAGCCGCACTTATTTGTGCAGCAAGCACATCGGCAGGGGTGGAAATCTTGGTGTCACCAAAACATTCACGGGCTGAAAACTCATTGCCGAACGGCAAGGCTGAAAAGGCAACGGGGCCATGCTCGTCGTCAATGATCAAAGGCGTTTCGTATGCGTTCAATGGTCCTCTGATCAACACCCTATTTCGGTCTGCAAGGGCAGCATTGGAGGCTATCCGGTCGCCAGAGTCATGGTTGCCTGCAATAAGCACAATCGCGCAACGCGTTTCAGAATAGACTTTTTGAATGAATGCATTGAACTSACGTATTGCTGTTGCAGGAGGGGAGGGCCTATCGTAAATATCTCCGGCAATAATCAGAACGTCAGGATCATTGACCCTAACGGCTTCAAATATCTGCCCTAAAATTTCTGCGTGGTCCGTCTCTAACGACTGACCGTGAAATTGACGGCCAAGATGCCAATCACTTGTGTGCAAGATTTTCATGAGCAACTTCCATATAAAATTTATACGTATAAAAAATAGATGGACATTGCGGTTCAGTCAAGTTATTTTTGTGTATGAGCTTTAACGACGTAAAACATGCCCAACGTGAGCGCCTTATCTTCCTAGACAAATGCTTTTGTTGGAAAGGACGGGCCAACCGACGTGATTTGATTGATCAATTTGGTTTGTCTATGGCCCAAGCTGCCCTCGATTTTAAAGCTTTTTTAATCCACGCCGGAGATATGGCACCTGAATATGATGCTGTAAGAAAGCGCTATACTGCGCGATCCGACTATCAACCAGTTGCTCCCGATGAGACCCTTGCTAATTGGCGGGGGGACTTGCAAACAATCCTAGGCATCCATTTCAGCGAGTTGCCATCCTTAACGCGTGTCTGTGATCCAAAGCTTCTTGCTCTTTTAAGCCGTGTGCTCGAGAAAAAAGAAGCCATCAAAATAAGCTATACGTCCATGACGACTGGCGATCTATCTCAACAATGGATTGCACCAAGTCAGATTGTTTCGGATGGCACCCGAATTCACATACGTGCTTACAGCTTCAAGCATGAAGATTTTAGAGACTATGTGCCCGTCCGGATTAACAAAGACAGTAGCTTCGAAACGCGGCTGTTAACAGAACCGCTCCCGCTGGATGAAGATTGGCATACGATAGCCCGCATAACCTTGGCGCCATGCGAGCATTTATCCCCAGAACAGGCACAAGTCGTTCGTCGCGAGTACGCCTTTGATGGAGATACCTTGGTCGTTGATATACGTAAAGCACTTGAGTTTTACACAGAAAGGCGCTGGGGGCTAAATCAACCCGGGGCACGCCTTGAATGCCTACGTACCGAATACTTATAACTACCTCAGTAGTAACTTAGGCACATGGCAATATGTACTTAAAATAGATATTGCCGCGCACCAAATTACAACCTATGAAAGATGGTGTGTGTTGCAAGTGTCATAATCAACCAAATGGAGGGGACGAGTTTGCTCTTTTCAAATCTAAATGATGATATCTTTTTGATCTTCAGTCGTGATCGAAAACATCTTTATGCTCGGGTGATCTCAAAACTCTACCAAACCTTCTTTTCTGAAGACCTTCAATTTCCAACCAGAAATGAAATCGTTCAAATTATATATAATTTGCTCAAAGAAAACCCTAATCTTTGGTCTGAAGATGACCAAGATATGCTGGATGCACCAACTTTGATCAACCGAGGACGGCGATTGCGCCGGACTCGTTCACGTTCTCAAAATATCGAAGCCCAAGATAAAACTCTGACCTATTCTGGACATATCTATCTTCAGCTGATTGAAAAAGGATGGTTAGAGGAAGAAAAATTTGGCGTTCGTAAAACGGTTGATATGACACCCGGAGGCCTTGCCCTAGCCGATAGACTGGTTGCCATTGAAGGGGATATTTCTGCCTTATTCGGTGGTGTTGCAACAACAGTACGGGATTCTTTAAAAGCAATGAAGGAATGTCCTGAAACCTCAGGACAGGGCCTGCGCCAGTCTGTGCAAACTGCTGGTGAATTTTCACGGAAATTACGCCTGATTATTTCGAACCTTCGAGAGATTCAGAGGCGCATTGTTGAGAGTGAAAATCTTAGAGAACGTTTTGAGACTTTTTTTATCGATTATATACAAGACCACATGCTACATGATTTTCATAATCTACATGGGCCGAACCATCCTGCAAAATTAAAAGGCGAAATCCAACGTCTTGTCGATGACCTCTTTGCAAGCAATGATCTCCTTTCCAGAATTTCATCCGTATATCTTGATAGCGGGGTATCCAAGAATAAGGATATCGCGTGGAACGATGTCATTAGTGATCTGGAACGTATCAAATTAGCATTTGACCATATTGAGCAAAGTTTCATACAAATTGAGCGCTTTCGGCGTCAACTTGAAACCCGTATTTACAATATGACAAAGTATGCGCAGATGGGAACAAGCCATTCATTGTCTAGGATGACTGATTTAGTACAAAGCCTTGACCAAATTTCTGATCAGAAATCAAAAATGATTACAGCTACAATAGTTGAGGGAACACTTATCGACCTGTCGCCTATGTGGTCCCACGCTTTATTCGCACCAACACGTTTGCCACGTACCCCCGTTGAACCTCAAAGCATTCGAAATGTTGAGATCGATCCTGCCCTAAAGCTTTTACAACGACTGAAAAGAGAATTCCAAGACAAGCTGAATATGCCAGATGAATTGGTCGTGCGTTATTTGGAATCAAGAATTCTGCCGCATAGTACCGTGGAGGCTAAGTACCTTCATATTAAAGACTTACATGATTTCCTAGCTTTTGAGAAAGTTCGCAAATGGCGCTTTCAAATGCCGGAAAAAGTGATGCCGCATTTTGAGATATTGGATCTCCCTTCCTCATCAGAGGAGCAGCGTAACGATGATTGGATCAGGTGCACAAATTTTCTTGTTAAACGCAAAACGGATTTCATTTCATTACTCAAACTTCCAAACAATGGAGCACACTGATGCAACTATCAGAACTTACCCGTATAGAAGAAAGATTTGGAAGTATTGGTGTGCAAAAATATCGCCATGCAGCAAATACGCTACTTCGATTTCAATTTGTTTTTTCAGGTGACCGAGGAAGAGCAAGTACGCTGGAAACCCTGAGCAACCCAATTTATTATCGAGCCTTAGAAGTTATGTTCGATGCGCTGGGTTATACCCTTATCAAAGAGGACCAAGAACAATGGGCTGGAATTTTGCCTGACACGGAAGATCTAAATCTACCAAAGATTAGCATTGAAAATACCATCGTGCTCCTTGTTCTTAGCATTGTTTGGCAAGAACAAATTCAAAAAGGGGATGGCGATGCACGAGCAATCATTCTTGTGAGTTATAATGAGTTTTTTGAGCGTTACAGGGATTTAGTCGCAAGGTCCCGTAAGGAACATATTAATGACCCTGCAATGCGCCAAATATTACGAACTGAATTCCAGCCTAGGGGCATTATACGTCTTTCGGATTTAGATGCAGATAATGATGATTTTGATTTGGAAATACGTCCGATTGTAAGCCGTCTCACGCCTGAACACGTCCTTAAAAAACTTGAATCATACGTAAATATTGAAGAGGTAAAACTCCCTCATGAATCTATCTCCAATCCAGAAAATTTAGCTCAGGATAATGAGGTAAATGATGATTGAATTAGATAATATAGGACTTCTGAATTGGTTCATGTTCGAAGCAGAAGACATTCCTGTTTTTGGAGCAACAGCAATTATTGGAGAGAATAGATCTGGAAAATCGACGATTTTGGATCAAATGAAAACGGTATTAACAGGCAACAACGGGACTTATGTGCATTTAAATTCTAATGCGCGAAGTGGTCGCTCTGGCAAAGGTGGGCGGACTGTTCAGGCATATTGTCTTGGGCGTTATGGTGAAGGAGATGACGTTTTACGGGATCAAGCTCGTACTTACATATATCTGGGCTTTTCGGATGATAATAATCGCCCTGTAACCATTGGCCTTGCATTAGAAGCCAAGCGTTCTGAGGCTAATGCTGAAACGCTTGGCCTATTTATTGTAGATGGTTTAAATCTTCGAAAACATGATTTTCTTGAGCCTGATGGAAATGGTGGGATGCGTCCTAAAGAATGGGATGAAGTGCGTTTTGATCTTGAAGAGCGGTGCAAAGAAAGAGGAGGAGAGTTCAGGGTCTGTGGTAACTCAAAAGAGTTTGTCGAAAATTATCTCCATCGTCTCAGTACAAATAATCGACCAATCTTGCAGCGTGAATTTTTCAAAGCATTTTCTATGGCTTCGAATATCAGTGCCATCGAGAATGCGACTAATTTCATCAGAAGCTATGTTTTAGAAGATAAGCCTATCAGTGTGGGGGAACTAAGAGATTCCATACGGAAATACCGCGAAATTAAGGAAAATATTGTTTCGTTGACGGATAAGTTGGCCAAACTCAATCAAATGAAAAGCGCGTCCCAAGAGTTTGCTCAAAAACTTGAAAAAGATGATTTTTTAAGATGGGCGCTCGCAGCAGTAAAGGTCATGCATTCTCGACGAGAATTTTTGAAAAATACAGATCGTCTTAAATTGGCGAATAGAGATGTAACAAGCATAGAACGTGACATGGAAGAACATGGTGAACGTCAACAAGCTTTGACGAACGAACTTGAAGCTCTTCGTCTTGTCTTGCATGCCGATGGATATGCTCAAAAGCGTTCCTTAATTGAGAAAGATAAGAGCGCACTTGAACGCACTCTGCGTGATGAAGAAGAACAGATCAAAATGACCCATGGGGCTTTTAAACGAGCGAGTGCTATTGTGCGCTGGGAAGATATGGTCCCCGAACAGTTTGACGATTTACTCAAATCTCTAAAAGCAATGAGAGAATCTTTAAAAGCCGAAGATGCTGTGAATTGGATGGCTTCGAATACGAATAAGGAAGATGAACTGCCCGCCCTCTCTCGACGTTGTCGGGAAATGGTGTTGTATTGTGATGGGCAGGCACAAGATGCATTACGTGAGTCCGGGGGGTGGTATGTGGAAATTAAAAAACACCTACGCACCCTTGAAGAACTCAAAAGCAGTGGCAATGCCATATCCCCGATAGCTCAGGATCTTTTTGCAGAACTCTCTGCTCGTCAAATGGACCCACGCTACGTTTGCGCTGATTTAGAAGTAACGAATGAAGATTGGCGTAATGCGGCAGAAGCTCTTCTTGGGCGAGATCGTGAAGCTATAATTGTCGATCCTGAGCATGTTGATGAAGCCGTTAGGACACTTCGTAGATTGCAAAGGGAAAATAAGGTTTTTTATGCCTGTCGGATTGTAAATACACGCAAAATAAAAGCGGAATGGCCGGATATAAAACCAGAAACATTGGCTTCAGTTTTAATATCAAATGATATTTACGTGATGGGGTTCATTGCGCGCAGAATTGGTAATGTACGCCTTGCTAAAGATCAGCAAGATTTACACCTACCCGGCCGCGCAATCATGCAGGATGGTACGTATGATGATGGACTGGTCATACAAAGGCGCCGTGCGGATATTTTAAAAATCGGCAAATCAGTAGCACAGCAAAGTGAACAAGCGATATTGCAGAATCTTCAAATTCTCAAAGAAAAAGTCTCTGGTTATGAGAGAGAAAACAAAACATATATGTCTATGGCAGATGCTTTACGTGAAGCTACAGGGTTACCAGAAGAACAGTTTGCTTTAGGCGCGATGCTTGACCGCTATGGTGATGCGTATAATAAGATTGAGGATAAGTCTTTAGAGCTTTCGGCTTTAGACCAAGAAATAGACCCTGAAACCCAAAATCGGATTACAGCAACCAAGGGGCAAATTTCCGATATCAAAGATGACCTTAATCGTTTGAACTCTAAAAGAGATAGTGCGCGAGATCGCGTTTCAAAATTTAGTGGGAGAATTAGCTCAGGGGAAGGAGAGGTCGGATCGAAATTAAATATGCAGGCTTGTCGAGATCGTTATCGAACAATCCGTCTTGGGGAAGATAGGCATATTTCTTGGAAACCAATACAGCCACAATGGCGAAACGGTCTCCGTAGCGAACTCATAAAAAATATTTCCTTGTTGAAACTTACAGAGAACCTTATTCGAGATAAGAAAGGTACAAATGATTGTATTGATGAGCTTCGTAAAAAGGTTGAAAAGAGAGTTTATCAATTTAATCTTGATTACCCAAGTTCTTTGAAATTTGATGAAGCAGAAGATTCTATCGTCAGTGATCTGTTGCCGCAATTATGTGATCAGATTGAATATATAGAGAAAACTGAATTAACGCGTTATCAAGAAGAGTCCGAAGGTGCGCTGGAACAGGCTAAGAGCTCACTTAAAAATTCCTTCTTAGGTGAGTTACAGGGGCGAATTGCCGGGGTGGAAAATGAGCTTCGACGTCTGAACAGTATTCTTAGACCCCACACTTTTCATCATGAAAAATATAGCTTTAAGTCGACGCCGGCCGCTGCCTATGCAGATATTATTACATTTGCTCAAGCCGTTTCTGAAAATGACGATTTGGCGACAGCTTTATTTGATGATCGTATCGATCAAGACCACCCTTATGCACAAGCATTGAATAAGGTTCAAGAGCTGCTAGAAAGTGACGAAATCGACTTTATTGATTTTGAGGATTACCGAAAATATTACGTTTTTGAATTATATATGAAGAATGTAGAAACAGGCCAAATTAGCCGTTTTAGTAATCGTCAAAAAACAGGATCAGGGGGAGAGCATGACACGCCATTTTATGTGGCTATTGGTGCAGCCTTGGCTTCCGTCTACCATGCCGGAGGACAAGGCGTTGAAAATTCCAAGCGAGGCATTGCAATTATGCCGCTGGATGAGGCCTTTTCCAAACTAGACATGAACAATCGTCGGGCATGTATGGATTTTTATCGCTCTTTGGGCTTGCAGCCAATTATTGCGGCCCCCATGGTGGCTCGGGCGGGGTTTGTTGAAATCATGGACCATATCGTTGAGGTGTATCGGGATGATACGGCCAAAACCGTGAATATCGATTCTGCGACACCTGGCCCAAARGCGCGTGATGCATTTCGTAGAGAAAACCCAGAAAATTTAAATCTTGATCAGGTTCGTGAATTCATAAATCAACAGGCAGAGCTCTAAATGGCAAGTCGAAAATTTATTTTGGCGGAACATGCATTGAACGACCTTCTTGATCGATATGAGAAGAATGTGAATTCTTCAAGACTTCTTGTTTATCCGGATAAATTAAACATGAAGAGCGTGGATGATTGGAAGAAATTCAATCGAACAGTTCAGCAGGCTGAAAATGCAGAAGCCGTTGAGGTGATTTGGGGGAAAGGGCAAGATTCACAGCTTATCCGTTATGTTCGTTTGAAGGATACAGATAACCTCTATATTTTTCTAGGCCGTCAGCCCATATCTCAGCTGATTGATGTAGGGCTGAAACAGCTTCGTCATGAATTTGAGAAAATACTAGATTGGGCCTCTCCAATTATTGATGCGTATGAGAGCCAACTTCGAACAGGGAAAAAAGCTTCCCTTAAACCAAGCCTTGAGGACCTGGGTGGATGGCAGAAATTGTTCGCAGTTGTAAGCTCGATGCGAAATAGTGGCCACAACAACGTAGACATGCGTACATTCTCTCGCTTGACGACACAAGATAGCAAGTGGATTGAAAAAAATATGGGGTCCATTATACGGGCTCTAGAAATTTTAGGCTGGGAAATGCCCAAGGGGGCCAATAGTGAAGAGAAGCTTCGGTACCTAGGACTTGAAAAGTTTCCAGCACCTGTACTGATCGCAGGTGAATTTATTATCGACGATTTAAGCAATCAGATTATCGCTCATCCCTATCTTGGCATTCCTCCTGAGTGGGTAGAGAAAATCAGAGTTTTAACAGACCCTACATACATACTGATCATTGAGAACCTTGCTAGCTTCAATCGTTATGTTCGTGAAGTGGACAGGGATGGCTGTATTGTAATCTATGGAGGCGGTTTCCCATCACGGACCGTATTAAATGTTGTTCAGGTACTCGATACAAAACTATCAAACAAAGTCCCTTTTTTATGTTGGGGGGACATTGATCTGCCGGGCGTACACATTTTTCGAGTATTCGAGAAATCTATTAATCGCCCCCTACAGCCTCATATGATGAACATTGAGCTTGCAGAACAATTTGGCGAGCTTACCGAACCCCGTAAAAGCACACGTGATAAGAACAGCTTGATCTCTGAACTAGAAAAGTACTTGGGATGTCCAGACTGCAAAACTATAGAACAGGAAGCTTTTAATCCCGTGGCACCTGACTTGAATTCAATCGCATATCAAACACCCTAGTACTTTTTTAGACCTCTGATAACAGACCTTAAATTCCCACAATTGATACACATCAGGTAAAGTATGGACTTGTCTGAAAAAAGTAGAGGGTGGCTCGCTCTTTAGATTGCCATTGTTTTAGACAAGCACACTTGATTCAAGTTGAAGCGGGTTCCTAAAGAGAACCTTATATTGGGAAAAAGAGTTAAGGGTTTTAAACGTCGTGGATTTTGTCTTTCACATCATTTTGCTCCGAATTGAAGGAGTAGCGAGATAATTTTACGTCGATCTTTTAGAACTACGTTCTGTCCATTTGCGTAGAATTTGAATACCTCTTCAAAAATCACCTGATTTAGAGGTTCGTTCAATTTGACAATCATATCATTACGCATAGCTACGATTTGATCCTCTTCAAAAATTGGTAAACTAGCCTTCATTACGGGCGGCATTTGTTTCAGTGCTGACTTAATTGCATCATCACTCATAAGGTTTCCCATCGATGGATKAAATGCAGAGCACCGTCGAATAGCATCCTTTAGCGGAGATAAGTTTAATTCTCCCGCGCATAAGTTAGGATCCGCCCCCGCCATTAAAAGCCGTTGTACAAGGTCTGCATCACCCTGTTCAATCGCTACATAGAGCGGGGTTAGTTTCCGCCTTCGGGTGCGGGAGTTCAGGGTCTTAGGTGATGAGATCGGTAAGAGGAGGTTGATGCATTGGGTCGTCTGGGCCTGAATGGCGCAAAGAATGGCTGTACCACCATCATCAGCGATCAGGTTTGCATTAGCACCATTGTCGAGTAGTTTTTGAATTGCATCAGRATTGTCGAATGAGGCATAGTTCATAAGCTGGGTATGCGGAACTGACCCCGAACCCGCAATTTTACGGTCTGGGTTTCGTAAATCAGGGGATCTATTCTTCTCTTCTTCTAGACATACAATGCCTGTAAATATTTTAGCACCTTTGTTTTTGAGCTTTTCTAGATTGGCCTCGGGATAATGTTTATCCAAGGGAAACCGGTAAAAATAGGCGTTGGGGGCATTATCAATGCGGGCCGTGAGGCCCATAGATCTCGCCCAACCGGACCACTTTTTTGTATATTTTGATTTTCCGAGAAAGGATTCGACAATCAGAAGTTCACTTAAARTGGCCTTTGCCATTTTTCCATGACGGTAGCGCGCGGCTTCAAAAGCTTTGTCGTAAGACTTAAGGGCCTTAGTATGCTCAGCCTTAAGGACATAAAAGCGAGCCTTTTCTGCATCCAATTGATGCGTGATTTCTGGCAATGGGTTTTCGTCATACATTTTTTTGATAAGTTCATCAGCACGATCCATATCGCCAATCGACTTATGTGTTAACAGTGAGACAAGGTCAGTAAATTCAGAGTAGTTGCCGACCATAGCTAAGAAGGATTGGTGGCGGTCGTCTTTGGCAATAATTTGGCTAAGCTCTTTTAGGAGGGCGCCTAAATCAATATTAGATAATGTCTGACGAAGTCGCGCCTTCCAGACACGGCTCAAGCGGTCTTTATATTCAGTAGGAACACACATCCAAAATGTTTGCCATGTTCGTGCCAACAATAACCAACGCGCTAAAACATCATTTCGACCATCATAGAATTTCATGATGGATTTAATAGATRTTGGCCTTCCCTGAAGCCATCCATACAAACTGTTTTCCACGACTTTGTAATGGTCAAAGTTATCTGGTTCAATTTCTTTGGCAAAACTGGAAGCTGTCATCGATTTTCGGGCAATCCACCACTCAAGCACTTTGACTGAGGGGCATGTATCACCCTCTCCCCATGTTGTTGGATCTGGACTATCAGATAAATTGGTGATTTTTCGCATTGCCTCCGCAACGATGGGAAAAGCAACATGAACCCATACTGCTACCATGGCTTGTTTTCGTGTGAGGCCACTAAAATTAACATCTTTAAGTTCTGGGTAAATGTTTAGAACAGTATAAAAATAGCGCAGTAATAAATCATAAAATTTAGGGTCCGCATTGCTCAACGGAGCCATCCATTCTTGAAGAATCTCAATGACCTCTTCGGGTGCTTTATCATTGCTAAACGTGATGCGGTTTAGTTCGCTTTTTAGATTTCCATCAAGGTTCTTGTTCACATGAGTAAAGGCATAGACAAAGGATTTAAGTAACTCGCCAATGGATGGTATGGGGGACAATATGGTTTGTTTCATTTGTTGTTTCATATCCATGAAAAAGAAAGCCCCGCACCTGATGGTGCGGGGCACAGTCTTATTCTTCAGACTCGTCATCCCAATCTTCGGGACGTTCATCATATCCCCGAGACTGCCAATAAGAATCGTGATTGTCGTTCAGTTGGTTGGAGTGATTGTTATCATCCGCCTTTGATGTGTCAGTTTCGATGCTCTTTGTCATAAAACAATCCTTTTCATAAGTTCATTTTAGTAGGCCATTCGCTACCACAATCGAGACTAATATTTCCTCATTAAGCGGTCACCCCTGAAGACGGAACAGAAAAATGAGGTTTTGCATTTATCCAATGATCTTCAGTAAAACATGGGGGAATCGTCATGAGATTTTCTCCAACATGGTCTGAATCTGCATGGGAAGATCGTTGCGAATGGGCTTGCCACCCGTGCGATTGACCCAATCTAAATAATGTTGAATTTCTAAGCGAACATTCAAACTATGCTGTTCTTGAATTTCATCACAACATGTCTTTAAATCGAATTTATTCAAATGTAGTCCAAGACAGCATACACTCAATAATTCCACATCTCCGCTAAATCGAGAAAAGAGAACAAAGAGTTTCTGGCGTGTTTTTGAAGTGCTTTGGGTGTCAAAAATTGAGGGAAAACGGCCGAAGAGATTAGCCATAAATGAAATGTACTGATCTTTTGTATAAGTAATATATTCGAAGAAAATACCTTCAAATATATCATCCCAAAGGCTTTGAGCTTGATTATCATTGGCATGTTCTGGGGAGCATAACCAATCGAGAATTGCCAAACCTACATGAGCATGTGTCGTATCAGCGTTATCGACGATAGTCTCTTTTGTATACCGGTAATAATGCCGCCGTCTCCGCCTTTCACGAAGGGTATCTTTATTCCATATAACATTCCAAGCCTGTGCTGGTTCTGCTCTCATCACAAAAATTTTTGCGATGTTAAAATCTCTCCATGAAAGCGCCGACCCTGCCAAAGAACTACGTAAGCTGAGGTCGTTTTTGTCTAATGCATCGCTATAAAATGCATGTAGCGTATCAAGACTCTTTGTGGTCGGTTCACCTTCAAATACAATCAGACACATAGTTAACAAAACATCTAGCATACGCGGAACGAAAAAACGATCTTGATCGGGGGGCATGATTAGAATGCCTTGGATTTGGTCTAAGCTTGGCCTTTGGGCACTCAGTTCTTTTGCGCATGTATCAATCACCAAATCGTTCAACGTATTGTCTTGAGGATGGGCACTTAATGAGATCGAACTTTTGCGCACGTACTCAGACAACCATGACAGGCCAAGAGCCAAACCGTCGTCTCGTTTGAGCAACGCTTCAAAGAGTTGTTTTAGGTGCTTGGGAGCTTCGCTTGTTAAAAACATCTCGTGTTTTTCTGGAGAGGCATGCAATGTGTGGTGATGTAATTTAAATATAAAATTGTTAGCCTCAGCCAAGATCATCGCGGCAACCAGTTTTCCGTTCCAAGTTTGACCATCAAAGGCAATGGGGCTGTTTTCAAGTAGATTAAGAAGCACCTCAAAGTCATTGTAAATTTTATACTGTAGAAGTTCCTCTTCCAATGCGCCGGGAATTTTATAGTTTTCAAGTAATTGAAGAAAACGTTCAGGATTTTCTTCAATTACAATGTTTGCAAGTCCAATAAACGGACATGCAAGGCGGGAGGAAGGAAAAATGCGTTCAAAATTCCAAACAACCGCAACGGACTTAATTTTTTGAAATGACTCTAACGCCAATGGGAATTGTGCTTGGTCAATCGCATAGATAAAGTGAGCGGGTTCTTCGGCAATAATATCTATAATGTCATTGATTGTTTCTGTTATATCAGAAAGGTCATGACGTAACAGAGTACGCTGGAAAGCCCGCAACGTCATAGCGTATTGCTGAACAATCACCCATGCCGTTGCCAATGTGATAACGTCTTTCGGCCTCTGTGTGCAAGCCTCAGCCAAAGCCGTGCCGAGAAGCCACTCTGCATGAGGACTTGCTCCGTTCTGTCGCGTGATTAGAGCGTCTATGCCCCTTGCCATATCGCCATCTTCTGTGGAAGACAGCGTAGCACTGGGAAGGTCCTTGCGTGGTAGAGTTTCAAGAATCTCCCTCAGACCTTCACCAAAGTTTTTCCGCATAATTTCTGAAGGTTGCCCTTCTCTTACATGGCCACAGAACCAATCAGACAATGCCCTAACGGTTTGGGAAAAGGAGCTATTATCAGCCTCCCATGCCTCACAGCTTTCGATCTGGTTTTGTTGTGTGTCAAAAAAGGGTTCTGACAGTCTGTGCTCAATCACTTGACCGCTCCCACGCTTTGTTGAACATATCTATGAAGCGATACTCAGAGGCACTCCAGCCGCGACTGTATGCATTTAGGCTCTGGTGCAATCCGCCAACCGTTGCACCAAAATGCCATAGCTCATTATCCAAAACGGCAAAACGATCATGAAGAAAAGGAAATTTCGTTTTATCTAGGGATTGACGAAGTTCAATACTGGGTTGAGGTTGTTTTTCCATTAGCTTGTTTTTCATATCGTCAAAAGCGGCCTGCACATTATCTTTATCGTTAGAGCCACACATTATTTTGATTTCTTTGATGGGGAAATCTTTAGCATTGCTACCCTCGTTCAAATAATCTCGAATTTTCCGCATGGTCAAACCATCAATATGCGCATCCATTAGGTATAACTTTCTTACATTCATGACCGTAGACCAAAAGTTACAGCTTCCTTGCGTTGGTCTTGTCTCATCTTCATAGTTTTTCTGATACCGCAAGTTTATACTTGTCGGACTTGGTGCATGCGAAAGATCTTTGGTCTCACAGGTCTCGTCACACACAGAGGGCCAAAGCAACTGCGGATCAGGTGTCTTCTGTAGAACGGGAGTAGTTTTCAGGTTTTGAGGGGGGAGCGAAGCTGGGGTCCTAGGCATTGTCGGCACCCTCACGACTGCTTCTTTCTGCCAGCCATTGTTCTAATGGTTTAGTGCGTTCATCATTCTTCCAAATGATTTCAAGCTCTCGAAGAATAGGGGTAGGATCCGGGAGCTTAATCAAAATTGCACCACGACGCCCAATTTCATTCAAGGATATTCCAGACAACCATACTTTATCATCAATGACTAAAAATCGGTCGTGAATTTCTGGCCGGGCGCCTGTCATAACTTTAACTTCGACGGAGTTTCTAAATTTATCTTTCAACGATTCCAGCTGCTGCTGAAAAACTTCTCCGGCTATATCGGTTGTCTCGTCAATGGCACTTTTCTTTTTCAAAACCTCAGCAGAAGATAAAATACGAATAGTGACTTCGCTTCGTGTGACCGCCAATACAAATGAGAAGAACTCACGTGTGGCAAGATAAGGATCAATGATCCAAACACGTTGTTTTGCTTTTGATATTTCGTTACGTATAAACGTTTCAGCCTCAACCTGATTGTTATGAAACCATTTCTGCCCTAACCGTGTAGCATCTCGTTTAGTTTCTCTCTGCCTTTGTTCCTCATGCAAAATAGTCTGAATATTTTGCCCGGACTGATCAGTGCCAATTATTGAATTTATGCTACCTGAAGAAATGTGCGGTACGGTGTAGGTTTTTTCTGGATTGCGTCGCCCGCTAGCAGGAATCGTAATTTCTTTTTTCCCAGAATGGATGTTTGTTTGAAAGTTAATGCTTTTCAAAAAACCATGCGGCCCTTCGCGTGCAAGTAGGCCGCGTCTTTCACAATGAACAGAGGTCGTAATCTGCCCAACTTCTTTAGCGTGATGTATGCGCAAAAACGGATCAGATAAGGGAATAATCTTGTTAACTCCAATACCATTTGCAGTTATTTCTTCATAAATGAGTGTTAAGCCATCTAGCTCATATCCTTCACGAGGGATGATATGAATATCAACGCACTCATGCTCTTTTGTGGGTAGCCCAAGGGTGACATCAAATYGTCGTAAAACAGGGTTAGGTGCAATGCAATGTAAGGATCCGTGCAAAAGAGGGAACTCAAAAAAATCGAACAGAAACTGTTCAGCAAGCCAGTCGGTATATTCGGGACTGGCAAAAATACGTTCTAACTCTGGGGCATGTTTCGTTGCATAAGCTGAGTGCGTTCGAATGTTTCCCCACTTGTTTCCCACGAACGGGTATCGGTCTCCAATATTTTCTGCAAACGATAAGGCTGGCCAAAGAGGTTCTTGTTGCAAAGGGCTGGTTTTTAGTGGGTCACCTTTTTGAATAGGGTGGTGTAATTTACCTAGAAATGCACTTTCGTACCAATCAATCGCATCTTCGGCTTTTAAGGCAATACGTTGATAGTGAAGGGCGCTTTTTTCGGATATATTTCTTGTTTGTTTATGAGACTCGGCAGAATTATCTGGCTTAGGATATTCATGAGGCAATAGTTCAACAAAACCAAAAACAAGAGTACGCTCATTTTTATCTCCATTTCGCCACCAAGCCAAATGCAAAATAGCCCACGTATAATCATCAGGCACAAATTGGGAATCAAATGGCACTTCTAACAAGCGCTTAACTCGGCTTCTTTATGTATTAGCATTACTTTTCCCCACTGACGTCAACTCATTGATTGTCGAATCATCACGTATATTGCGTATGTATGAATAAAAATACAACCTATATAATGGGATCCGGCAGACCATCCAAAGCAGAGCTTAGAACAAAAGAAATCAGTTCAACTCACTTGAGTTGCTGTTCAATTATGCGAATATCCACATCTTCACGAGAATTTCCATGGCGGATTTCATCATAATAGACAACCTGAGCCGTACCTAGGCCCTTGCTAACTTTCGTCCGATAGATGCCGTAAATGAAATAAACTTTATTTCGATGTGTTGTGCGCCCTTTCACTTCGGCTTTAAGTTCCCCATTGACCCAAACTCGGAAGTAGCCGTCACCATTAATTCGGTTACTCAGTTTATATTCGACAACAATGTCGTGCCATTTACCGCGCAGGGCTTCCTTAGTAATCAGCGGAATGTTTTGAAAATCATCGTTCATGGTTTGGGCTTCTAAATTGTACCCACCGAAAGAGTTTTGAAACATGAACGTCGTTCTATACGAATCTTCTTCGCTAAATTGACCGAGAGCCACCTTGGTTGGGTGAATATTAGGATAGTCTTTTGGAAAATAAATAGACCAGCCGTACCAACGTGTTTGCCCTTCAGTCTGATAACCGATCTGCCGACGTTCTGAGCGTTCTCGATCATTTTCACAGTCACTCCAAGAACTTCGATCAGAACGCCCACAATCACCAGGTTGAACTTCAAACCGTTGGGACTGAGTTCCGCGCCGAACTGGATAGCCTTGCTCAATTCCACCCCACTGAATACCATAGCCCTTAGCACCGACAGGAGCGTTGGTCCGAAATGTCATGCCTTCAACGCTTCCGTCTGCGCTGGTTGTAACGCAACCCGTTGCAGAGAGCATTATTGCGATTAGCGGCACAGTAGGTGATATCGCCCTTGTGATTTTGTTGATGAAAATATCATATGAGAACAGCAACATTTCATTACCCTCCAATTTGTCTAATCTAAGAATGGTTCGCCTAACCTGCCTCTTTCCATCTCAACTTGAGTCACCTACGTTCCACGCGCTCTTTATAGAATCTTTGGATGAATTCTTTCGCCCATATCCTCTTTTTTATATCAATTTTTTGGTTCTTTAAAATTTGCAGATAAATAAGAGCTACATCCCTATTTTGAGGCAAATTCTTATTTCCGACATACATATTCTCAGCAACACGTTGCATTGAATACAAGTGCCCTAAATCGGCCGCCTTAATATAATAATCCCACTGATTTCCATCAATGAGTTCATTTTGTGCCATCAACCCCAATAGATAAGTCCCATATTTGGATTTATTTGCGGCTGATTTCTTGAGCCATATTTCAGCAACTTTTTCATTTGGAAGTACAAATCTATCTATTTGATGATTTAGATATAGTCTTCCCATATCAGCCTGTGCATCAGCAACGCCACAACGTGCCGCACGCTCGATCATCTTAGCTCCCGTAGCACCATATAAATAATGGCTATCAAAACCTTGAAGTGGTTCCGTGAGACCATTTGCATCCATTATCGATGCTCTAATGTCTTTATACACTTTTAAATTTACGGTGAGGGCTGCACAAAACGACCTGAAGAAAACGATATCTTTTCCAAGCCAATAATCAGCCCGCACATCGTTGTAATTATGAAGATCAATGAGATCATTGCATGCACGTTGATAGTCTTTATTATTGAAGCGTTGAATAGCCTCCCGATAGGCCGAATCTTCTGAAACTCCACTAGGACACCATTCCGGTAAGGTTTCATTTTGTGCTTCATCAATTAGTCTTTGAGTCTCTTGTCTTCGTTTGTCACTCGCAATTCGTTTTTTTTCTGCTCGGGCGATAGCGGCAATCCGTTTTTCTTCCGCACGACGAGTTCTTTCAAGCTTCAAGCGTTCTTCTTCTTTTGCTTCCGCATCTGCGATCCGTTTTTTTTCTGCTCTATCACTTGCCGCCTGTCGCTCCGTTTCTACACGACGCTCTTCCTCAAGCTTAAGGCACTCCTCTTCCGCACGACGAGCTTCCTCTTGTGCTTGTTGTTGTTTCTCGTTTGCTACGCGTTTTTCTTCAACAGCCCTTTTTTCTTCAATTTTTCGAGCTTTCTCAATTCGTTGTTTTTCCTCTGCCAGCCTTCGCCGTTCATCTTCTTTCTTCTTATCAGCTTGCTCAACTTCATCTAATTTGGGTGAATTGGATGGCTTCTTGGGGAGAACTACTTGAGGAGGCGGAGGAGGGTTTTCTGCCGTTGTAGGGGCGGTGTTTTTTTTAAGCTCTTTTTCAAAATTTTGAAGAACTCCTTTGAGCTGCCCAAAAGGGTTCCCATCTTCAAATTGAGCATATGCAGGCATTGAAAATGTTCCAATAAGAATTGCGGACATAATAATTGGTGTGCGAAATAGGTTTTTCATAACTCTCTAAACAACCTCCTTTTATGACAAAATACATAGACTCAAAAAACACCGTAGAGTTCCTAATTTGAAATATTAAACTTACCTCACTCATTGTTTCATTTGAATTTTTGCGAATCTCGAACAATCTATATTGGAAAATTTCACGGTAATTTGGTTTTCATACCAGATGCCTTCAGCTTCATGTTTTGAAGCTAGGCCAGCATTTACAAACTTGCTAACAAAGGCATCTCGGTTTTCCCTGCAAGCTTCAAATTCCGCAGAGTTTCCACCAAAAAAGAGCGCCCAAGCTCCATAAATCCCCATACAAACAGCGGCAATAATTATCCAACCGATAATAATTTCTGAGGTTTCAGGTGGCTTCTCATGTGCGTTTTCAGCTTCCACTTTCAGGTTGCCAGTATTGAAGTTATCTTTATCAAGTTCAGCCATATCGCCCCCATATTTATTTCGAAATAATTATAACAACTTGAAAACACATGATAACTAGGGCAAATCCCTAGTGTTAATGATCACCAAAGAGAGTTATTCTATTCTACCGATTCTCGAATAAGGAATATTGTGGAATGTTGAATATGTGCAGGTCTGACGTTTTTCTGTACATTTATCGTTCTGTCCTGTTCGTCATCATGTTTTGGATGGTTTGGCATTTTTCAGCATTTTTCAACGTCATGCCGGGCTCAACAGTGGTCAGTGCCTTTTATCCTGCCCCCGGATTTTCAATAGCTTTCATCGCAATTTTTGGTTGGCGCTATATCCCCATTGTCTTTCTTGCTGCTTTTTATGGGGCGGCGCCAGATATCATACCGTTCGATATGCCGATTCATATCTGGGTCAACGATATTCGACAAGGGCTGGTTTACGGACTTGCAGGGTTGATATTAGGTCGGCTCCTCAAGGGAGAACCTGCTCTCACAAACACCCGAAATGTGCTTCTATTTTTGATGGTCGCGATTGGGGCCTCATTAATTTCGGCAACTGTTGCAATAACAAACTATTGGTATTTTGATATCATTCCACCCAAGATATTTCTTAACGTTTTCTTTTCTTTCTGGGCCGGTGATTGCACTGGCATCCTGATGGCAACCCCGTTGGCTCTTCTAGCTTTCAGAAATTGGGAATACGGTCAGTTGTGGAAACAAATTGGTGGATACCTAAAAAGGAATGCAACTCACGTTTTGATCGCCTTGATTTTTCCTGTTGTCGTTTCAGGAATAGCCTTTTCATACATTGCGCTTACTTCAGAGGCGGTTAATTTTTCTTATCTTATGCTTATTCCAATTGTGTGGATTGCGGCAACTTTAGGAGCAAGCTTGGGGGCACTCTCGGCTCTCGTTGGAAACCTTTCTGCGGCAGGAACCTACAGCCTTTTACAAGGCAATGTTTATACCCCAACAGAAATGCAGGTCCTGTTTGCTGTCGCAGCAGGCATTGGACTCATCGTAGGTGCATCGCGAAATGATCGGCTTAAAGCTGAAGCTCTGGCAAAAGAAAAAGAGACGGCAATGGCCCATCTTTCTCGTTTAGCTTCTATTGGGGAACTCGGTACAAGTATCGCACACGAAATTGCCACGCCCCTTCAAGTCGCCTCAACAAATTCACAGCTTGCTATCAAACGCCTTAAAGAAAACAGTGAAGATAATTACTCTGACATCATTCACTATCAGGCTGAAGTCCAGAGTGCGATTGAACGCGCAACTGAGATCCATAAGCGAATACGTGGTTTTGCTCGAGGAAGTGGTGAGATTAAAATTCAACCCATTGATTTATCAGAAGCCGTTAACGGTGCCCTGCATCTTTTGGAAGGTGACATTACGCAATCCGAAGTCTTGATCGATTTTAATCCCAAACCTAACCTGCCCAAAGTGGATGCAAATTTAATCGGCATGCAACAAGTGTATGTAAACTTAATCAAGAACAGCATTGTTGCCATTGAAACGAATGGGGCTGGCGATGGCAAAATTAATATTACCATTACCGCCCATGATAACAGCATTCAAGTTAGCGTTGAGGACAATGGAACTGGCCTTACCAACGGAGAAGAAAAATGCGTTTTTGATAGTTTTTACACCACCCAAGAAGAAGGGCTGGGGTTAGGGCTTGCGATTTGCAAAACGACCCTTGAAGGCATAGGTGGACATATTAAGGCAGAAAGCACACCGACGGGAGCACGTTTCATCACAATAATGCCTATGTCGAGACAAACGTCATGATAAATGATGCTGTCATTCATATTGTTGATGATGATGAACCGCTTCGTCGTTCATTAGGTGAGCTCTTTAAGACTGAAGGTTTCCAAGTTCAACTTTATGAAAGTGCAGAGGCCTTTCTTGAAAAAGAACTGCCTTTAAAACCGGGTTGCATAATTTTGGACCTACGCTTACCCGATATGAGTGGTATGGAAATTCAGGCCGCTATAGTGGAGCGCAATATTCACTTGCCAATTCTTTTTCTCACTGGCCATGGAAAAATTCACACAGCCGTTGAAGCCATCAAACGCGGCGCTATGGATTTCTTAGAAAAACCAATAGACAACGACATACTGGTCGCAACTGTGCGCGATGCAGTTAAACGGAGCGCAGCCCTTACTTGGAAGGCCGACGCTCTTTCAAAGCTAACGTTAAGAGAACGTGAATTAATTTCTTTCATAGAACGAAACACGCCCAACAAAGAAATTGCTCATCAGTTAGATGTGTCAATTAAGACTGTCGAGTTTCACAAACGAAATATTTCTGAAAAAATTGATCTTAAGATGTTCCGTCAAACATAAGCCGATTATGGATGCTAAAGACAAACAACTTAATTTCTCCGGCCCCATTCCCAAAAAAACTCAAAATAACACTTCACTTCCTCTAACGAGCTGATTTAAAGTGTTATTGGAGCTGGTACGCACAGCTCTGGGGCGTAGTAACCCCAACACTAGCGGTTGATATCGACCGTAATGATATCCCTGACCTCAGCGGTCGGGGAGCCTGTGGCGTATGTCCAGGTTCTCCGAACTAAAGGCCACAGGGACCAGCTAGTGTTGGTTTACTAACTCCCCGATCACCAGAGATCATTTGAGTTCACCTTACGGGGGCGCACCGTAAGCTCTGACCTCATTTTGAGGGAGTTTTGACATTAATGAAAAGTAGAATATCACAGCCACGTACCGTAACACCTGAACTGGATGATCTTTTTTTCCCAAAAACCATACGAACAACAGGACGTATTCTTGCTTTGCTTATAGTTGGCACCCTAATTACCGGATGTGGAGATAACCTCCATAAAACGTTTAATAAGGGAGGACTTAAGTCCGATAGGGAATACACCTTTCATATGATGAAAATTTCTAATATCAAGGCATCAGATGAGACAAGCGTAGCCGATTTCTATGAATACCTAGGAACTTCTAGCAAAAGATTCCAGTTGGCATACCGAGGCGACCTTAGTGATTTTGAAGATAGGAGTGCTGTCAGCATCACAATTGAAAATGGGCGTCTTACTGATATCTCTTCACATTGGGGTACTACCAAATTTGCCTATATGTTCAGCAAATTTTTTGGCCGTAACGAAGCACTCTTTTTTGCTCTTTGGATAGCAAACCCTCTTTTGATTCTGCTTTTCGTATTTTTTGTTATCGGTCGATTTTTCGGAGATGAGGACGAAGAGCATATTGGTGAAGACGTTAGCTCATCTGAAAAAGATACTAACGACTAGCTGATAAAATATTTTATTTTATAAAACCTCAACATCAAGGGTATTAAGTGAAGCAGAATTATTGAAAAAATCTGCCTCTCACTTTTCTCATAATTTCCACCACGGACTGTTAGCCCGTATAATCAAAATAATATTTTCAGATAAATGCTGTATTTTGAGGCGCACTCTTTAACCCCAAATTATTTGACAATATACTCACAATTTGAAAGACTAAGTTATTCGCATTTTCCTAGCATGACATGCGTCTTATTACAGCTCCTCACAAGCAGTAGAATTTCGACTGCGCCTTACCTGAGCCATATTTAAACAAACGGCTCCTACATCCTTATAGACACTATTAGACGCTTAATGCGGCCAGCTTTGCTTGCCGTTAGCGATCTATTTTTGAGGAGTGCTTGAAATGTCTTCGCTGAAGGTACGGGACTTTTTAATACAATCTATCATCATTTTTACGGTTCTTTCTTTGAGTGCAGACCTAGCACCAGCTCAGGAGGAAGAGAACATGCCTAATTTAAAAAATGCACTGACGATTGAATACCTACCCATTAACCAACTTAAAGATTACGACAAAGAAATCCGAATACACAAAGAAAAACAAAAGAAAAAAACGCGACCTAATTTACAAAAATATGGTCAAGTGCTTCCCATCCCCATTGACCAATACAATGTCATTATCGACGGTCATCTCATTTGGGAAATTCTCAAGGAACTTGGTTATGAGCAAATAGCTGTCGTCGTCGTCAGCAATCTAACTCCAGAAGAAATACGGGGTCTTAGACTCGCACTGAACCGACTTTCTGAAGACACTGAGTGGGATCGCAAAGCTCTCGCCATTGAGTTTCAAGAGTTAATTGACTTAGACTTCGAGCTTGAATTTACCGCTTTTGATGAAGTCGAAATCGAGGCGACTCTTTT
Organism: Rhodospirillaceae bacterium; assembly: GCA_002401565.1. GTDB lineage: Bacteria > Pseudomonadota > Alphaproteobacteria > Rhodospirillales > Magnetovibrionaceae > JANLGW01. The sequence continues at coordinate 42,525 of NVTL01000006.1, forward strand.
CATTGGTGGAGAGGAAGGTCTACCTGAAGACAACCCTTTTGAAAATGTTGATTTCGAAGTGCCGACCGTTTCCGAAATCGGAGATACTTGGGAAGCAGGAGACAACCGCCTAACATGCGGCTCTTCCCTAGAGGCAACTGTTTTTGACSAGCTTATGGGTGGTGAAAAAGCTCAAATGGGTTTTATTGATTTCCCTTATAACGTGGCCGTGAATGGGCATGTTTGTGGGCTTGGAAATACAAAGCACGATGAGTTTAAAATGGCCTCAGGAGAAATGAGCAGTGATGAATTCCAGAAATTCCTAAATTCCTCAGCTCAGCTTCTTGCTAAGTTTAGTGTAGATGGTGCGCTTTTATTTGCCTGCATGGACTGGAGACACCAACTCGACCTCCTACTAGCGACCAAAGATGTGTTCTCAGAACTAAAGAATATGTGTGTATGGCAAAAGACAAATGCAGGCATGGGTAGTATGTACCGTAGCCAGCATGAATTAATATATGTGTTCAAAAATGGAACAGCGAAACACATCAACAACATTGAGCTTGGCAAACACGGAAGATCGCGAAGCAATGTTTGGAACTATCCCGGCGTAAACACCTTCGGAAAAGATCGCATGGCTGAGTTGGCTATGCATCCAACCGTGAAGCCAATCGCAATGGTTGTAGACACCATTATCGACGCCTCTCATCAGGGTGACATTGTCCTTGATAGTTTCTCAGGTAGCGGCACAACAATCATCGCTTGCGAAAGAACAGGACGTAGAGCTCGTGCGATAGAAATCAGCCCCAAGTATGTCGATGTTTCAATTATACGTTGGCAAAAGGAAACTGGCAAGCAAGCTATCCATTCCGAAACGGGTGAACTTTTTGATGACGTTCAAGCCCGTGTTCTGGAGGGCTTGAACGATGCGTAATTTAAAGCTCCCCAATTCTGGAAACTTGCCAAATATTAAAACGTGGGCCATCGATGATGTCCGGCCTCGCCACAATTATCCAAAACAGTATAGCGCTCGGATGCATCAACAAATGCGATTAACACTTCGACGATATGGCCAATTCATGCCGGTCATAGTTGATCACAAGGGGTTCCTTATTGATGGATACTTGACGTGGCGCGCGCTGAAGAAGCTTGGCTTCGACAAAATCCTCGTGGTCGTTTCCAAATCATAGCTTTCGGTATCTACGTTGCTGTCTCTTACGCGTGGGCAGCAACGTAGCCCCGACCTTAACCCAATAACAAAATTTAATGAGGAGGACAATTATGTCTGACTATACCGTGGGCTATGGAAAGCCCCCCAAAAACAAGCGTTTTAAACCGGGTCAATCCGGCAACCCAAAGGGCCGCAAAAAAGGTACGAAAAACCTGAAAACGGACCTTGAAGAAGAACTGCAAGAACGGATTGCAATCCGTGAAGGTGGAACATCTAAAACCGTATCCAAACAAAGGGCGATGGTCAAAAGCCTCATGGCTAAGGCCGTGCAAGGTGATGCAAAAGCAGCATCCCTTGTTATGAAAATGATGCTTAGCCTTCTTGACACCCAAGAAGTTGACATCACGGAAACCGAGCTCTCAACGGCAGATAAAACCATCCTGAAAGAGTTTGAACAAAGCATTTTGAAAGCATCTGAAAACAAGGAGAAAAACAATGTCTAGCGACCAAAAAACTATTGAGGCCATTTGTCGCCAATCTCTTTATTCTTTCATTGTAAAGATGTTTGAAATCTATAATGAAGGCGCCACATTTAAAGAAAATGGGCACATAAAGGCCATAGCTTGGAAGCTGCAACAATGTGCTGAAGGAAAGAGCACCCGATTTATTTGCACCTTGCCTCCTCGTAACCTTAAATCCTTTTGTGCTTCGATTGCTTTCCCTGCATGGCTTTTAGGGCGTGATCCTAGGCAAAAAATTATTTGCGTTAGTTATAACGATGACCTAGCTACCGACATGTCATTGGCTCGCAAAAAGTTGATGGAATCAGATGAATACCGTAAAATATTTCCCAACACCTTATTAAAAGGAAAAAATACTGAAACGATCATCACCACATCAAAGGGCGGTAGGTGCATTGCGACTTCCGTCAATGGTACGCTTACAGGACGTGGAGGTAATTTCATCATTATCGATGATCCCATTAAACCCGCAGGTGCAACCTCAGATTCTGAACTAAAGAAAATTCAGGAATGGTATGGACACACATTATTTTCCCGACTTGACGATAAGATCAATGGTGTCATTGCCCTCATAATGCAAAGGCTCCATCGTGATGACCTTGCCGGACACCTTCTTCGCAACGGAGAATGGGCACATCTAAACCTTCCGGCCATAGCCACTTCTGATGAAACAATCCAGATTGGTGAAAACGAATGGTACTCGCGAAAACAAGGCGAAGCACTACACCCGAACTTTGAAAACCTTGATAAACTAGAAGAGGCAAAACAAAATTTGGGCAGTTATTGTTTTTCTGCTCAATACCAACAAGACCCTGCTCCGGCCCTCGGAGGAATGATCAAGGAGGAGTATTTTAGATTCTACGATGAGGCACCAATAAGGGAATTTGGTGATCGTATAGTTCTTAGTGTCGATCCTGCTAGTACGCTGTCAAAAGATGCCAGTTACTCTGTCATCACAATTTGGCTCGTTAAGGGACACCGATATTTTCTTATCAATCTATTTCGAGACCGTGTCATTCCACACAATCTCAAAATGGAAATTAAAAATGGTTTAGCCAAATGGCGTGACTCAATTATCCTGATCGAAGATCACGGTATTGGAATAGGAATCTGTGCGGATATAAAGTATCTTTATAGAACAAATCCACGCAGAGTAGTTGGTGTAAAAATCGCACCTGGTGAAAGTAAAGTTATCCGCATGGAAACCGAGCTATATCACTTTATTGAAGGTAGAGTTTTCTTTCCGCGTAAAGCACCATACCTAAATGATCTCACAGATGAACTCCTCACTTTCCCAAATGGGAAACACGATGATCAAGTGGATAGTATCTCTCAATTCCTAAAAATGGTTGGCGGTCTGTCCTCTGGATCTTCAGGCGGGTCAGGTGGGTCAGGTCCACCATTCAGGAAGTTAACATTACGAGACGCATCTAGAATAAATCGCAATGGCGCGAACGGTATTGCGAGGCGTATAACACGAAAACGATAAACATCAAAAACGGAGAGCGGTTTATTTAGCCGCTCTCTTTTTGTTGCCTTTTCCACTGGACTTCTGTCCCCAACAGAGCGTCACTGTACATGTGCAGTGACGCTCTTTTTTGTCTCCCAACGTTGCATGTCCGGTTTCGGCATTGTCCGAACCGGGCTGTCTCAGTGACAGTGTTTGCAATGGGCAAGTGCGTTACATAGGAGGCTACACATGGCCGTTAAACTCACAAAACCTAACACAATCCTCAAACTTATTCGTCGCCGCTCAGGAGCAACATTAGCCGATCTTAGAAAAGCGACAAATTGGCAACCTCACAGCATCCGTGCTGCACTCTCAAAACTGAGAAAGCAGGGCAACACGATTGTCTGTGCGGAAAGCAAATCGCGTGGATCATTTTATAAAGCGATGAAAGGCTAAGCATGGCAGTCATTGAACATTTAGATACGTTGGGTACTCGTGATCTCAAACAGGCTTGGCTGGATGAGTTTGGAAGGACTTCACCGCCTCGCGCTAGTTCACCTTATATGCGGTCCGTTTTGGCTTATCGCATTCAAGAACGTACAGGGCCAAAATTATCGGCCAGCCTCAAACGAAAACTTGAACAGGTTGCAGGTGGAAAAACCAAAGCTTTATCGACCGCCATACCCCGCATGAAATCTGGCATGAAACTGCTACGGGAATGGAACGGCGTTACCCATGAGGTTTTGGTGTTGGACAAGGGATTTGAATATCTGAGCACTTCTTATAAAAGTCTGTCTGCTATTGCCCGAAGCATCACGGGAACACGATGGTCCGGTCCAGCTTTCTTTGGTTTGAAGGGAAAGCGAAATGGCAAATAAACTCAACTGCGCCATCTACACCCGAAAATCATCCGAAGAAGGATTGGAACAAGAATTCAATTCTCTTCATGCCCAACGGGAATCTTGTGAAGCTTTTATCATCAGTCAAAAACACGAAGGCTGGAAGGCCCTTCGCACGCAGTATGATGATGGCGGGTTTTCTGGTGGCACCATGGATCGCCCCGGCTTGCAAAAACTACTGGCTGATATTGCGGCCCATCGGGTGAATGTTGTTGTCGTGTACAAGGTGGATCGACTGACTCGTTCCCTTGCAGACTTTGCCAAGATCATTGAAACGTTTGATGGACATGAAGTATCGTTTGTTTCCGTGACCCAGCAATTTAACACCACCTCATCCATGGGGCGGTTAACGCTGAATGTTTTATTGTCATTTGCCCAGTTTGAACGGGAGGTCACAGGGGAACGCATTCGCGATAAAATAGCGGCCTCTAAACAAAGGGGCATGTGGATGGGTGGGTGTTTGCCGTTGGGCTATGACAGCCCTGACCGTAAGCTCATCATCAATGAGACCGAGGCCAAAACGGTCCGACATATTTTTAAACGTTATTTGGAATTAGGATGTGTCAGAACACTAAAATCAGAACTCGAAAAACAAGGCTACCAATCCAAAATCCGCACCAGTATCAAAGGCAATATTAGCGGTGGGAAGATGTTTGAACGCGGAGCTCTATACGCCATTCTCAAGAACCGGATTTATAGGGGGGACATTGTTCACAAAGATAGATTCTATCCGGGTGAGCATCAAGCCATCGTGGACCTCGAGCTTTGGCAAGCGGTTCAGGACAAACTTGAACAAAACCGAGTGAGCCACAAACAAGGCAAGGGTTTCCGCAATCCTAGTCTTCTTGCTGGACGATTGTTTGATAATCAAGGTCAACGTCTCACCCCCAGCCATGCCCAAAAGGGAGACCGCCGCTATCGCTATTATATTGGTGGTGCATCGAATATGCGGTTGCCAGCTTCCGAGGTTGAAACGGCGGTGTTGTCGGAACTAAAGCTATTTCTCAAAACACCCCAAATCCTCACCAAAGAATTGGTGCATAAAAATGACGATGTTGGAACTCAACAATCTCTGACCGAGGGAGGAAAACAACAAGCCGAAGCAATCAAATTCAGCGATATCCAAAATATAATCCAACGGGTGGAAATTGGCAAACAGACCCTGACATTGACCTGTTCAAAATCTAAAGTTCGAAACTGGTTATTGAATGAAAACTGCACCACTGACGAGACCTTCACCCTCACCACAAAATTCACCCTGCGCAGACGGGGTGTGGAAACCAAGTTTATAATAGACAATGAGAAAGACGATCAARATCCTGTCATTGATAGGGCTTTGGTAAAGGCCGTTGCAAAAGCCTACTCTTGGAACAAACGTCTGGTCGATGATGAAGTTAAGTCCATTCGAGAACTGGCTATTCAAGAAGACGTAACACACGGCTATATCCGCAAGCTTCTTCCCTTGGCATTTTTATCCCCTGAGATCGTTAAAATGATCTTGGCTGGACATCAACCGCGCACGCTGTCCTTAAGTGTTCTTTTGCAAACTGATATGCCTCAAGATTGGAATGCCCAGTCTTTACTTATCGCCACCCTATAAAAACCCCAAAAAACATCTTAAATTATGTGATCTTTTTTTCCTCATGGAGACCTTCAAAATGGGCAACAGAGAAAAATGGTCTATTAGGCCGTATTTAGCTCTCTCTGGTGCACAAATAAGAGCAAGAGAGACACAAGCCACCCCGTAACCCATTGAAAAATAAAAAGTCCCCTGCGCACTCACCAAAACGGGTGGTTCGCAGGGGACTGATTGGCGGACAGAGAGGGATTCGAACCCTCGGTACGGTATTAAACCGCACGGCGGATTAGCAATCCACTGGTTTCAGCCACTCACCCATCTATCCATCGTTTGTTTTCAATGACTTATTGTATTGCTTACAACTGCCACAAAAACAACTGTACAGCACTTTGTACAGTAAGAGTGCTGGTAACGATGATGATATAACCAATTACGGCGCGTACCACAAGCACAATCATACCGTATTTTGTAACCAGTGGATTTTATTAAAATTTAGTCCACTGGTTTGATTCTTTTTCCTACATTGATTCATTTGCTTGGCTAATAATCATCACCTTTTTAATTTCACCTTCAACAATAGAAATATCTGCAATTACATCAATGCTTGTTCCTTGAGCAAATGCAGTTGCGTAGAAGTTACCATCTCCACGGACAGCAGGATCAAGAACAACACCTCTATAACGTTTTCGCTCTCCATCGAAAGAGACCCGACACCCCCCTGTAACTCGATCAAGTTCCGAAATAATCACACGTACTCTCTGCGTTTCTATCTCTGCTTCAGGTCCAAGTTCAATCATTTCTCTATCAGCAGGGTTTAAATGAATTTCACTAGGTGTATTTTTCGCAATGACAATTTCGTCGCAACCTGCTCCAATTGTACAAACACTCCTTATTCCTGCTGCGCGTTTCTTATCAATTCCCAAAATAAAGGTTTCAAGCATTTCCTGATTACGGTCTCGATCCCGCCCAATTTCTTCAAGCAACTTTTCAACCATTATTCTATTTTCAGATTGCTCGGATTTGTTAGCGAGCCGAGAAAAGACCAATGTTGTTAGAGCAGCAAATAATCCACTGCTTGCACTGATTACAAACTGATTTTGGAAAACCGCCTCTACTAATGGAATAAATTCGAAACTACCAGGCTGAGGGGCTTGAGTAACTAAACGAACAGACCTAGCAGGTCTTCGAAGGATGATTTTATGTGTAATAGCAAACTCAGCACATAATCCTAAAATATCGTCCAGACCATCTGCAGATCTAGCAAATTCCCGTAGTGGAAGTTTGTTATCATCTGCCCAACTTCCTTTATAACTTATTGTAATTGGTTCTAACAAATTCATAATACTTTCCATTGTAGTTGACACAGGATATGCCACTATAGCAAAGCAGTATAAAAATACTACGATAGTTGAAAAATATCTAAATTTAATCGCATCAAAACAATAGCGCACAACGCTAACTGTACAGCAACTGTACAGCACATTCTGACTTATTAAGTTATTGATTTAATTGGCTAAATTTCAGGACACACAAAATTAGCAATCCACTGGTTTCAGCCACTCACCCATCTATCCACAGGTGTTCGGGTGGCTCCGAACGCCCCTTTCATAGACGGGGTTTGGGTCTTGATCAAGGGGTTTTCGGTAAATTTATTATTTTGCCACGGCGTACGAAACAACGCCGCCCGTGAGTTTCTTTAATTCGTCCATATTGCTTTCAAAAACGCACGCTGAATCCCCGGCCAAAATATAGATTTTTTCGTATTTTTTAAGGTTTCCGTCGATGGCAACGGGCAATTTTGCGACCAAGCCCACGGGCGATACGCCGCCGATGGAAAAACCTGTGACGGCGCGGACCAAATCACCAGTGGGGCGGACCACACTGCCGTCCAAACCAAAGGCGCGGGACAATTGATCTTCTTGGCAGGTGCTGCCGCCTGCGGTCAAGACCAACACGTACCGATTACCGACCGAATAAACCAAGGTCTGAACCATGGCGCCCACGTCCACGCCCAAGGATGCCGCTGGGCTGGTGGTATCGCCTAAATCCTGAACGGTGGTGGTGAGCTCTAAATCACTTAGGCCCTGAACGACCCGTTTGACTGTACTTTTTTCCAGATTATTCATTTGGCACCTTCATTCCCCGTTGCACGGATTCCCGTTCGCTTAAACTATCATACCACCGCTTCACATGGCAAAAATCGTTCAGATCAGACGGATGCCATTCATGTCTTGCCACCCAAGGGTACATGGCGATGTCGGCAATGGAATAATCCGCACCCGATAAATATTCAACTTCGCCCAAGCGTTTATCCAACACGCCGTACAATCGATGCATTTCATCGCTGTAGCGTTTTTTGGCATACGGCACGTCTTCTTTGGCAAATTTATAAAAATGGTGAACCTGACCAAACATCGGCCCCACGCCGCCCATTTGCAGCATTAACCATTGCAAGGTGGCATAGCGTTCAGGGCCGGACGATGGCAACAAATTGCTGCCGACCTTTTCCGCCAAATACATCAAAATCGCCCCGGATTCAAAAACCGTAATCGGTCCATCAGAATCAACAATCGCGGGAATTTTATTGTTTGGGTTAATCGCCAAAAATTCAGGCGTGAACTGATCGTTTTGCATAATATTGATGGGGTGAGCCGTATAGTCCAACCCCAGTTCTTCTAACATTACAGACACCTTTTGCCCATTGGGCGTGCCCCACGTGTAAAGATCAATCATAAAAAATAAGTCTCCTACCCCGCTGGCCTAAAATGACCAGCGGAGAGATGTTACTCTTTTTTTAAGACAATCCAAAGAGCGAACCGAGCGTTTTTGAAAAATCAAAACCATTCGAAGAACTGGCAACCTTCATGAAGGCGTCTTCGGTTTTGGGACCGACCCAACCGTCAATTTTTAACGGATCTTCTTCATCAGCTTTTAAAATGTTAAGACCGTCCTGCAAGGCTTTGGCGGGTTCGTCCACAAATCCGTCAAAGGCTCCCCCGACCGTATCGGCCAATGTGCCGGGTTCAAGCCCTTCCGTTTTTGCCTGTTCAGCCAAGCTTTCCACCTGCCCCAGGCCAAAAGCCTTTTCGACTTTATCGGCGCCCAAACTGGCTACGGTATCGCCCATGGCTTCTTTGGTTTTAGGCCCAAATTTTCCATCAACCTTCAAAGGCGTTTGAATGCCTTGGCTTTTCAGCAAAGTATTCACGCCCTTTTGAAAAGATGCCACCGCCACCGGCATCGTGGTTTTTTGACCAACCCGCACGACTTCACCGCCGATATCTTTCATACTTTTGGCCACGTCCTGACCGTTAATATCCTTGGCCGGTTGCGGAACTGTGGGCAGAGCCTTTTCGGGAATCGCATCGGTACGAATGCGGCCAGAGGCATCAACTTCGGCGGCCCCATTTCCATGCTCATTCGCATACGATTGCTTGACTGTTTCTTGCAACTTAGCCTTCTTTGGATCGCCCAAAGGCAAAGAGACCGCTGTTTTATGTAAGCTTCTGCGTTCCCCTTCGGTCAGCTGTTCTGGCTGTTTTCGGGCCAGTTCCACCGCACTGTCTTCGGGACTTCTCAAGTAAGCTTCAAGAGCTTTCAGTTCTTCTTCCACTGTCTGAGGGGGCTTCTCTGACACTTTGTCCTCTTTGTCCTCATTAACCTCGGGCGTAAGCTTTGATCGAGCATCCTTGGCCATATGGGCATCGTATGAGGTGGGTAAATCTTCCTTTAATTTTCCCTTGTCATCACTGTAATGCGTTGCCACCGATTTGTAACAGGCCGCACTTTCTGTATCCAAGCCCAAGACCCCACAATGATTGGATTTGATGCGCCCCCAATTGCGAACCTTTGCCCCACCATCACCCTTTGTGCCACTGTAAAAATGACTTTCCCGAGCCATGCCCGCGGCGTCCCCGGCCTTTACGGCTTTAACCAGTTTTTTATAGCCTTTGATGCTGCCACCGCTGTTGGCATAACTGACATCCACCAAAGCCGTTTTCTGTCCGTCGGTTAATTTATTCCAAGATTTATCCCCCACATCATTTTTAATGATGGCGATGCGAGCCGTCACCTCAGAATTCACCCKCTTGTCAATTTCGGTGTCGGAGAAAATGAGGGTTGTAGTGTCAATATAGGTATCTGCCTTATTATTAAACTTACCATTTTGGCCTGCCTTCTGAGCTTGCATCGCTTGCCAACCCGCACGTTTTTCGGCCTTTGTTGCTAAACGCACTCCACCCGTTTTCGAATCATCGACCTCAAACGGAGCCTTTATAAACTGAGCCTCCGTATCCATCAAAAAACCAGCCCCCGCTGTCACCAACCCTTTATTGTCCAGATAGGGGTGATTGATCGGTTGTTCGTATTTCTTGATGTGGTTCGCAATTGTCGTTAWGGTTGAATTTRCCATGRTATATTATTCCTTATGTTYATATAAAAAAAGGCGTTCTGACCGATCTGGTCAAAACGCCAACAAAGTGCACTCARYATTAAGTGCGGTGATSATGCTGTTCGCGMTRCTWKCGCCAACAACAACGTGGGCCGACCCAATTAAGATGGATTGGCCGTCCATACCCGATGGGTACGGCATGGATTATTTTTATGGTCAATGGATAGGCAATCAGCAACAGGCGGGTACCTTTACCTTYACWSCRGAYGGYRTGATGTMTGTTTATGCTCAAGATGACATCGGACCAATTACACCGTATATCGTTCTGATCGAGNAAAAAAAAATACATTCTTATTGTGACGAAAACAGTCTCCGCGATTGGTTTCAGTTACATGTTTCGTTACATTCATCCCAACAAACAGGGAAGCCTAACCATTGCGTATTGCTCACGTTATTCGAAACTTGCCGAGGAACATTGGGGCCGCCTCAGAGAAGAAGATTTTCTGAAAGGCAAAGACTATCTGCTTAATATTTGGAACACCGGGACAAACTGTAATCCGGCCCTTGGACGCAACAAAGCCACCGAAGATCGTCCTTGGGGCGAAGGCTGGAATCAAAACACCTTTTGGCGAGACACGCCCTTTAAACCCGTGATTCCGTTTGATCAGCAATAAAAAAGCGTTCTGATCACGACGATCAAAACGCAGACGAAACTATGGCCTTTCGTTAAGTCCAATAGTGCATAATAGAAGACCTAAAGTCAAGAATTTAATCTTATGTGTAGAAATTTAATTACTTTAAATCTTATTTCATGTGTATTTTCCGTGTGACAGCACTTTCGCCACGGATGTGTTTAAGCGTTATTGTGGCCCGATAAGTGCCTGTTGGCCATTGCTTGCCCTTGCGCCGAAGACCGCTAAAGGCCGTATAACGAACTTTGTCAGCTTTAATATTGACCGTCTTTTGATGGATTTTTTGACCACCGGGACCATAAAGAACAAAGTCGATTGTATTGCCCGTTTTGACCCTGAACATTTCCGCCCAAGCCACCAAAGCCGGAACCGTGGTGCTGACGGTTTTGGATTTATACAGACCTGTGCGAATGGCCTTGTAGTCTGGTTTTTGAAAGGAAAAACCAGCATTAAAAATAACCGATGGTTCGTAGGGTGTTTTTTCAAGTGTCTTGGTATTCCAAAGTGGCTGTTTGCCAAGACCACATTTTTTCTGCCGATCAAATCCGGCAAAAGGATCGATGACCTGTTTATCCTTGGTTATTTGAAAATGCAAATGTGGGAAATCGGTATAACCTGACAGGCCCACGTAGCCTAAAAAATCACCCTGTTTTACCCGGTCATCCTTAAAGAAAAAGACGCTGCCTTTTTTCATATGACAGTATTGGGTGATCAGCCCATCGCCGTGTTGAATCGTTAAACCATTGCCGCAAAACTGAGTATCCGCCAAAGGATTGGTGCGTTCTTTGTAATTGATATCTTGCAGGCCATCGCGTTGACCAATCACCACGCCTGATGCTGCGGCCACAACGGCAACACCGTCTCGCAGGGCCCGGATATCTTGGATCGCAATGTCCGTCCCCTTGTGTTGATCGCCCGGCGGAGCATCATAGGACGCATCCCGACAGGTATAATCCAATACGCCGGGACCGGGTTTTAAATCCACATAATTGGGAATCCAACAGGTTTTTCCATATTCACAATCAACCGGAAAAATAAACGAGCCGCCTTCGGCCATGACCGGAGCGGACAGACCAAAACAACCCAGCACCAAAAGTACGCGCGCGAAGGTTTTAGTCATGAACAGAGCTCTTCAAGATCATCACACAAGCGGTCAACGGTTTGTGGTTGCAAGTCCCACGAACACATAAACCGACAGCCGCGCGCCCCGATGAAGCTGTAAAATTTCCAGCCCCGCGCCCACAATTCTTCGCGCACAGGTTTGTCCAAATCTAAAAATACGCCATTGGCTTGGGGTTCAAACATGACCCGGATGTCCTTTAAATCCTTCACCCGGTTATACAGACGTTGGGCCATTTCATTGGCGTGACGAGCATTGTTCAGCCACACATCATTTTCCAACAACCCTAACCAAGGGGCTGAAATAAACCGCATTTTGGATGCCAGCTGTCCAGATTGTTTTAAGCGATACGCAAAATCATGGGCAAGGTCTTTGTCAAAAAAGACAATCGCTTCACCCACAGGAAGACCGTTTTTAGTACCGCCCAAAACCAAGGCATCAACACCCGCCTTCCACGTCATTTGGGCAGGCGTAACGCCCAAGGTCACCAAAGCATTGGCAAAACGAGCCCCATCCATATGCACATGAAGGCCGTGTTTTTTGGCAACGTCCCCAATGGCCACAAGTTCTTCGATGCTGTAAACCGTGCCGACTTCGGTCGATTGGGTTAAGGAAATGGCCTTGGCTTTTGGGTAATGAATGTCATCGCGTTTGGTGACCAGCTCAACAATCGCATCCGGCGTCAACTTGCCGTTTTCCCCTTGGGCAGCCAGCAACGTCGAGCCCCCAGAAAAGAACCCCGGAGCCCCACATTCATCATTATCAATGTGGGCCTTTTCATGACAAATCACCGCGTGATAAGACTGACACATGGCCGCCAAAATTAATGAATTCGCCGCCGTGCCGTTAAACACAAAAAAGACTTCGCAATCGGTCTCAAAAACTTCGCGGATACGGTCACAAACTTTGTCCGTCCAACTGTCGACACCATAGGCGTCTTCGTGTCCGGTTTCATTGGCTTTGACAAAAGCCGCCAAGGCTTCGGGACACATGCCCGCCGCGTTGTCTGATGCAAATTGTTGGCTCATAGGGCACTCCATCCGCCGTCTTGGGGCAAGGCGATGCCGGTTATGGACTTCGCCCCTTCACTGCATAAAAAAAGCGTTAGCGCCGCGACCTCATCCACTTCGACAAATTCTTTGGTGGGTTGGCGTTCTAACAATACATTGCGAATAACATCGCTTTTGGAAATATTTCGGACCTTGGCTGTGTCGGCAATTTGATTGTCCACCAACGGTGTTTTCACATAACCCGGACAAATCGCATTCACCGTAATGCCTTGTTCAGCAATTTCTAAAGCCACGGTGCGGGTCAAACCAATCACCCCATGTTTGGCCGTCACATAAGCACTTTTAAATGGCGAAGCGGTAAGCCCGTGGATCGACGATATATTAACAATTCGCCCCCACCCCTTGGCCTTCATTTTCGGCAAGGCGGCGCGAATGGTGTGAAAACTGGACGACATATTAATGGCAATAATATCGTCCCATTTGTCCACGGGGAATTCTTCCACCGGGGCCACGTGTTGAATACCCGCGTTGTTGACCAGAATATCAATGGCACCAAAGGCCGCCTCGGCGTCCCTGACCATGGTTTCGATTTCTCTTGGGTTTCGCATGTCGGCTGAAGAATACAGAACGTCAGCATCTGAACTTTGTGACAGCGCTTGGCGGATGGTTTCAATTTCAGCAGCATCGCCAAAACCATTGATCAYCAGCTGAGCGCCTTGGGCCGCTAAAGCTTTTGCAATGGCTAAACCAATTCCGCTGGTGGACCCGGTCACAAGTGCTGTTTTACCGTTTAGAGTGCTCATGGTTCGCCCCTTTTAAACTTAAGCGAACAGGTTACGATATCTGAGCCCAGATGAAACCCAAAAGTGCGGTTCTTTAAGGAAGTTTTTTTTGCTTCGACAAAATCACACCCGCCGCCGCAGACAGCAAAATCAACACCGCGCCCAAAGCCTGAACAAGCGACAATTCTTCGCCCAACCAAGCCATGCCCAATACGGCAGCGACCAAAGGACTTAACAAGCCCAAAAACGCAACGTCAGAACCAATTTGACCAATGCCCCGCACCCACAACCAATAGGCCAAAGCAGTCCCCGGCCCGATCAAATAAACAAAGCCGACTGCATTTAAAACGGTGGGCATGGGCGGCAAGCCTTCGACCACCAAGGCAATGGGCAGCAATAAGGCTCCACCAATGGTCAATTGCCACGCCGCCACGGACAAGGGCGTGCCGACCCGCCCCCACCGTTCAATCAAAACCGTACCCAACGCCATGGATGCCGCCGCGCCCAAGGCTGCGGCAATGCCAAGGCTGTCTAAATTTTGTGTCGATCCAGAGACCAAAAAACCCACGCCAACGATGCCCGCAAACGCCGCCAAAACTTGCCCGCCATGCGGCAAGCGTCTTAACAAGGGTATCGCCAAAAAGGCCACAAAAAGCGGTTGAGCCGCAATCAACATGGCCACCACACCACCCGGCAACCGGGCCGCGGCGATAAACAACAAAGCCAGAAAAAGACCGATGTTCGTCAGCCCCAAAACAAAATAAGGAACCAGTTTATCGCGCGTGGGCCAGCTGGGGCTGACCATCAACAACAGAAATCCAGCGGGAAGTGCGCGCAACGCCGCGACCAACAAAGGATGATCCACCGGCAAGGTCTCGGTAAAAACAATATAGGTGGTGCCCCACAAACACGGGGCCAACGCCGTTGCACAGATAATAAAAAGACGCGAACTCGACATGTATTGATCCTTAATTCTGTCCACTCAACGGGGGAAATATCCCGCAAAAACCAATTGAGCCGACAGGGCCCAACGCGCGGCTTCCAATATCGTCAACACATCCGCCACAGGCATAGTTTGGGGCACAAACGCCCGTGGGGACCAGCGTTCTAAAAATATTAGGTCAATGGGATGGTCGGCGCGTCGATTATTCATTATCATTCTCGTGCTTGGAATTAAGCAGTGCGGAAAAATCCGCCGCAAAGTATTTCTTCGTAGTATAGTTCGATATCGAACTATTGTACAGGAGGCCGTATGAAACAAGATGAAAAACCGACAAGGACATCCGTTAAGCGGACATCCATTGAAACCATTTTGCAACAATGGCAACGCGAACGCCCCGACCTGAACCCCTGTCCAATGGCGGTGTGCGGTGAATTAAAGCGCGCGGCAGAACGTGTACGTTTGGGCATCGTTGCAAACTTAAGCGGCACCAAATTGGACCTTGCCGGATTTGATGTGCTCTTAACATTACGCCGACAAGGCAAAGGCTGTTCCCTTTCGCCATCTGAATTGGCGCGCGAAATGATGTTGTCGACGTCGGCCATGACCAGTTGCCTTGACCGTTTGGAAAAACATACGTTCATCCAACGAAACTCTGATCCCAAGGATCGCCGGGGTCTGAAAATCCTTTTAACCAGCAAAGGTTTTGCCTTGGCGGATAAGTTGGTGGTCACGCATATTGAAGCGGAAAACCAAATGCTCAAAGATTTGACACGCCGTGAAATCGAACAGCTTCGCAATTTGCTCCACAAATTAAGTTCGCCTAACTGAGGAATATCCAACCATGTTGTTAGACTTTGCAAATGCCAACGTAGACTGCTTTACGCCCACCCGAAAAAGCGGCACCGCCAGCGAAGATGTCCTAACCCGCGAGAACTTTGCCGAGGCCTATTCCGAAATTTCATCTTGGGAGGGTTACGCACCCACCCCGCTTCATGACCTAAAAGAACTCGCCACGTCCTTAAACGTAAAAAGCATCCTTTATAAAGACGAAGGCCCGCGTTTTGGTTTGGGCAGTTTTAAAGCGTTGGGTGGAGCTTATGCCGCCGCCCGTGTTTTGCAGCGCGCAGTATCGCGCCGCACCGGGCAAAACGTCACGTTGGAAAACATCAAAAACGGCGACTATGCAGAAGAAGTCTCAAACCTGACCCTGGTCACCGCGACGGACGGAAATCATGGCCGATCTGTGGCTTGGGGAGCCGGAAATTTTGGCGCCAAGTGCCGCATTTATATCCACGCCGAAGTCAGCGCAGGCCGCGCCAAAGCCATGAAAGATTTGGATGCCACCATCGTGCGCATCGATGGTGATTATGACGCCTCCGTCGATTTGGCCCGAACTGACGCCGCCAAAAATGGCTGGTTTGTCGTATCTGACACCACGTGGGAAGGTTACATAGACCCACCCCGCGACGTCATGTCGGGATACGGCGTAATCACCCACGAAATTGTCGATACGTTAGAGACTCCGCCCACACATATCTTTTTACAAGCGGGCGTGGGCGGGCTTCCTGCGGCTATTTCCGCCAGCCTTCGCCAACACTACGGCACAGACAGTCCCCGCGTGATTGTCGTTGAGCCCATACAAGCAGCGTGCCTGTTTGCAAGCGCCCAACAAGGCCAAGCGGCAACGGTAAAAGTCGAACAGGAATCCATCATGGCCGGGCTTTCGTGTGGCAAGACGTCGCCTATGGCCTGGGAAATTTTATGCGAAGAAGTCTCCCACTTTTTGACCATTCCTGATGACCTAGCCGCCCCAGCCATGCGGTTTTTGGGTCAACTTACGCCGCCCATCACCGCCGGAGAATCAGCGGTTGCGGGCTTGGCCGCGTTGGTTGGAGCCGCTCAGAAACCTGATTTACGCGAGCGTTTAGCCTTAAACCAGGATGCCCGCATTCTGCTGATCGGCACAGAAGGTGCCACCGATCCAGAAATCTACAAGAAAATCATGGCGGGGGCTTAAGGGTTAAATGGAAACCATCGCCAACGCCCTGCTTCCCCTTGTTGTGCTGCTGCTGTCGGGCTTGGCTTTGCGGCGTTCTGGTTTTTTGGAAAAATCATTTTGGGATCAGGCCGAAAACCTCACCTATTATTTCTTGATGCCTGTGATGTTGGTGCGCACCATTGCGTCCAGCCAGCTTGTCGACATTCCGTGGGCCGATATGGTGTTGGTGGTTTATGGCACCACAATTACGTCTGCGGTGGTTTTGGGTTTGGCATATTACATTTTCAGAAATCGGTTGGATGCCCCCCTGTTCACATCCGTTTTCCAAGGCAGTGTGCGCTTTAACACCTATATCGCTTTGGCCTTGGTTGAATCTATTTATGGTGCGGTGGGTGTTGCCAGTGGCGGGTTAATTGCCGGGTTTTTAATCGTCATCATCAATGTATTGTGCATCAGTTTTATGTCCACTGTGTTGCACACCGGGCGACCATCACCGACAAAAATCATCCGCGAACTGGTTAAAAACCCGCTGATCATCGCGTGTTTATTGGGCGGGGCGATTAATTATTCGGGCATTTTCTTTGCCGTGTGGGTGGATGCATCCTTGGCTTTGATCGCGCGCATGGCCTTGCCCATTGCGTTGTTATGTGTGGGCGCATCGTTGAGTTTACGGCGGTTAAAAGGCGACTTAACGCCAGCGTTAATATCCAGCTTATTTCAGTTTGTCTTAAAACCCCYGCTCGCCTTTGGCCTTGCTAAGGCTTTGGGGCTGTCCGTGATGGCGACCACCATCGTGGTTATTTTCATGGCCGTACCCACCGCCGTATCGGCCTATATCTTGGCCCGAAAGCTGGGCGGAGACCAAGATACCATGGCCACCATAATAACCTTCCAAACCCTAGCAGCCTTCGCCACCCTAACCATCACGCTGTCGTTGCTGCAGATGTATGCGTAAAATAATAGTTGGAACAAAACAAGAACATGTGTAGGGTGTGACTCTTAGGATTCGCATTTGACCGGAGGAAATTGTCATGTCTCTTATGTTTGAAGTTCACRCCGTTGGCGAAAGCAAGGTTGCTCAYCCGCCTTTTACRACRTTGGAAAARGCCAAGGCTCATGGSKCYAAGGTSATYGATGATGGYTCRTCCGTTTGGATTGAAGGCACCGTTGTGAATAACGATCCCCAAAATCCTGTACCCATGTGGGGCTTTCGCTATGACAAAGACATCAGCACGTGGGTCGAAACCAGCCTGCCGTTTAACATCGAAGAACTGTTTAACGCTGCGGCACCCTACCCTTTATAAGGTTTAGACGTGTTCGTCGTCTTTTTGCTGTTCAGGCACCCGTTTAAAACGTTCGGGATGTTGAGCGTATTCAACAACGGATTCCAAATGTTCCAGTTGCATTTGATGCATAAATCCGTGCACGCTGGCAGGTTGCAAGGCTTCGTCGTGGTCTGGTTTTTTGACCAACATGATGCACCCAGCCCCAGCAAGACACGCGCCCGCACAGATGGAAAAGGCCAACGGGAAATTACCCATATCGCCCAACATGCCGCCCAGCAACGGTCCGACCGTGCCGCCCACGCCATAGGACAGAAATATAAACGGATAGTTTTGGCCTATTTTATCGGTGCCAAAAGTATCGGCGGTTAAGGTTGGGAACAACGCAAAATTGCCGCCAAAATTAAAGCCGATCAGCATTGCGCCCAAATACAAAAGATATTCATTTCCGGCCATGCTGGTGAACGAAAACAAGATCACAGCCTGTAACAACGTCATCGCGGCAATGGATTTTCGACGCCCCATTTTATCGCTGACGGTGCCCCAAACAATACGCCCAATGCCGTTCGCCAGACTGAAAAACACCGCCATCGCCGTGCCCGCAATGGCACTGGCTTCAATGGCGCTGTAACCAGATGCTTGCAAGGCTTCCATCGGGTAAAGTTTCATCAGGCCAATCGACATCAATCCCGCCCCGGCGCTGACCGCAAAGGTCAAAAAAATCAGATAGAATTGAGGGGTACGGAGCATTTCCTGAACGGTGTAATTTTGCCCGCCTTTGACACTTGTTGACGCCGTAACCACATAACCTTTGGGAGCCCAGCCTTTGGGGGGCAACACCATCCATATGCTGCCGATCACAATCAAGACAGCAAAAGCACAGCCATAAAAAATAAACGTCGTGGACAATCCATGGTTTTCAATCAAATGCCCCCAGGCCCCGGCCATTTTGACCCAGCCCATGGCGCCAAAGCCAAAACCCGCCACGGCTAAACCAGTGATCAGTCCTTTTTTATCGGGGAACCAGCGCATACCAACGGCGATGGGAACAACATAGCCCATGCCAATGCCCGCCCCACCAATCAGCCCAATACCAATGCAAACCGCCCAAAAATCAGTGCCGCCCAAAAGGCCCGCAAAGATATATCCGGCGCCCAAGGTGAGGCCACCCGCCGCCGCAAGTTTACGGGGGCCAAACTTAGTCAACGCACGTCCGGCAAAAACCATAACCAACGCAAAGGTCACCAGACCAACCGCAAAGACAATCTGCGTATCAATCTTGCTCCACCCGGCGACTTTCAAAGCCGGGGTAAAAACCGACCACGCATAAATAGCCCCAAGACTGAGCTGAATAAGCATAGATCCTAAAACAACGAACCAACGGTTGGGGATGCCAGCCTGCATAAGAATATCCTTCGCACGAGCGGTGAAACCGAGTATTTATCCGTAACACGGGCGGGGGAATAAGCAAGCAAAAAGCCCAGAACCTTAGGGTGCTGGGCTTTTTAGGTTAAAGACAAACGGACACTCAACCGCCCAGTTTTTCTTTCAACAGTTTATTGACCTGTCCGGGGTTGGCTTTGCCTTGGGTGGCTTTCATGACTTGGCCGACGAACCAGCCGAGGATTTTGTCGTTGCCGCCTTTATATTGTTCGACCTGATTTGGGCCGGCGGCAATCGCCGCGTCAACGGCGGCTTCAATAGCACCCGTGTCGGTGATTTGTTTGAGGCCTTTGTCTTCGACGATTTTGGCCGGAGCCTCGCCCGTTTCCAACATCACTTGAAACACGTCCTTGGCAATTTTATTGGAAATGGTATCGTCACCGATCAAGTCCAAAAGTTCGCCTAAGTGCACTGCCGTAATTGGGCTTTCGGTGATGGAAAGACTGCGTTCGGACAACACCCCAAACAGGTTGTTGATGACCCAATTGGCGGCCAGTTTTTGATCGCGTCCTTCAGCCACGGCTTCGAAATACGTTGCCGTATCTTTTTCCGCAACCAATACGCCTGCGTCATAAGGTGACAATCCAAAATCACCCACATAACGCTTTTTACGGTCGTCGGGCAATTCCGGCAATTCTGCTTTTAATTCTTCGATCAATTCGTCGGTGAAAATCAACGGCAACAAATCGGGGTCCGGAAAATAGCGATAATCATGCGCGTTTTCTTTGGACCGCATGGACCGGGTTTCAATCTTTTTGGAATCGAACAAACGGGTTTCCTGAACCACTTCACCACCGTTGTCGTAAATACCGACTTGGCGTTTGGCTTCGAATTCGATCACTTGCATGATGAAACGAACCGAGTTCACATTTTTGGTTTCCGCACGGGTGCGCAATTCGTCCGAGCCCACGGGACGCACAGAAACGTTCACGTCGCACCGCATGGAGCCTTGATCCATATTGCCATCGCACGTTCCCAAATAACGAACGATCGAACGCATTTTACGCACGAAAGCTCCGGCTTCTTCGGGGCTGCGCATGTCGGGGTCAGAGACCACTTCCATCAATGCCACACCGCACCGGTTCAAATCGATAAAGGACCGTTTGGGGTCTTGGTCGTGCATGGACTTGCCTGCGTCCTGTTCCAAATGCAGGCGTTCGATGCCCACATCCCGCGACGTTCCGTCCGGCATATCCAAGGTCAGCGTACCCGCCCCCACGATGGGTTTGTCGGCTTGGCTGATTTGGTAGCCTTGTGGTAGATCGGCATAAAAATAGTTTTTACGCGCAAACACAGAGGTCTTATTGATTTTGGCGTTCAGGCCTAATCCGGTGCGGATCGCTTGACGCACACATTCTTCGTTGATCACGGGCAACATGCCGGGCATGGCCGCATCCACAACGGAAACATGGGTATTTGGCTCACCACCAAATTTGGTGGACGCACCCGAAAACAGCTTTGATTCGGAAATCACCTGACAGTGAACTTCCAAACCGATAACCACTTCCCAATCGCACGTTTCGCCTTTAATGAGATATGACATTGTTTATTCCTCGACCCCTGAATGCAGGGTAAAGCCCGCGCTGGTTTCCAAAACACCGGCAACTTTCAATACCGTTTCTTCATCAAACGCACGGCCCAAAATTTGCAGGCCCAAAGGCAATCCCGCCGCGTTCAAGCCCGCCGGAACGGAAATACCGGGAAGCCCTGCGAGAGACGCCGGAACCGTAAAGACATCGTTCAAATACATGGCGACCGGGTCTTCTTGTTTTTCACCCAAGGCAAATGCCGCACTTGGCGCGGTGGGTGTTAAGATCGCATCGACCTTTTCAAACGCCGCCGTAAAGTCAGCCGCGATCAAGGTGCGAACCTTTTGCGCTTTGATATAATAGGCATCGTAATAACCAGAACTTAAGACATAAGTCCCCATCAAAATACGCCGTTTCACTTCGTCGCCAAAGCCTTCGCCGCGCGTGTTCATGTACATGTCGTCTAAACTATCACCATCAACCCGCAAACCATAACGCACGCCGTCATAACGGGCCAAGTTAGCCGACGCTTCCGCCGGGGCCACAATATAATACGTCGGCAAAGCGTATTTGGTGTGCGGCAAAGAAATATCGACAATCTCTGCCCCTTGGGCTTTCAGCCAGTCAATGCCTTGGTCCCAAAGCGCTTGAATTTCAGCGTCCATGCCGTCCATTTTGTATTCAGCAGGAATACCGATTTTCAGGCCTTTGATGTCCCCCGTCAAAGCCGCTTCGAAATCTGGCACATCCATCGGAGCAGATGTGGAATCCTTAGCATCGTGTCCCGCCATAGCTTGCAGCATAATCGCCGCATCGCGCACGGTTTGGGTCATGGGTCCGGCTTGATCCAGTGAACTTGCAAAGGCAACAGTGCCCCAACGCGAACACCGACCGTACGTGGGTTTCATTCCCGTAATGCCGCAAAAACTAGCGGGTTGGCGGATTGAACCACCGGTATCGGTGCCGGTTGCGGCCATCGCCATACGTCCGGCCACGGCTGCGGCTGATCCACCAGAGCTTCCGCCCGGAACCAAATCTTTACCGTCAGCGGCTTTCCACGGGTTTTTCACTTCGCCGTAATACGACGTGATGTTGGCCGAGCCCATGGCGAATTCGTCCAAGTTGGTTTTGCCCAACATGACCGCGCCTGCGTCCCGTAAATTTTGCGTAACGGTGGACTCATACGCGGGCGTAAAGCCGTCCAGAATATGACTGCCCGCCGTGGTTAGAACGCCTTCGGTGCAGAATAAATCTTTAATCGCGACGGGAATACCGTCCATGGCGCCAAGGCTTTCGCCTTTTGCACGGCGATCATCGGATGCTTTTGCACGTTCCAAAGCCAGTTCTGGCGTTTCGGTGATGAACGCGTTTAAATCGCGTCCGGCTTCCATGGCGTTCAAAAAAGCCTGGGTCAGCTCAACAGATGTGCATTCGCCAGCGTTCAATTTATCGCGCGCCTGGGCAATGGTGAGGTGTGTTAAATTGCTCATATCTTTATTCCAGCACTTTCGGAACGGTGTAAAAGCCGTCTTCTTTATCAGGAGCGTTGGTCRACACCGCATCGCGGCAATCGCCATCATTCACAACGTCTTTACGCTGGGGCAAGCTTACATTCACGACCGAGGCCATGGGTTCAACACCATCGGTGTCTAATTCTTGCAATTGTTCGATCCAGCCCATAATGGCGGAAAGTTCACCTGCGAGTGGCTCAAGCTTGTCTTSCTCAACACGAATGCGYGCCAAGTAAGCAATRTTTTTCACGGTGTCCTGATCGAGGGACATAAGACGACGTCTCCCATATGTNGGGTTNAAATNAAGGNGCGGAAAGTAACAYTCACGTGKRSACTKCGCAAGRTGAASTRARMGCTTATTCAGACTTTGTGAACAAGGTTTCCCAAGCTTTGGGCGTCCAACTGGCGACCGAAGCTTCAAGCGTTTGCACCAAAGCGTCTTTTATGGACGTGGTTTCAAAGGCTTGGGATTTGGGCGGCGTTGCAAAACGAGGCAAAGAATGGCCGTTAAAGGTCACTTTTCCGGTTTTGGGGTGGTAAAAATAACGTGTGGTCAGATATTCTTCAAAGCCATCGCCAATAGAGCGCACATCCAGCCCGATCAAATGTACGCCTTTGCGGGCAATCACCGGGGATTCTGTCAAAAACATATGAGCATAAAAAGTAGCCCCGCCCTTGGCACTGGCACAGCGAAAACGAACTTCGTAATCGGCTGTATCAAAACTAGCCCCTTCGACTTTGACTTTACGTTCAAACCGAAACCGATAACCACACGCCACGCCGATGTCTTTGTTGGATGATGTGAAAGACCCCATAAACTGTTCATCCAAGGCTCCGTCCACCACGGGAACCAACATTTTGGCAAAAACAAAGCCCAAAGTTTCGCCGTCTTTGCTGACCGCGATCCAGCCACCTTTGGCGTGTTTGCCTATGGCCCGCACCCGTGTGCCTTCTTTTAAGCCCGCGACCCGTTTGAATGTTGTATCGGGGCCGCTGCGCACATTGACGTCTTTGGTGACTTCGAACACGCCGCTCATGGCGGTCAGTTCAACGTCCAAGACGGTGATGGTTTGTTGAGCCTGTGCAGGCATACCCCACAGACAAAACAGAACCACAAATCCCAAGGACGCAAAAAATTTATTCATGACGTTTTGAACCCAATAGCCGATACATTATATACGCATCAACATAACCTTTTTGGGCGTGAAGGAAAGCCTCACTCAGCGTGCCAACGATTTCAAAGCCCAATTTTTGCCAAAGATGCACGGCGGCGGGGTTGGTGCTGACCACCAAATTGTATTGCATGGCGCGGTAACCTTGGTCACGAGCGGCCTGTAAAGAATGTTCGCATAAAGCTCGCCCCAAACCACGTCCGCGTTGGTCTTCGCGCACCATGTATCCGGCGTTGCACACGTGGGCGCCGTTGGTGGGTTGGTTGTCCCTTATATAATATGTGCCGACAATTACACCTTCATCCACCGCCACNAAAACATGGTGTTCGGGCTTCATCCACAGATACCTGGCCTCATCCATGGGCGTMTCGGTGGCGTACGGATAAGTTTCGCCAGATTTTACCACGGCCCCAAATATGGTCCAGATTCCGGGCCAATCGTCGGGTGTTGCTTTGCGGATTGTATGCATACCTAAAATAATTCTCTTAAAGCCTGTTGGATCGAACCGAGACTACAGCTATGTTGAGCGCATGACAATTTTAGACCTCAAAGATATTAAATCCACCCTGAAACGCCATCAACGCCTGATGGGTTTGGACTTGGGCTCAAAAACCATCGGCGTGGCGTTATCGGACACTATGTTAACGATCGCCAGCCCGGTCGAAACCATCCACAAAGGCAAATTCACCAAAGACGCCAACCACCTAATTGATCTGATCAAAGAACACGATGTGGGCGGGTTAATCTTGGGCATGCCCTATAACATGGACGGCACCGAAGGCCCACGCTGTCAATCCACCCGCGACTTCGCCATAAATTTCACAAACCTAATGGAATTTCCCATAGGAATATGGGACGAACGMYTSAGCACMTCSGCCGTAGAACGCATGTTGGTCAAAGACRTAGACATGACCAGAGGACGCCGCGCCGAAGTCATAGACAAACTGGCSGCGACTTATATTTTGCAGGGSGCKTTGGATGCGATTGGGTATATGGAKTGAGRNCTAGSCCTTATTGATACAGGGCYTCTTCCCCRCCYTTTTCATARGCCGCAATGAGYTCTGGAATRATGACRTTGCGSACMARCGGCATGACTTCGTCTTTATGCATGCCCGCCTGAATKCGAGGRTCGTAAAGCGTGCGGATTATGATCAAGTCGTTGGCTGAATAAGCCTCATGATTTTCAAAATCATTAATAACAGAAGGTGAGACGATGTCTGAATCCTTTGCCAGACCGAGTACTTGCATCAGTTCTTGACGAAGACAAGAGTGTTTCCATTTATAAGGTGAACCACTGACTATTTTCTCGATAAAGGCTTGATAAAAACTCATCTGGGGAATATCCATTGAAATAAGAACAAAGCTATTCTCAATTTGATAAGCCCTCCCCCCCTCAACGTTGTACCGATATTCAGCAGAACAAAATAGATTCTGGGGCTTTGCAAATTTTTGAATTCTATCCGGAGCATAAATCTCCAAACGAGATGGCAAATCGTTATGCTCAATAAAGTGCAGAAACAAATTCCCATTTAAAACCGGTGTAATGCTGATTTTTACACCGGTTAATTTCGATAATTTATCAATGACAGTGTTCAAATCTTCCTGATTAAACGTATCTGGCTGTTCTTCAATCGCGATATGTAAATAATCATACCACTTCGCAACGAATGGATATTCCCCACCAAAGTCTGAGCCAAAGGCAACGTCTTCAAAGAAATCAGCTAAGTCAGTCGCTGATGCTGGCATGATATAGGACTGATACCTTACCCAAGTGGGTTGAAAAACCAAAAAAAAGGCCAAGCTGAAAAGAATAAGAAAAGCATTAAACTTTTTATTAAGCATCACTTTGTTTTGAATACTCGTCCTCATATCCCCTCCAGAAAAGTTGCGGGCCCAAGCTTTGCACCAAGGTATTTCGCAACTAATAATTACAAAGTCAAGGCTCCTCCATACCTAAATCAAGCAGGGTCATCTGAAGGGGTCAAAGAAGGAATTTGATCTTTCATCATAAGCATCGGGGGCATGCCACGCCTAATCAAAGCCCTAAACAGAGATATCAGAGCCCTGTTCACACGCCTTTCTTCTCTTTTACTAAGTTCATATTCTTGCTCAGGATCATCCTCTGGGTTGACTTGAGGTATATCTTTACTTGGAGGAGTAGGTGGACGATTTGGAGTCCAGTACTGATTTAGTGGCCTAACTTTTACGCGTCCATCCTCATATGACCTCTTAGAAACCCTTTCATTTTCCTTCGCCTGCTCATCACTCGCCACCCCGGCATTTTGATCTGCGAATTCGTGGGCGTTTTCG
>NVTL01000091.1 GCA_002401565.1 Rhodospirillaceae bacterium
GGGTTCGGCAGTTTTAGCGTTGCCAACCGTGCAGCACGCCAAGGACGTAACCCTCAAACGGGAGCRRCSATYCAGATYGCSGCATCYAAGCARCCRAAGTTCAAAGCRGGMAARGGGCTKAARGATTCYGTGAACRCATAATCTTTTGATCCGTTTGCAGGATTATAAAAACCAGCCATGGGGAAACCTTGGCTGGTTTTGCAATTGGCACTTATGTATCTGTAATAATAGGGACGTGATTTCAATCGTATATGAGGTTAAATCTCAAGGGTCATCATATTGCCTCGTAAAGTTACGTTTGCGTGTTTTAACCCAGGCATCCAGATCTGCGGAATCGTAGATGACCCGGCCCCCGGCTTTGGCATAACATGGACCTTGCCCATTGACGCGTAGACGTTTCAGCGTACTGGCACTGACACTTAAATAGTCGGCGGCACATTTGGGGTTTAAATAATGAGTTTCGGGTTTGTTGGTCATTGTTTTTCGGCTCCATTTYTGTTGGAGACACTCAAGCATTTTAAACACCTCTCCGTAATGGTCGAAATTGCACTGTGCGAAAACGACCGCCCAGGAGGTATCATTTTTGGGTTTTAATGATCAAAAAAATCACTATATCCGCCATTCATGATCTGCAAAGTTTTTTTAAGACGTCGTCTAATTTTGCTCCGAWAAACACTGCCATGACACCATTCAGCCTCAACTCTTGTGGATCCGTAAAGCTTTTCTGCTATCTGACGTTGGTTGCGACCTGAGAGGAAATGCTTAAGGATAAAAAGAAGTTCGACATAATCCGTTTTGTCGCAGTAGCGATTTTTTTGGCCTGTTGTCCTGTGACAACATTAAATAGTTCTAAGCCATGGGAAAGCTGTAACGGTAATTGATGATTTATGGGGAGACGAAGAACCAAACCGGACGTATTCTTAAATAAATGTCCGTTTTTAATACGGACCTGAATGGCAGAAACGGCATTCTCAATCTTTAATATCAGATCACCATTAAGTAACAGAAGCCCAGAAGCCGTGGATCCTACATTGTGCAACATGGGGAGCAGGGCAGGTTCATCATGTGCGGACACCTCGGCTTCAAGCGTTGGAGCAATTGACCAGAATGGGGCCGTTAAATTAGATGGGTTTTCATAAGCGAGAAGCCCCCATTTGTTAGCAGACAAGTCAGAGGTCAATTGTCGGTGGATGGTGAGGGAAAAGGTGTTGTTGAGGCGTTTTGGACGAGATGCATTTGATTTATAATCGGCGTTGTATTCTGGGTTTAGCTTTAAAAATTCCCAAGCGATATTTTGAATGTTTGTGTCTTTCTTCATTGTTAATGTTCCCGTGTTGTTGTACATGGAAAATACTATTCCGGGAAGTGTTACGAAGAAGATAACGTCTCTACATTATTGCTTTTCATTATTCTGTTTGGAAGCAATTCATTAAATTCTTAATATTGTTACAATGCTTTGTTAATCAGCATGTTATACTCTTGATATTTTGATTGATATGTCGTATATTTGCAATATGAAATTGTCGTATTTTTGTGAGATTTGCTATGGCGTTGAAAGGTACATTAGAAAGTCGGGTGTCTTACCGTATTAAACGGAGCCACGCTTCCGTCTTTTTACGAAAAGATTTTGCCGACATTGGGGGGTATGATCAAATTGGTCGTATCCTCAGGAAACTTGTTAAAGATGAGCGCCTTATTAACTTGGGTTATGGGGCTTACGCTCGGGCGCAAAAGTCAAGAATTAGCGGCAACCTTATTCCTGAGAGGCCATTGCAAGAATTAGCAAAGGAAATCATGAGAAAGCTAGGCGTTAAGACTGTGCCATCAACGGCGGAACGTGCTTATAACCAAGGACAATCAATGCAGGTTCCTGCCGGAAGAGTGGTCGGTGTTAAGGGGCGAGTCGCTCGCAAAATAGGATATAATGGAAAGTATATTTCATTTGAAAAAGTTGCTTAGCCAAGAACTCATTCAGGATGTTTCCCTTGAGACAGGGATTGATCCTGCCTTTATCGAAAAAGACTGGTTTGCTGTGCAACTTTTAATGTTGCTGGCTAAATATCAGAATGACAAAGACGTTCATCTCATTTTTTCTGGTGGGACGAGTTTGTCAAAGGGCTACAATCTTATTCAACGTTTTTCTGAAGATTTAGATTTTTTCTTAAAAGAGCCAGATGATAAACCATTATCCCAAGGTCAACGCAGATATTTTCGTCGCAATATCACAGACCATATTGTTCAGGATAAACGGTTTCTCATAAATGACGATGAGGTTAAGCGTGGCGATAGCTATCGTTTTTTCAAAGCCCCAATAACGTATGGTGGCTTGTTTGAGCAAGCGTCTCTTCGTGCTCATTTGCAGTTGGAAATGACATTTTTCAAACCAAAAATGCCAGTTGAGATGCGTAGAATACAATCGATTGTTTCCTCGGTCGTGGGGAATGATCCTGAAGTTGATATGCTGTGTATCTCTCCGTTAGAAACAGCGGGTGATAAATTGAGTGCGTTTTCTTGGCGTGTTCTGGTGCGTGACCGGAATGCCAAGGATGATGATGCGACCATTATTAGGCATTTGCACGATCTGGCAGCTTTGGAATCCGTTATTAGTGAACAACAAGAAACATTTATTACAACCGCAAAACAATCTCTTGAGCACGATCAAGCAAACAGAGGTGGCAATAAAATCAAACAACTGTCCATTCAAGATAGGCTTTTTGAAACATTGCATGTCCTGAAAAGTGATAAATTATATCGTAAAGAATATGAAAAATTTGTAATGGATATGTCCTACGCGGACGAAGAAGGTAAGATTGATTTTGATGGAGCCCTTGCGGCCTTTGAGCGTGTTGTTAATATTTATTGTTCGGTTGGGTAAAATGAATTTAGGCGGTCTGTATTTATAATTTTGCGATAGGGTAAACATGGATACACATAAATTTATGGCGTGAGATGCGATTAAGACAATGGAATTGCTGTTATTTGTCTTGTGAGGGTGCTATTTGATAATCTCGTGTTTCACTATATAAATTCTATCACTGATAGTGTTTAATTTATATACGATTCGAATTGATGGGGAGATATGATGACTTTCTGGAGCGGAAAAACACTTGCGCAGAAATTGCCCAGCTTAATAACTATATTTAACCCCAAAATGATTGACTGCAACGCATATACTCTTTGCGTTGGTGAAGAAGCCTATATCACGCCTGACCACAATATCCAAAACCCACTTACGCACACTGCTATGTCACTGAAAGATAGTGGCGAAGATCGTTTAGCTATTCCTCCTGGCCAATTTGGCTTTCTCTTAACCGAAGAGGAAATTGAAGTGCCTGAAACGGCAATGGCGTTCATCTCGATGAAATCAACATTTAAATTACAAGGCCTTATAAACGGATCTGGTTTTCATGTTGACCCAGGGTACAAAGGGAAATTGATTTTCTCCGTCTTTAATGCGGGCCCAAAATCTATACATTTGAAGAGGGGCACCCCTCTATTTCTTATTTGGTACGCTGACCTTGACGAAAATGCTAAAAACCAAGAGGACATATACAAGAAGACTCAACCTGGACATGGTACGATTCCACTGAAACTCATCAACGGAATCAGTGGTGAGATTCAATCCGCACACGGCCTGTCGGAAAAAATTCGCGATCTGTCGGAAAAAATACAAAGCCTAGACAAGATAGTTCATAGCCAAACGGTCCAAATGAAGTATGTCTATAGTGGTCTTACTGCACTTTTCCTTCTCGGTGTAGGGGCGGGAATATCGATGCTATTGTCGCCTGATACCGCCTCGAACGGAACAAATGGGAGCACCGCCATACATGCTCCACAAGTGCCCCCAGTAGCAGACGCTGACTCGACCAAACCGAAAACGCAATGATAAATTTAAGGCAACCTCTTTATGCTAGCTCGCACACCCAAACCAACAAAAGTCTTTGATACCTTCTGGCGTTTTGCCGTTGAGCGTCAGAACCTTTTTTATCGTCGTATTGAAACCCCCTCGGCTTCCCAATGGACCGATGATGCAATTCTTGAACGCCATAAATTCACCAATGCTTACCGGGCTGCAGACCGTGTGAGCCAATACCTCATTCGCAATGTGATCTACTCTGGAGACCAAACTCCTGAAGAGGTCTTCTTTCGCACCATTCTTTTTAAGCTTTTTAATAAAATTGAGACTTGGGAGCTTCTAAAGGATCAGCTTGGCGATATTACTTGGCGTGAATTTAAATTTCAAAAATATGATACGATCCTGACCAAAGCCATGGCGAATAAGGCCACGATTTATTCCGGCGCTTACATCATGGCTTCGGGCCGATCTGCTTTCGGGCATGCAAAAAAGCATCGAAACCATCTTGGCTTACTCCAAAAAATGATGGATGACAGATTGCCAGACAGAATCAAACAAGCGCCTTCTATGGCTACTGTTTACGACACACTCCATGATCAACCTTCAATTGGAGACTTCCTTGCCTATCAGTATGCAATTGATCTCAACTACAGCACCCTCACTGATTTTTCTGAAAATGATTTTGTAATGCCGGGGCCGGGCTCATTACGCGGTATAGCAAAATGCTTTTCTGATTCTGGAAATCTATCTCCAAGTGACATCATTCGATTTGTTACCGAGAATCAAGAGCACGAACTGGAAAAACGAGGCCTAAAATTCAATTCGCTTTGGGGCCGCCCCTTGCACCTCATTGACGTACAGAATTTGTTTTGTGAAGTTGATAAATACTCTCGCGTTTTTCACCCGGAGATTTCCAGCGCGGATGGCCGCAAACGAATTAAACAACTTTTCCGCCCAAGCTCCAAACCTATTGCATACTTCTTTCCGCCGAAGTGGGGCCTGAATGATAAAACTCCAGAGAATTTAGAGGGTGCCCGTGATACGCTCTTTTAATGGCGAAACTGCTGACGAGGCTTGGCGCTTATCAATTCAAGCACTAATGGATGACGGCAACGTTCACGTCCAACCGAGTAGACTTGGGCCAACTCGTGAAATACTCCACGCCACTTTCTCAATTCAAAACCCACGTCAACGTTGGGTACTTTCCCGAACACCCGCAATCAATCCAGCATTTGCAATTGCAGAAGTGATTTGGATACTCCTTGGCCGACGTGATGCAGCCTTCCTTAATTTCTGGAATCCTATACTGCCTAAGTTTGCGGGCGACGGAGACACCTATCATGGAGCCTATGGCTATCGCCTACGCAAGCATCTAGGCATCGATCAAATTGACCGTGCTTATCAGGTGCTATCTAAGACACCCGACAGCCGTCAACTCGTGCTTCAAATATGGGATAGCTGTGTAGATCTTCCCGATAGTTCAGGTGAACCTTCGGCTCCGGACATTCCATGTAATATTTGTTCAATGCCAAAGATTCGTGATGGCAAGCTTGAATGGTTTCAGGTCATGCGTAGCAATGATCTCTTCCTTGGCACCCCTCACAATTTTATACAGTTCACCACGCTTCAAGAAATCTTGGCCGGGTGGCTTGGCGTTGATGTTGGTGAATATGTGCAAGTGTCTGACAGCATGCATTGCTACGAGAATGACCTTAAGACTTTTGCATCGTCAGGCGAACCCGTCACGGCACCCAACACCGACAATCTCGCGATTCCCAAGCCAGAGTCTGAGGCCGCCCTTTCGGCTATCGGCTCAGCCATGGACAAACTCCGCTCCCCGGACCTAACACCATCCGACTTTTCAGCTTGCTTAAATGAGGCCAACCTTCCCGAAGGCTACCAAAATTTATTGCTGATTACAGCCGCCGATGCGGCCCGCCGTAGAGGCTGGACAGATGAAATGGCTGCAACTGTTTCTAAGTGCACAAACCCAGCTTTGACGACGGCTTGGGAGCGCTGGGAACAGCGGAATAAAAGTAAGCCATCAAAGAACGACTGATAAAAAAACAGCCCCATTTTTATTCTTGGGTTACAAGCTGATACATTTTATTCCGGTACTGCATGAGCTTATGATTGACCTCTATAAGATCGTTCATCAGTGCTTCAAACTCCGGATATGCTCTTTGGATTTCTTGAGGGCTAGAATCAGCATAATCCTCTTTCTCGAGCGCATTTTCATGCCAACGGCGATAACGAGCCTGCCACTTTGTCAAATGCGGCCTGATACCAGTATTCAGAACATCAATGGATAGAGTGATAATTTTTTCCGTATCTTTTCGGCGAAACTTTGATACAGGGACATCTTTAATCAATTCTCTTGTGACGGAGAAAAAGTTGTACCAAGAATTATAGACCTGATCGATAACATCGTTTTCGACATCAATAGCCAGTCCAATTTTTCGCGTACTTAACTCCACCCAAATTTGATAAGCTACTTGACGGTCAGTTTCATTCGGACGAAGCGTTATTTTTTGATTGCCTATTCCAAATTCAGCCGTATCGATTTCAAATGTTCGCCAAGCACCTAATCCATATTTTGTGGCAAAAAAACGCCATAAAACTAATACTGCGATCACTCCAATTACGCCTGAATACGCAACCGCGTCTATCGATACAACGATATCAAAATCACGTTTAAGGGTGAACGTAAGATATTCATTCCCAGGCGTTGGTGAAATCTCTGCTGGATGGGAAGCCGCTTCTGCCTTTTTACTTAAGGGTATGGGTACTACCTTGGGTGTAGGGGGGGCTTGTATCGCCCCGTTGCCAACAACAGCATCTGCTTTTTCTGTCATACCGCGTCCCTCCATACATTAGTCATGCGCGAATCGACCTGATTATAGCGCGACAAAATCAYCACTGTCAGATGTTATGATAATGATCCATACTCTACAAGGTCATCAGCGTATAACGATATGTTATAAAAAGATTAATTTCACGTACATACACGCACATCATTCCAGTAAATAGACTTTTTGCCATTAATAGGGTAAGTTTCCGTGCGCGCCATACGCGCCCAATGCATCTACTGGATGACTGAGATTTATAATGAGTGATGAAATTAAAAACGTATTTATTAGCCATGTGCATAAAGATGATTCAAAGCTTTCGGATATGAAAGATCTTTTGAGCAAACATGGCTGTACGATGCGAGACAGCTCAATTAACAGCGACAAACCGAATAATGCCAAAAGCCCCGATTATATTAAGAGCGAAATTCTTGCTCCTCAGATCAAGTGGGCTGGTGCGATGGTCGTTTTGATTTCACCTGACACCCACAAAAGCGAATGGGTAAATTGGGAAATCGATTACGCTGTTAAGCAAGGAATGCCCATCGTGGGCGTATGGTGCCCGGGCGCAACGGATTCAGATTTACCAACCAGTTTTCAGCAACTAGGTAATTCTCTTGTTGGCTGGCAGGGGCAACGTATTCTTGATGCAATTAACGGCGATCTTGAAAATTGGGAAACGCCGGAAGGTGAACTCAGGCCCTACCAACCTACTCCCCGCGCTGAATGCTGAATGGAAACGACAAGGCAATCAAAATAAATGAAACTTTTTTCTTATGTTGTGAAGAGAGATTTTGGGTTTGCTCCAAACCCTTTTCATCAAGTCTGCACGCTTGCCGCATGTAAGCCTGACATAAGGAAAAAGGCGGAACAAGGCGACTGGGTAATCGGCACAGGGTCTGCAAATTACCCTAAAGGGCCAGATATGCGCAATCATTTGGTGTTTGCTATGGAAGTTGAGGAAGTTCTTTCATTCGAAGATTACTGGGAGGACCCACGCTTTCAAATGAAAAAACCAAATTTACGAGGAAGCTCAAAGCTACGAATGGGAGATAATATATATTATATAAATAATGGACATTGGAAACACGTTCCCTCCCATCACAGCCTTAAAGATGGGAGCCTGAACGAAAAAAACATCGTAAGGGACACATCCAAAACGTCACACGTGCTCATTGGTTCTAATTTTTGGTATTGGGGCGGAGAAGCAGTGGCAATCCCCCCCATTCACGATGTTGTTAAAAAGGGACCGTCTCATAGGAGCAACTTTGATGAAGATAACATTAAAGACTTCTTGCAATGGCTAAATGGGCTTGAAAGCAAAGGCCTTATAGGCTTACCCCTAGAATTTCCTCTATAAATCTCGACTTATTAATATATTTGGGAGATTACGCAATGGCTCGTGGGGATCAATAAATTCGATATCCGAAAAGAATATATGCACTCACAGCATCTAATGCTTACTCCCCCATCATCGTTTTTTCCAACATGGCATCAATCCTCTGCACGGCAGAACGTAGCGGATCATCAGCCAAGTGAGCATAACGGGCTGTGGTTTGAGTTTGGGTGTGACCGAGAAGTTTGCCGATCATCGGTAGGCTTTCGCCCATCATGACGGCCCCGGAGGCGAAGGTGTGGCGCAGGTCGTGAATGCGCACATCGCATAATCCGGTGGGGAGTTGTATGTCGTCTTGTTCGGTAGCCTTTTGACAGTCTAGCCAAGACGGACGGTTTCCATAAGCGTCTGTCAGTTTTTCGACCAGAGGGCGGATAGGGTCACAATAGTCCTGCCAGTATATAACCGTTGCCATCTTGCGAATGCGTCGCCATGGTTTTTGCAGGTCTGTTAAATGAGACCCTTCTTGTTTGTTTGTATCATCATGCTCGTTGTTTTTGTTTGGTTTGCCGGTAATGACATAAGGGTTGCCCTCAACGCGTTTAATCCCTCCAAGAATTCCAAGGGCGGCTTTGCCTATATGCAATACTTTAGCCCCTGTTTTGGAATCAGGAAGCATAATACGGTCGCCCTGTATGTAACTCCATTTCAGGGTTTGGATTTCTGATAGACGCGCTCCGGTGAAAACCAAAAGTCGAAAAGCATTAACCGCCGAGCGGGCAAACTTTTCTTCTTCATCAAATGCTTTGCGTAAACAAATCAGTTCTTCCGGTGCAAGGTAACGTTCTCGTTTCTGTTCCTTGTATTTTTTGACATGGTATGACGGATTGGTACGGTCAGAGCGATAACCCCAAACTTCGGCTTGGTTCAACATTTTGGACAACACACCAAGTGTCCGGTTGGCCTGATAGGGTGTTTTACGCATAGCATGATGAAGGTTTGAAACATCATCACGGGTCAGCTTTTGAACTTTGGTTTTTCCAATGGCAGGGAGGATATAACGGTTCAAAGCATGTTTGTATTCAACCTGTGTGCGGGGCTTGCAATGGGATGGAACGTATTCATCTAAAAAACGTTCAGCAAGTTGAGCAACGGTCGGTGAACGCCGCGCATTCTCTTTTTCCGCATTGGGGTTTTTACCATCATCGATATCGGTGATAATTTTGCGAGCACGCTTTTTGGCTTCCTCAAGGGGCAGGGTACCATGCTTGCCGATTTGCACACGAGTGGTCTTGCCCAGTCGGAATGTTTGAGCCACATAGCGTTTGCCGCCACTCGGATAAATGCGAATACCAAACCCTTTGATTTGGTCGTCCCAAACGAAGTATTCTTTATCCGTTGGGGTAAGGGTATCAATGTAGCGGATTGTCAGTCTAGGCATCAGGTTCACCGTTTCGGAATTCATTCGGAATTTTCTGGATAGCACTTCCTGCTATCATATGACCCCACATGACCTTTTGTCCAGAATAAAAAATTCATAAAAACAATGGATTAGTACCACATGACCTCATATGATCCCATATGACATTTCAGCAATAACAAACTCATAACCTGAAGGTCGTAGGTTCAAATCCTACTCCCGCAACCATCAAGACCCTACCGCCGTTTCCTTGTGAAACGGCGGTTTTGTCGTTTT
>NVTL01000092.1 GCA_002401565.1 Rhodospirillaceae bacterium
GCGTGCGAACAGCCTCGCCCGTATTGTACGGTACATGAGCACACAAGATTCCATCCCCCAGCCCGCGTTTGACCCTGAATTTCAAGGGGATTTCGACACTTTGTTAAAGTGGCGACGCGATGTGCGGCGTTTTCGGACCGCTGCCCTGCCGGGTGGCCTGGTGGATGAATTGCTGGGCCTTGCCGCCCTCGCCCCGTCCGTGGGCAACAGCCAGCCGTGGCGATTCGTCAAAGTGAACAGTCCCGACAAACGCAAAGCCGTGCGCGATCACTTTCAGGCTTGTAACGCAGAGGCCTTAAACGATTACCACGGCGAACGAGCCAAACAATATGCTCAACTGAAATTATCGGGCATGGACAAATCACCCACCCAACTGGCGGTGTTTTGCGATCATGGGACTTTACAAGGGCATGGTTTGGGCAAAAAAACCATGCCGGAAACTTTGGACTATTCCGTGGTGATGGCGGTGCATACTTTTTGGTTGGCGGCGCGTGCTCGCGGTGTCGGCGTCGGTTGGGTATCGATTTTGGACCCCAAGGCCGTCACGGATATTTTAGATGTTCCAGATGATTGGGCGTTTGTCGCGTACCTGTGCATCGGTTGGCCCGAAGAAGAACACCAAGACCCGGAATTGGTCCGTCATGGATGGCAAGACCGGGTGGATATTTCGAAGTTTATTGTTGAGCGTTAAAAGTTTTCGCCTTCGGTTTCGCCTTCAATCGGTGTGCCGCCGGCTTTTTCAATCAGGGTTTTGAGGTCCGCACACGCCCCAACAACCGCATCTTTGTCTTCACCCCGAACCACCAAGTTCACCCCAAATCCACCCATTTTTAAAAATGGATAAGACCCGATGTCGACGTTTGGATGTTGGTCTTGCAAAATCCGCAAGTCTTCGCCGATCATGCCTTCGGATAGGCCAATGGTTGAAACGGTTTGCACCACCAACGGCGCACCACCTTTTAACGATTGGCGCACGCTGTCGAACATGGCGCGGGCAATGGAAGGTACGCCCGCAAACACATGTACGTTTTCGACCTTAAAACCGGGAGCTTTTGAAATGGGGTTGTCGATCAGTTCTGCTCCACGGGGCATGATCGCCATGCGCATGCGCGCGGTGTTGGCTTTTTCCCCGTAATGATCCAGCAAAATGCGATTGGCTTCGGGGTGAAGTTCGAACGCCAAGCCAAACGCTTTCGCCACACAAGCCGCCGTAATGTCGTCGTGGGTCGAACCGATGCCGCCTGTGGTAAACACATAATCATATTTGGCGCGGCAATGATTTAAGGCTTCGATGATTTCACTCTCATCGTCGGGGATCACACGGACTTCGGCCAACTGAATGCCCAATGCGGTCAGCTCACCACCTAAATAGTGAATGTTGGCATCCTGAGTCCGCCCCGACAAAATTTCGTTGCCGATCACCAAAACACAGGCGGTTACCTTTTTGCTCATAACAACTCTTTCAGCATCGCCACCAAAGGAATATCCGCAGGTGGCATGGGCAAGATGTGTAGCTTAGCAGGTTTTACCCATTTCAGGCTTTGGCCTTCCATTGCCGTCACGTCCCCCTGCCAGACACGGCACAGATACAACGGCATGATCAGGTGGAAATGTTCATACGGATGGCTGGCGAACGTAAGCGCCGTTAGGTCGTTTTCGTGAACGCCAATCGCCAATTCTTCCCGCAATTCCCGGACCAAGGCTTGTTCGGGGGTTTCATTGTCGTGCACCTTGCCGCCCGGAAATTCCCACAGCCCGGCTAAGGCTTTGCCCGGTGGACGGGTCGCCATCAGCACGCAACCGTCTGCGCGCACCAGAGCCACGGCACTGACCAGCAATTTTGGCTTTTGGGCTTGAAGAGCTTTCCAGTCTTTGGCTTTCAGGACATAAATCTTGGCTTCAATGTCCCCACAGCGGCCCGGCAATCCGGTTTCAATGCGGTCATAGGTAAACCCGGTTTTTTCCAACACACGCGCAGACGCCGGATTATCGGGATGCACGGCGGCACACAGTTCATCTTTGCCCGCGATTTCAAAAGCAAAACGTTGCATCTGTAAAATCGCTTCGGTGATATAGCCTTTGCCCCAATGGTCTTCGGCCAACCAATAGCCAAAAGTATCGCCGCCATCGCCCATGTTGATTTCGATGCAGCCAATCAATGCACCGCCAATGCGGGTTTCGATGCCAAACACATGACGAGTATGAGCGTTGCGATCCAACATCGCGCCGGTCAGGAATTCACGGGCATCCGACAAAGTATAAGGATAAGGAATAAGCGCGGTATACCGCGATACATTGGCATTGTTGCAGCCTTGCACAAGGACATCAAGATCATCATCGCCAAGACGACGCAGATGCAGGCGTGGTGCTTCCAAAGCCTCGACCAGAACCGCGCGCGACGCCATCAGGATCGATAATCCGCATTGATGGAAATATAGCCATGGGTCAGATCACAGGTCCAAACCGTGGCTTTTCCAGAAGCAATGCCAACATCGACGTCGATTTT
Source organism: Rhodospirillaceae bacterium (assembly GCA_002401565.1). Taxonomy (GTDB): domain Bacteria; phylum Pseudomonadota; class Alphaproteobacteria; order Rhodospirillales; family Magnetovibrionaceae; genus JANLGW01. The sequence continues at coordinate 2,507 of NVTL01000092.1, forward strand.
AATGTCTTGGCCTTTCATGTGGGCGGCCACGGGGGCTTCGTTAAACCCATCAACCCGGTGACCGTTTTCGGCGACACTTACGCCACCAACTTTAATCATCAGCTTGTCCCGATTGGCGGCTTGTCCGGCTTTGCCCACGGCCATAACGATACGGCCCCAGTTTGCGTCTTCTCCGGCGATGGCGGTTTTGACCAAAGGCGAATTCGCAACCGACAATCCGATGACTTTGGCGGCCGCATCGCTGGCGGCTCCGGTGACGGTAATTTCGATAAACTTAGTGGCGCCTTCACCATCGCGTACGACTTGATGGGCCAAATCCAAAAGAACTTCATTCAGCACCCGCACAAAATCAGCCAACACAGGATCGTCCACGCCGGTCGGTAAAGCATTGCCCGCTTGGCCCGTGGCGAACACCATCAAGGTATCGCTGGTCGATGTATCTGAGTCCACCGTAATGGCGTTAAAGGATGTATCCGCGCCAGATACCAACAAAGCCTGCAACACATCCACAGGAATTGCCGCATCCGTCGCCACATACGACAACATGGTCGCCATGTCCGGCGCAATCATGCCGGACCCCTTGGCCATGCCATTGATGGTCACTTTTACACCACCAATATTGGCGGTGCGGGTGCAGCCCTTGGCATAGGTGTCGGTGGTCATGATGGCGTTTGCTGCATCTTCCCAATCAGCCTTGCCCAAATTTTCTTTTAAGCTTGGCAAGGTATCGGTGATGACGTTGTGGGCAAACGGTTCGCCGATCACACCCGTTGAAGCCGAAAAGACTTCGCCCAATTTACAATCCACCACATCCGCAGTGGCTTGCAAAATATGCTCGACGGTTTCTTCACCAAGGCGGCCGGTGAACGCGTTGGAATTTCCAGAATTCACCACCAAGGCACGCGCCACTCCACCGCTCAAAAATTCCCGACATTTTAGAACAGGAGCCGARGCSGTCAGCGATTTGGTAAAGACGCCCGCAACAACGGTGCCTTTAATGAATTCAGCCAGCATCAAATCCGTGCGGCCTTTGTATTTTACACCCGCTTCGACCGTGGCAAAGCGCACGCCGGAAATGTCCGGCATGTCGGGAAAGCTTTTGGGGGCGAGTGGTGATATTTTCATGTCCATGATTTTTATTTCAGGTCTTTAAAAGGTGTTTTGTCAATTTCGGCATCTTTGCGCAGTTGTTCCATCAATTTTTGACCCAATTCCGCAGACAGGTTATTCACCAATCCGGGACGCGCTTGGTCCAGGGTTTTTACGGGCAAGGGTCGTCGTTTAAGAACCTGAATAACGTGCCAGCCAAATTGAGTGTGTACAGGCCTGTGGGTGTAAGAGCCAACCGAAAGCCCGCGCACCGCATTGTCAAATTGTGGGACCATGCGGCCCGGCCCAAACCAGCCCAAATCACCGCCGCTTTGTGCACTGGGGCCTTTGGAAAATTCTTTGGCCAAGTCGACAAAGTCATCMCCRTCATCAAGCTTTTCAATRACSGTKYYYGCSRCGTCTTCRGATTTCASCAARATATGACGCGCRTGGACTTCGKTTTGGCTTTCCATGCGTTCRACCATTTGCAGGTAACGTTCTTGGACCAARGTATCGGTRATTTTTTGTTCCARATGCCGGGTCARCATGATGCGTTCTAAAACCTGATCGGAAATACGATCCATGCGGCGTTTGTATTCGGGATTTTCGTCAAAGCCTAAACGGGTCGCCATATCCGCAGAAATTCTGGAATTGATCAGGGTTTCCACCAACATGGGGTAAATGTTTTGCAAGGGCGCGTTTTGAAAGTCCACGGGCAACAAATTGCGTGCATCTTCGACATCGGACAGATAGATAGAGTTGCCGTTAACTGTTGCCACGACCTGATCTTGGCTTTTTTCTTGGCTTTTTTCTTGGGCTACAGCCGAAGTTGAAAATGCCACCGCAACAACCATGGCCCACACGATCCGTTTCACTTGCATCAATCCCTTTAGTTCTTAATACGCTTTAAGTTCACCAAATTAAGCGGTCCTGAGCTTAAGCACAAGTCATGGTGCAAAATTGCACAGATTTTAGGGTGCGATAAGCGGTCAGCTGGCGTATGATCGGGATCGGTTTCGCTTTTGAGTTAAGTTCGCACGTAAATGTTTCATATCTACACCCGTTTTGGCCTGTTGGCCTTTTGTCTTACGTCTTGGCTTGGCACCTCTTCTGCCATGGCCGATGCCGTGTTGTTTCAATTGGACAATGACAAAGTGGTTGATACCGATCGCCACTATACCAACGGTGTGCGTTTTGCCTATACCCCTACGCCCGACAAAGACAAACCCAGCCAGCTTCAAATTACCGGACAAGCACTGGCCAGATTTGCCTATTTTAAAGAACCCCACCAGTTGCGCACCGGGTGGTCGTTTGGCCAAGAAATGTATACGCCCGAAGACGTTGAAACGTATACGCCCGATCCCACGGACAGGCCTTATGCAGGCTGGACCTATTTTGGCATCACCATGCAAAACAACATACCGGCCAGCACCTTAGCCACGGGATTTTTTGCGGGCCTTGATCGTCAAGATACGATGGAACTTGATATCGGTTGGATTGGCCCAAAGGCAAAAGCAGGACAGGTGCAAAATTCCATTCACCGCATGCTCAACGTTCCCGTTTCTCACGGTTGGCGAAGCCAGATTAAGGACGAATTGGGGCTTTTGGGCACCCGTACAATTAAGCTGAGAACCAAACAAACGGATTTATTTGGTTTTAAAGGCGACAGCATCATCCACACCACGGCGCATTTGGGCAATGTTAAAACTTCATTATCGGGCGGTATGACCATACGGTTTGGGGGAAACCTTAAAGAAGACTTTGGCCCGGTGTACGGAACCTTTGCCGTGCCCCAAAAAGCTCCTAAACACCTAACGTGGTCGACTTTTTTGGGATTTGAAGGCAAAGCCGTGGCGCGCGACATCTTTTTGGATGGCAATACCTTCAAAGACGGCCCAGACGTTAAAAAGAAGCCGCTGGTTTTAGAAGCCCGCCTCGGCATTTCGAGCCATATTCCCTTCAACAACATTTACATTAAGGGCGTCCGGCTAAGCCTTTCCATGGTCAATCGGACGCGGGAATTTAAGGCTCAAGATAAGTCAGATCGCTACGGCAGCGTGCAAGCGAGCTTCAATTTCTGACTTTTTTCACTTTATTTGGCCTAATTTAGCCTAAATCGCCGAAAATCGAACATTCTATGGGCGCATACGTTGACAGACGCCTCTGACGACATTAATTCTTTGTCACCACTGGGGGTTTGTGGATATTACCACAGTCGCCTCCGTCGCACTTAACACTTGCCTCAAAGGTACACCGCCCATGCTCGGCGCCATCGCGAAAAAATTCTTCGGTTCGGCCAACCAACGTTACATCAAAGGCCTGTATAAAATTGTCGATTCCATCAATGTTCTTGAACCTGAACTCGAAGGTTTGAGCGACGAGGACATCAAAGCCAGAACCGCATGGTTGCGCGGACGTGTCGAAGCCGGCGAAAGTCTGGACGATATCCTGCCCGATGCCTTTGCCACCGTACGCGAAGCCGCCAAGCGAACTTTGGGCCAGCGACATTACGACGTGCAAATGATGGGCGGCATCGTCCTGCACCGTGGGCAAATTGCCGAAATGAAAACGGGTGAAGGCAAAACCTTGACCTCGACCCTGGCCGTTTACCTGCACGCGCTGTCCGGCAAGGGCGCTCATGTGGTCACCGTGAACGATTATCTAGCCTCCCGTGATGCCAAATGGATGGGTGAGGTCTTTACGTTCTTGGACCTGACCACCGCCTGCATCATCAACGGCCTTGACGACACCGAACGTAAAGCAGCCTATGCATCCAGCGTTACATACGGCACCAACAACGAATTTGGCTTTGATTATTTGCGCGACAACATGAAATTCAGCATGGAAGAAATGGTCCAACGCGAATTTAACTATGCCATCGTTGATGAAGTCGATTCGATTTTGGTCGATGAAGCCCGCACACCGTTGATTATTTCCGGCCAAGCCGAAGATTCATCTGAATTATACAGAGCCGTAAACCTGTTGATTCCAAAACTAATAGAAGAAGATTACGAATCTGACGAAAAATCCAAATCCATCACCCTGACCGAAGAAGGCAACGAACACGCCGAAGTGTTGTTGCGGGAATCTGGGCTGATGGAAGAAGGCAACATGTACGATTTGGTCAACGTGGGCTTGTTGCAACACATCAACCAAGCTTTGCGCGCCCATCACATGCAAAAACGCGACATTGATTACATCATTCAAGACGACAAAGTTGTGATCATTGACGAATTCACGGGCCGCATGATGGAAGGCCGCCGTTTTGGCGAAGGTTTGCACCAAGCCATCGAAGCCAAAGAAGGCGTGACCATCCAAAACGAAAACCAAACCTTGGCGTCGATCACGTTCCAGAACTATTTCCGCCTGTATCCAACGCTGGCCGGCATGACCGGAACCGCGATGACAGAAGCCGGCGAATTTTCTGAAATTTACAGCTTGGAAGTCGTTGAAATCCCCACCAACCGGGAAAATATCCGCAAAGATCAAAACGATATTGTGTATCGTACCGCCAACGAAAAATATCACGCCATCGTTGAATTGGTCGAAGAATCTCAGGCGAAAAATCGTCCAATTTTGGTGGGTACTGTATCCATTGAAAAATCCGAGTTCTTGTCCGATTTGCTGAAATCCAAAGGCATCAAGCACAACGTGCTCAACGCCCGTCACCACGAACAAGAAGCTTATATCATTGCCGATGCGGGACTTCCCGGTGCGGTCACCATCGCCACCAACATGGCGGGACGGGGCACCGACATTCAATTGGGCGGCAACTTAGACMTCCGTATTCTGCGCGAACTCAGCGACGTTACCGATGAAGCGAAACGCGAAGCCGGCATCAAAAAAATCGAAGCCGAAATCGCCGAACAAAAAGCCATCGCTTTGGACGCTGGCGGATTGTACATCGTTGGCACAGAACGCCACGAAAGCCGCCGCATTGATAACCAGTTGCGCGGACGTACGGGTCGCCAAGGCGATCCAGGCGGCAGTGCATTCTTCCTCTCGTTGGAAGACGACCTGATGCGAATTTTCGGATCAGAACGTATTGATTCCATGTTGGTTAAATTGGGATTGGAAGAAGGCGAAGCCATCATCCACCCGTGGATCAACAAGGCCTTGGAAAAAGCTCAGCAAAAAGTCGAAGCGCGCAACTTTGAAATTCGCAAAAGCCTGTTGAAATTTGACGATGTCATGAACGACCAACGAAAAGTCGTTTACGAACAACGCAAAGAATTGATGGCTGCCGATAGCTTGGCTGATGAAATCGTTGGCATGCGCCACTTTATCATCGAAGAATTAATCCGCCATTCCATCCCGGAAAAAAGCTATGCGGATGAATGGAACATCGAAGGCCTGCACGAAGAAGTTCTGCGCGTCTTTGGTTTGGACCTGCCGCTGGCCGAATGGGCCGCCGAAGAAGGCATTGCGGACCAAGAAATCGAAGATCGCATCGTTGATGCCACCGATCGCAAAGCCGCCGAAAAAGTCGCTAAATATGGCCCAGAAGTCATGCGGGACGTGGAAAAGAACCTGTATCTTTCGGTTTTGGATCAATTGTGGAAAGACCACCTGTTGACGTTGGATCACCTGCGTCAAGGCATCGGACTGCGCGCGTACGCTCAAAAAGATCCGCTCAACGAATACAAAAAAGAAGCCTTCCAACTGTTTGAACAGTTGCTGGACCACATCACCGACCGGGTCACCAGCATCCTGTCGCACATTGAATTGCAAGTGAGGCCCGAAGAAGGTTTTGCTCCCGAAGGCTCCGGCGAAACCCATGAAGGCCGCGAAGACCCGGCCAACGCCAAACCAAAAAACAAAATCATGCAAGCCGCGCCGCGCATCACGCCTGAAGAACGCGATGCGGACAACCCAGAAACCTGGGGCCGTGTGGGCCGCAACGAACCCTGCCCATGCGGGTCTGGCAAAAAATACAAACAGTGTCACGGCAAGGTGAATTAGCTTACATCTTCCCAATCGCTGATATTCGGTAACGACAAAAAAAGGCCTCTCGTTTGAGAGGCCTTTTTTTAATTCTAATGCTGTATTGCTAAAGCTTAGCTAAGGCCAACCTTACCCATGTCTAAGAATTTTTCGCGGCGTTTGGTTCTGAGTTGTCCGCCGTCGAATTCTTTTAAAATTTCCAGTTGGCGATTAATTTCGTCACCGACGGCTTGCATGGTGCCGACCGGGTCACGATGAGCGCCGCCCAAGGGTTCTGGGATGATCCCATCGATGACGCCCAGCTTGTCCAAATCTTTGGCGGTTAAGCGCAGGGATTCTGCGGCGTCTTTGTTCATGGCACCGTCGCGCCACAAAATGGAGGCGCAGCCTTCGGGGGAAATCACCGAATAAATGGAATGTTCCAACATCAAGATGCAATTTGCGGACGCCAGAGCAATCGCGCCGCCCGATCCACCTTCGCCAATAATGACGGTGATCAACGGCACGCGGATTTGAAAACAAACTTCGATGGATTTTGCAATCGCTTCGGCTTGGCCACGGGCTTCGGCGTCGGCGCCGGGAAAGGCTCCCGATGTATCAACGAATGTAATCACGGGCAGGCCAAAGTGATCGGCCATTTTCATCAAACGTTGAGCTTTGCGGTAACCTTCGGGTTTTGCCATACCAAAGTTGTGTTTGACGCGGCTTTCAGTGTCCGCTCCCTTTTCGATGCCCAAAACCATGACGGATTGACCATGGAACCGTCCAAGCCCCCCCACCAAAGCCTGATCTTCGCCAAACAAACGATCCCCAGCCAGCGGCGTGAAATCTTCGATCAAAGCGTCGATATAGTTCAAAGCATGCGGGCGATCGGGATGACGCGCCACTTGGGTGCGTTGCCAAGCCGAAAGCTTCGCATACGTCGCGCGCAATTGGCGGTCGACTTTGTCCTGAAGCTTGGTGACTTCTTCGGCAATATTGACTTCGGCGCCACCCGGTAAGTGGCGAAGCTCTTCAATTTCGCCTTCAAGTTCGGCGATGGTTTTTTCAAATTCAAGATAATGATGCATAACTCTATCTAACACACAGATTATAGGGAATGAAAC
>NVTL01000093.1 GCA_002401565.1 Rhodospirillaceae bacterium
TCGGCACGAGACGACGTGCTTTCCAAGCTCATCAACACAGAAGCTTTCATTTGAGCCTTGGCGCGCAGCAGCTCTTGATCGTTAACACTGTGGCAAATTTTGCCAATTTCGTCACACACCACGGGGATCAATTCTTTGGTTTCTTTTTCCCCGGTGCCCGCATAAATGCCAAACATGCCGGTGTCGGAATAAGACGACAAAAACGAATACACGGAATACACCAAGCCGCGTTTTTCTCGGACTTCCTGGAACAAACGTGAAGACATGCCGCCGCCTAAAATCATCGACATCACGGACGCCGCATAAAAATCATCATCGCCGTAGGTGAGACCTTCAAAACCCAACATCAGGTGGGCTTGTTCAATGTCTCTGTGTTCACGCTTGTCCGTGCCCACGTACGCGCCAGACGGATAAGCTTGTCCTTTTCCGGATCGGGGTTGGGGCAGGTGTTCGTTGACCAAGTCAACCAAGCGATCGTGTTCAAAGTTGCCGGCCGCCGAAATGATCATGCCTTGGGCCACATAATGTTCGTGCATATAGTCGATGATGTCCGTGCGGTCCATGTCGCGAACGCCTTGGGCCGGGCCTAATACGGGTCGCCCCAACGCTTGCTTGGGGAAACAAGCCTCTTGAAACAAATCAAAAATGACATCGTCCGGGCTGTCTTGGGCCTGGTGAATTTCTTGTAAAATCACGCCCCGTTCACGTTCAAGTTCGGTTTCGTCCAAAACCGCGTTCTGCACCAAATCGGCAACCACATCTATGGCAAGACCTAAGTCTTCCTTGAGGACTTTGGCAAAATAGGCGGTGTTTTCGCGGGACGTATAGGCGTTTAAATGCCCGCCAACGTTTTCAACTTCTTCGGCAATGGATTTCGCAGATCGACGCTTGGTGCCCTTGAACGTCATGTGTTCCAACATGTGGGACACACCGTTCATTTGGGGTGTTTCGTGGCGCGATCCGGCTTCTATCCAAACTCCGGMAGAAGCCGTTTCAACGCGAGACATTTCGTCTGAGATGATGCGCAGCCCATTGTCGAGCTCCGTAATGCGGACAGTGTTTGTCACGGTATTTGTCAAAGTTTGTGGCGTCCCTTAAGTTTGGTTTCGATGTAGCCCTTAATCGTATCGTAATCATAATCAAGGGTATGACAACGTTCTTCACGGTCCATCAAATCCGCCAAAAAGTCAGGTAATTCTGGGCGCACACCGGTTGCCGCCTTGACCGCGTCCGGGAATTTGGCGGGATGCGCGGTGGCCAATGCGACGATGGGAATATCGGTGTTGCCACGGCGGGCTCCGGCTGCGCCAACACCAATGGCAGAGTGGGTGTCAAGAAGATAGCCCCGGTCTTCATAAACTTTACCAATCAGCTTGGACGTTGCATCGTCATCAAAACGTTCGCCATCAATCAGGCCGCGGATGCGATCCATCAATGCGTCTGAGACCGCAAACTTTCCGGTGGCTTTGTATTCATCCATAAGGGCGCTTAAAGCTTCGGCATCTCGGTCCAACATTTCAAACATAAAGCGTTCGAAGTTGCTGGAAATTTGGATGTCCATGGACGGGCTGGATGTTTCAAACACATCTTTGCTGACCATTTCGCCGGTTTCGATAAAGCGGATCAAAATGTCGTTGGAATTGGCGCCGACCACAAAACGGTCAATGGGCAAACCCATTTTTTTCGCCACATAGCCCGCAAAGACATTGCCGAAGTTTCCGGTGGGTACCGAAAAGCTGACAGGCTTGCCGTCTTTAGACACCTTGAGCACCGCCCAGAAATAATAAACCACCTGAGCCATAATGCGTGCCCAGTTGATCGAGTTCACGGCCGACAGGTGTACGGCGTCTCTGAACTGTTCATCGGCAAACAGGGCTTTGACGGTGTTTTGGCAATCGTCAAAGTTACCTTTTAAGGCAATGTTGTGCACGTTATCGCTCAGCACCGTGGTCATTTGGCGGCGTTGGACTTCTGATACGCGGCCTTCGGGGTGCAGGATAAAGATTTCGATGGCGTCCCGGTCGCGACACGCTTCGATGGCCGCGGACCCAGTATCACCCGATGTGGCGCCAACGATGGTCAGGCTGGCATTGCGTTTGCTGAGAATGTGATCAAACATGCGGCCCAAAAACTGAAGCGCGTAATCTTTAAACGCCAAAGTCGGGCCGTGGAACAATTCCAGCACATATTCGTTATCGCCCAATTTAACCACGGGGGCTGGGTCGTCGCCTTCAAAAACAGCATAAGTTTCGTTCACAATTTTGCGCAGATCGGATTCTTCAACGGCCCCTTCGACAAACGGTAGCATCACTTTGACCGCGAGGTCTTCATAGCTCATGTCTTTCATGGCCGCAATTTCGGCGGCTGAAAACGTGGGCCAAGTCTCTGGTAAATAAAGGCCTCCGTCACGGGCCAGGCCAGTCAAAAGAACGTCATCAAAGGCTAGTTTGGGGGCGTTTCCCCGAGTGCTGATATATTTCACGCTGCAAAACCTGTGTTAAAAGTGGTAGTCATCTACCTCTTACTTAGTGTCCATGGAGCGAAATGTCCATGCGAACCTGAAAACTCTGTTGTAAAATGGCCCTATAAACACCATATATACGAGCCGTTTGACATTTTATGTAAATTTTAAGGACCAACCATGACCATCACTTCATTTAATCCGCCCGAACGCGTTCTTATGGGGCCCGGCCCGTCCGATGTGCACCCACGCGTTTTGAGCGCCATGGCGCGCCCCACGGTTGGCCACTTGGACCCGACCTTCGTTGGCATGATGGACGAAGTGAAAGAGCTTCTGCGCTATGCTTTTCAAACCAAAAACACCCTGACCATGCCCGTATCCGGTCCGGGGTCAGCGGGCATGGAAACCTGCTTTGTGAATTTGATCGAAGCTGGCGATACGGTTGTGGTTTGTCAAAACGGTGTGTTTGGCGGACGCATGAAAGAAAACGTCGAACGCATTGGCGCCACCGCCATCATGGTCGAAGACGACTGGGGCACGGCGGTTGATCTGAATAAAGTTCGCGATGCGTTGAAATCCGCTGGAAACGTTAAAGCTTTGGCGTTTGTTCATGCCGAAACGTCTACGGGCGTTCAGTCTGATGCCAAGGGGCTTTGTGCTCTGGCTCAGGAATTTGGCGCGCTCAGCATTGTTGACGCCGTAACATCGTTGGCCGGCACGCCCGTGATGGTCGATGAATGGGCTGCGGACGCGGTGTATTCCGGCACGCAAAAATGCCTGTCCTGCACACCGGGGCTTTCCCCGGTGACGTTCAGCGACAAAGCTTTGGATGTTGTTAAAAACCGCAAATCAAAATGCCCCAGCTGGTTCATGGACCTGTCGTTGGTCATGGGCTATTGGGAAAACGCTGGTGGTGGCGCTCGTTCTTATCACCATACGGCTCCGGTCAATGCGTTATACGCGTTGCATGAATCTTTGGTGATGTTGAAAGAAGAAGGCCTGGAAAATTCTTGGGCTCGTCATGCCAAGAACCACTTGGCTCTGCGTGCGGGCTTGGAAGCCATGGGGCTGGGTCTGTTGGTGAACGAAGCCGACCGTTTGCCACAGCTAAATGCCGTAACCCTGCCCGAAGGCATCGACGAAGCCGCCGTGCGCAAAGCGTTGCTGACCAATTATGATCTGGAAATCGGTGCAGGCCTTGGTGCGTTGGCGGGTAAAGTCTGGCGCATCGGCCTGATGGGCCAAAGCAGCGATGCGGCGCATGTGGTGCTGTGCTTGTCCGCCTTGGACGGAACTTTGACCGCCATGAACGCCCCGATTAAGTCGGGTGTTGCCGTGGCGGCCGCTCAGAAAGTCTTGTTTGGTTAATCCAGATAACGCGCTTTTAAGTGCGTTTTAAAATAATTGGCGTTTAGGGGTTCACCCGTGGCTTCTGTTAAGAGGTCGCGGGTGTTGAGCAAGCAACCCTTGCTGTGGATGTTTTTCCCCAACCAGTTCATCAACGGGCTGAAATCACCCTTGGCGATTGCGCCTAAAATTTCAGGTTTGTCCTGTTTGGCTTTGGCAAACAATTGCGCGGCGGTCATGGCGCCCAGCGTATAGGTTGGAAAATAGCCCCACGCACCGTCGTACCAATGAATGTCTTGCAAGCAGCCGACCGTGTCCGTTGGCGGCGTAATGCCGAGGATGTTTTTTAAGCCTTCGTTCCATGCACCGGGCAGATCGCTCATTTTTAGATCACCGACAATCGCAGCTTTTTCCAATTGATAGCGTAAGATCACGTGGGCCGGATACGTGACTTCATCGGCATCAACGCGAATAAAGCCCTTTTCGACGTGGGTGGTGCGGCGAAGTAAGTTTTGGGTCTGCCAAGCGTCCCCGGTGCCGCCAAAGGCTTCACGCATTTTTGGCCCAGCGTAGTCTAAAAATTCGGGTGAGCGACACGCCTGCATTTCAATCAGCAACGACTGGCTTTCGTGGATGCTCATGCCGCGGTCGCTGCCCACGGGTTGCCCGCGCCATTTTTTCGGCAGGCCTTGGTCATACAGGGCATGTCCGGTTTCGTGCAACACACCCATCATGGCGCTGGAAAAATCAGCTTCGTCATAGCGGGTGGTGATGCGCACATCGTCATAAGTGCCGCCACAAAACGGGTGAGCGCTTTCGTCCAATCGTCCATGGTCAAAATCAAAGCCCAAGGCGGTCATAAAGGTTTTGCCCAATTCCCGTTGCGTTGCGGCGGGGAAGGGGCCGTTCAGCGGTAATCTGTCGGAGCCAGCGGCCTGCTTGGTCAGTACATCGTCCAGAAAGTCAGGCAGAAAGGCGGCAAGGTCGTCAAAAATCACGTCAATGTCGGCAGAGCGACCATCGGGCTCGTATTGATCCAGCAAGGCATCATACAGGCCCACGCCCAGTTTTTCAGATTTCGCCTCGGCCACTTGGCGCGATAGGTTCAGGACTTCTTCTAAACCCGGAAGGGCGGCTTTAAAATCATTGTTGGGCCGTGCGGTGCGCCATACGGTTTCGCTGGCGGAACARGCYCGGCTTAAGGCTTCGACCAAATCGGCRTCGATGGCGGCTTGGTGTATCCASGCSCGGCGCATTTCGCGCACRTTGGCCTGTTGCCAGTTGTYCAARTGYAAATCAGCYTCGGCCCCRTCCAACAGGTCGGAAATTTCCGGGTCTGTGATCATGGAATGATGGACGCTGGACAGGGTCGCCAATTGCTCGGCGCGACTTTCAGCTCCACCAGACGGCATCATCGCCGACATATCCCAATGCAACATGCTCATGGCCCCAGAGACCGCATCCATGCGGCGGAAGCGATCCTCTAAGCTCTGATACGGTGACTTGATCATTAGAACGTAATGGGGAGGGGGAACAGCAAGAAGTGATCCACCAACAGCCCCATAAAGATTCCCGACAGATACATCAGCGAGAACAGGAACGTTGGCCGGGCGTGATCATCGGTATCCATTTTCAACAGTTTAACACAATGGAAGATAAACATGCCGCCCAAGATCGCCGCGATGACCGTATAGATGATCCCCGACAAACCAATCAGGCCCGGAATCATAGTCACGATCACCAATAAAATCGTATAGACCAGCATTTGAACTTTGGTTCTGTGGCTGCCCACGACAACCGGCATCATCGGCACACCCACGCGTTCGTAATCGCCGTGGCGGAACAACGCCAAAGCCCACGTGTGCGGTGGTGTCCACAAAAAGATAATCAGGAACAAAATACCCGATTCCAGGGCGAAATCACCACTGACCGAAACCCAGCCGATCATCGGCGGAAAGGCCCCCGCAGCACCACCAATGACGATGTTTTGCGGGGTCGAACGTTTCAGCCACATGGTGTACAGGAACACGTAATACAAAATCGTAAACAGCAACAGGCCAGAAGCTTGTTCGTTCACAAACAGATGCATGACAATCACGGACAAGACCGCAATGATGACGCCAAACACCAAGGCTTGCGTGGGCTTTATTTTACCTGCGGGAATAGGCCGGTTTTGCGTGCGTTCCATGAATTGATCGATGTCACGGTCGTACCACATATTAATGGCGCCCGAAGCTCCGGCACCAAAGGCCACGCACAGGGTGGATATAATGGCCGCAAACAGGCTGATTTCACCCGGTGCAATGACAATGCCCGTGACAGCGGTAAACACCACCAGCGACATCACGCGGGGTTTCAACAGCGCCGCATAATCGGCAATGTGGAATCGATAAGGATCGCCACCACCCAATCCGGTAGCTTCTAAGTCTTCGTGCGTGCCGATTTCTGGGTTGGCGGTTACGTCTGTTTCCAGAGCATCCGTGGTCCMATTTTTGTTGTTGTCTTCTGTGGCGTTGGCCAAAGTCTTCATCCCCTACTGATNAYCGGWCCCGAATGTACATGKTYCGGSTYYAAAAACCAACKTTTTCRATYAAAAAANAGWTNGNTTAAGCGTCTTTYTGTTTGTTCATCARRGCGGTCARWRCMACCCAGACGAACAAAGCYCCGCCAATAATTGCRAATAAWCCCGCTCCACCGTTCAGGCCCATGCCCAATTTAGCGGTGAATGTGGACAAACCTTGTTCGGCGCCCGCGACTTTGCGCTGCGCCCCGTGGCCGCCCGCCAAGAACAATCCGGTGCTGGCGATAATTTGGCTGATGCCGAACATCCATACAGACACCAAAGCCAGGCGCGGGTGAGTGATGACCCGTTTCATCAACGGTAAAAATACCATGTAAAACAGCCCCATGAACGACAACGTCACGCCCGCGATCATGCCGTGGTAATGGGCGGGTGTGCGGGTATCTTGACCATCCACAAACAAGCCCATGATACCGCCAACGCCAAACACCAGCGGGCTGAGCAAGATCACCACATAACCCGGATTTTTCCACGGTTTGTCTGGCGCCATCAGCACCGCGCGGATCAAAGGCAAGGCCACGATCAGGCCGATTAGGCCGAACAGGTATTGCATGTCGGTGAACGCTTGACGCCAAATGCCGCCGAAGATTTCGAACACGCTTGAAAAGACGGGGGTGGCAACCGCACCCAACACCAAAATCGCCATCGCCAAAACAACGGCCATGGGGTTAAGCGGTATGGGTTTGAGTACGATGGACGCGATGGTGTACCACGCGACGATCAACAGGGCGACGTTGACAAATTGCAACACGTGCCCGCCGGCCCAAAACAAGTCTTCGTTAAACTGGTGGGTAATGGGCGATCCGTTCAACACAGACCAAGCGCTTAAAAAATGGGAAAAGGCGATCAGATAGGCGATGGCGGCGGTAATGCCCCCAAGGCTGAACAAATCGATACCAAAGCCGTGACCTTGTTTTGACAGATTACCGACGTTGCCGAGCAAATTTAAAAKCACCATCARSGCCATCAAMGCCATGGCWATGSMCAGCAAYAACAASGAKACATAAAACARCTGGCTGGTGAGCACSGGRAYRTAGTTGCTCATSAYSGGCTCGCCCACCAACATSGGGAAGATCACCGCCARATCKGGTGARATCGGGAACACGGGCARRAACATSCCSCCCACSGCCATAATGGCGAAGCGAAAGGCCAAATATTCCAAAACCATAAAGCGGGGCTCACCGTTGGACAAACGGAAGGTGGTCATGTGCGCGACAATGGCAAAGATGCACAGAAAAAAGACCACAAAGCTGAAATCAACATGGACCACCAAAAAGCGGTGGAAATTTTCAACAAACCACGGGAAATAGTCACTKACGCCCGGYGCSCGACCAAAGGCCAAKGGCAACGCAAACAATCCGGCGATACCAATSACGATSAGNGCCMGNGATGCTCCAYTTYAWYAACCAAGAYTGGCCGCCGGGGCGKTGCATGACTTGGGTCAGKCGRTCCATCAAAGGTGGACGATCCGTGACGTTTTCACATTTCATAAGAGGGGCCTTGTTTATAAATCAGGTTTAAGAGCCGGGCAGAGTGGCTGGCATACTGCTGGGCATTTGAATACCCGAAGCCAGACACGCGCCTTCGCACGGAAACAGGTGCAGGGCCATGGTGTAAACAATAACGCCCGATACGGCGACAAAGAACCAAATCGGCCAGGTCCATTTGACGACCTTGCGGTGCTTTTCAATGTTGCCTTTAAGGGCAAAAAAGACTGCGGTCGGAACCATCGGCACAATGATCACCGCGCCAATCACGTGGACGATTAAAATCGGGAAATAAATCCACCGCACCAAACCTTCGCCACCAAACTTGGCAAAACCGCCGCCCAGATGATAGGTCACGTACAGCACCAAAAACAGCACGGAAACACCCAGTGTGGTGATCATGGTCTTTTTATGCGCCGCACCGTCGCCAGCCTTTGCTTGCCCACGGGCAATATACAAAAGCATCACGGTCAAGGCATTCAGCACCGCATTGATGTGCGGGATGGTGGTCAATTCAATCATGGAACAGGCCTAGATTAATTTGCAGGTGGCGTTGTGGAAGCGGGTGCGGACGGATCTGCTTTAACAGCGCTGTCTTGCAGGGTACCAGAAGCCTCTGTCGCCTTTTCAGGGTGCGCCAGTTGGTCTTGTTTAACGCCCAAGAAGCCAGAGCTTCGAATGCGGTACATGGTGGTGCCATACAAGGTGCCCGCAAAAATAAGCAGGATCGTAAATATGATCCATTTGCGATTGGCGGGAATGCCCGCAGGTGTTGTTGGTGTATTTTGTGTGTTGGTCATAAAGGAGCTCGCTCTATTAATTTTGAGCTGAATATATAGCCTTTTGTGGGGGTGTACCGCAAGACCTGTGCGGGATTCTTCTCTAAAAAAGCGCTAATGTCTTTGAACTTGAAGCAAATTTTAGACAAAAAGAAAGCGGGGACTTTTCAGCCCCCGCTCGCTTTATGAAGTCTAACTTGGAAATTAACCCTTGTTGTAGTTATAAGGGCTCCAGTTTTCGTCCAGAACAACATCGGTATCACCGAAGTTGCCAGGTCCTGGAGGAGACTCGGTGTGAGTCCATTCCAATGACTGAGAGTTCCATGGGTTCAACGAAGCAGGTTTGCCCGCGATTGCCGCATAGATGAAGTTAATGGTTTGAAGAACCATACCCAGGGCAATGATCCAAGAACCATATGTCGCAAGAGTTTGATACTGTTCAAACGAATATCCCATAACTCTAAAGTCAGAGAACATTTCGTAGTTCCAGTAGCGACGCGGCATGCCTTCTTTACCGATGATGAACAGTGGCCAGAAGGTCACGTTCACACCAATGAAGTTTAGCCAGAAGCTCAATGTTGCTATAGGTCCATCCGCAAAACGTCCGGTCATCTTTGGGAACCAGTAATAGATACCGGAGAA
>NVTL01000094.1 GCA_002401565.1 Rhodospirillaceae bacterium
CATCGCGGAAAGTGTCGCCGCAATTTCGGCCCCCAATTGGTCGGCCAAACCGGAAATACCATCGGCATCTTTACGGTCCAGAGCGGTTTTTAGGGTGGCTTGGGTGGCGGTGTCTAAGTCTAAATCCTTGGTGATTTCTGGGCATAACGTGGGCAGGCCCAAATCGATGCTGAGGTTTTTTACGCCCGCAGATTCCAAGGCTTCGGCGGACATCAGTACGACTTCAACGTCGGCGGCGGGACCGCTGGCGCCGATCAGTTCCACACCGACCTGACCAAATTGACGTTCGGGRCGCAATTGAGAGCTYTGCACSCGGGCGACCTGACCGGAATAAGCCAAACGCAAAGGCCGCGGCGAATTGCTGAGCCGGGACGCCGCAATGCGGGCGACTTGCAAAGTCATGTCGGGGCGCAGGGCCAACATGCGTTGGCTAACCGGGTCTTGCACGCGAAAGGCTTGTCCAGCCACGGCTTTTCCGGTGCCCAACAGCAGATTTTCTTCAAATTCCATCAAGGGCGGTTTGACGCGGGCATAGCCCCAGCCATCAAACGCGGCAATCAAAAGCTCCGCCGTTTTTGCCTCAAGGGCAGCCTGGGGGGGCAATCCGTCTTGCATGCCAGCGGGCAATAAAGCCTTATCGGGAAGTGAACTCATGAGATCAAATCGCTTAAAATTGAATGTTCGTAACGCCACTTAAGGACCCCGGCGGGATTCCCTTGGCAAACTCATTGCTTAGTAGCTGAAAATGAGGCCGTGAGCAAGGGTTTGAGCTTTAAGAATTGTTAATGAAAGCAAACTATATTTGGTAATCTTACAAACGATGGAACGACCAATGAACATTGAAAATACTCTGGTGGACGAAAAATCCACATCTGCTTTGAAAAGCCTAATGACTTTTGGGCTGTACGGCGCCGTCGTTGCCGTGGGTGCCGTTGGCGGAATGATGGCTTTGTTGTTAGCGGCTTAAGCCGTCCAAAACAGTTCCGCAATCAATACAGCCAGCGAACTTAAAGCCCCAAATATCGGCACCCAAGCGGGAATTTCCAAGCTCAGCTTTACGGGTTCATGTCGTCTTTTCAACATCACCAACGACATGTTTACAATTACAAAAACAATCAAGATCAGCGCGCTGGTGACACGGGCCAGAGGCTCGAAATCAAACGTTGTCGCCAAAACAAAGACGATCAT
This sequence comes from Rhodospirillaceae bacterium, assembly GCA_002401565.1. Classification (GTDB taxonomy): domain Bacteria; phylum Pseudomonadota; class Alphaproteobacteria; order Rhodospirillales; family Magnetovibrionaceae; genus JANLGW01. Next base: position 1,189 of record NVTL01000094.1, read on the forward strand.
TCCGACGCAAACCGTTGCCAGCATTGGAGTTTGTCTTTTAGCATGCACACCAGATAACCAACCCGGCAGCCATTTTCGATTGGCCATGCCATACGTAATTCTGGCCATCAACACGATTTCAATCAAAACGCCGTTCAGGGTCGCGATGATGGCGATGATGGGGAATAAGGCCATGTTGGGGCTGTCGCAATCCACCACCAGACACAGCGGTGCGTTCGAGGCGGCTAAGTCTGTGGGCAAAATGGTCAACACAGAAATAGAAATCACCAACATATACAGCAATGCGGACAAGCCAATGGACAGCACCACCGCGCGGGGCAGAGTGCGCTTAACGTTTTCGGTTTCTTCGGCCATGTGGACGATGGCTTCAAACCCTGAAAACGCAAAAAAGGCTAAAAATGTCCCGCCCATAACGCCTATCCAAGCGCTGGTTTCTTTGGGCCACATTTCAGAAATACGTTGGGGCAGATCGCCTAAGGCGTCGGCCCCAATGAAAATCACAATGCCCAAACCACAGATTTCCAAAACCGTCATCGATGACGCGATATAAACGCTTTCTTTGACGCCCCAACACGCCAACGCCGTGAATATAATGATCACCGCCCCGCTGGCCAAGGGAAGCGGAATGTCGACAATCGCCAAAAGGTATCCGGCACCTCCGCGGGTTACACTGGCGGCGGAAACCACGGCCACCAACAAAGTGGCATACCCTGTAAGCCGTCCGGCAAGCGAGCTTTGAAAACCTTTTTGGGCATAAACGGCCGCCCCGGCGGCATCGGGCAAGCGTTGCCCAAGTTCGGCATAACTGAGCCCGGTAAATGCGGCAAGGATGCCCGCAATGAGAAACGCCAGCGGGGCCGCCATGCCGGCCTGTCCAGCCACCGCCCCCACCAAAACGTAAATACCCGCGCCAATGATAATGCCAAGCCCATAAAGGGTGAGGCTAACAAGGCCCAGAGTCCGTTTCAGTTTTGGCATTTGTGCGGTCATTTATGGCCTCATTTGGGGGTGCCTTTGAATTGACGCGATAAGGGGCTGGTGGGGATATCAAAAACCCCTTTTTGAATCACTTTGCCTTGATCATAAACAACAAAGCTACGTCGTTTATAATGGGGCAGGGACCGTGTGAATTGCAACAGGTTTTCCACCGTGCGGGCCGTGATGAATAAGGTCACCCGACCGTTTTGATCCCGTTCGACATAAGCCCGTGCATCGGTTTTTTCTGAAAGGTTGAGGCTGACCACGATACGGGGGCCAGCATCGTCTTGTTCTATCACCGGGCGTTGCAATAATCGTTCGGCCAAGGCACGGGCCGCACCCTGTGCACGCGGGTCAGTCACAATCAATTTGGTTTTGGGATTTAACGTCACATCGCGCAAAATGGGCGGCGTTTCGTTTGTTTCTAAGCGGCGAAAGACGTCAAAATTTGGGTCTATGTGCAAGGACAGAACCGGACTTTTGGCCTTAAAGGTAAAGTTCTGAATTCTTTTGTTCAAGTGCACTTGGAAATCTTCGACGCCTTTTTGGGTTTTAAGGCGCACGGGAACAACCAACGGATAGGCTTTTGATTGCTTGAGGGTGAAACTCACGTGCGATCCACTGGCGCTGGCTTTGCTGAGGTTAAGGCTGGGGGCTCCGGCTTCGTTCACCCAAAGGTCAAAAAAGGTCGATAAATCTTTGTTCGATCTGGCCTCGAAAGCGGTTTGAAGATCGGCCCAGCTGGCGACTTTGTAAGTATGTGTTCGATAGAAATCCTGCAGGGCTTTGTTAAAAGTTTCTGCCCCCAAACGGATTTTCAACATGTGAAAGACAAATGCCGTTTTGCCGTAACCGACCACTTGTAAAGCATCGTGGGTGCGCGATCGAAACTGGCTCAGCGGTACGTCTGTGCCTTGGGGCAGGGCCGAAAAATTGCGGAGCCATTCTAAACGTTTGGCCCGTCCGCCATCTTTGTTTTTTAAGGCGGACTGCACCAAATCGGCCTGAAACGTGGTCAGACCCTCGGCCCAATTTCCAGACCTATAATCCACATCCACGGCATTGCCCCACCAATTGTGCAAAACTTCGTGGGGCAGGGATGTGGTGCGGATAAACGGCAACGCCAACACGCGGCGCCCGATATAGGTCAGGCCGGGCAAACCCCAGCCCACGGGGGCAATGCCTGATACAATGGAAAATTCTGAATACGGATAAGGGCCGATGTTTTGGATGGCGTCTTGGATATAGCGCACCGTGTCGTCTAAATAGCCTTCGGCCAGCGGAGCCAGTTCTTTGTGAAAATAGGTGCGCACGCGAATGTCATCGGCCCAACGTTCAGAAATTTCAAACGGACCTGTGATCAGGGTCGGTGGCGGGCTGGGTTGGCTATTGATGAAACGCGCCTGATAGTAGGTGCCTTTTTGTGCTTCCGTTGATAATCGACCGGGGGTTAACCATTTTTGGCCCTTATCCGTGCTGCCGGAAATATCCCAAGTGGCGAGGAAATCTTCGGGGTGAGCCAGCCAGTCTCGCCCCAAATAGCCGCCTTCAACCGTTAGGAAAGGGGGCGTGGCGCGCTCGATTAAAAGGGCTTTGGTGGTGATGAAAACTTGATGGTCGCCTTTTGGGCCTAAATCAACAACAAATGCTCCCCGAATTGGCGTGATATCTTGCGGAGTTCCATCGACTTGGACGTCTTGGATTTGAAAGGCGGGCGACAGGGTAAATGTGGTTTCCCCTTGGCCCTTAAATTGGATCAGGTCTTCTACAAAGACATAACCCTCGGCGGGGCTCATGTGCACGCTGACGTCGTGATGCGCTGTGTTTTCAGCCCAAACGGGGGCCGCGAAGATCAAACTTAGGACAAACGCGACAAAGGCTTTCATGGATGATTGGGCTTTTTGGCTTTGTGGGGGAAACGCGCCACGATGTCGACGGTTTGGGCCCCGCGTTTAACGATCAACGGCAACCACGTGCCGGGCACCATGGCCTGAATGGTTTTAACCAAGTCGCCAGCGGTGCGCATGTGTTGTCCGGCAGCAAACGTAATCACATCATCCTTTAACAAACCCGAAGCTTCGGCAACGGATGTTTTGACCACGTTGCTGATGTGCACGCCACCGGCTTTGGCGGTTTCGATCATGATGCCTAACCGAGGTTTCGGCGCGGCCTTTGCCCGTTCGATGGATTTCAGGCCAAACACGGCGGTGGCAATATTGGCGTTCAGGTCGTCACATGGGCGTTCTGTATCCCACGGAATCAACACCGAAAATTTGGTCACGCCCAAATCTGTCAATTGATGGGGCACGCCATAGCCATTTTCCAAATGTCCACGGCCAACGATGGCGACCATTTGTTTGCCTTGGCTTTTGTTGGCCATAGCCTCGGCCATGGCCCGGTCCCACGTGACCTGTACATCGACAAAATTGGTAAAGTGCGGATCGTCCTTGGTCTTGATGTTTTTATCTTCGCTGTGCAAAGCATAAATTTCGCCCAGCATATCCAAATAATCCTGAGACGGTGGTTTGGGGTTGCCAAGGCCCAGACGTTCGCTTTGGGCGATAGCGGTCCAGCCCAATTTAGAGATTTTATTGGTCAGGCTTTTATCAACGTTCAACGCCACCATGGGTACATGGTTGATGCGGGCAAAATGAAACAGCGGCAGATACAGTTTGGGATCATATTTCCACACCGTATTCCATTCGCTTTGTTTGATGAATTCATCTTCGCTTAAGTCGCCTGCGACCCATTTGTCCAAAATTGGCTGCAAGCGCCGGGGAAACGATTCAAATCCCAAAACCATGTCAGACCGCTGGGCATATAATTGGGCAATGGTTTGCATCTGCCAACGGTGATGATCGGCCACGTCATGGGTTTCGCCCAACATGATGACGTCTTGGTTTTTCAATTGGCTCAACATAGCGGCCGTGGGGATATTTGATTTTTGGTTTGGATCAAACCACGCGCCCGGCGCAACGCAAGAGGTCGAAGCGAAGGCTTGGGCCGTGAAGCTCGCCGTAAAGACGGCGGTCAGGAAAAGGCGTTTAATCATCATGGATTTAATCTATCACAATCTGTATCGTTATAAAATTCTAACAGGAGAAATTCTTTGCATTCTAAAGGTGTGGTCACGGCGGGCGATTTGCAAACGGCAAATGCGGCAGCAGAGGTTTTAAAATCTGGCGGCAACGCCTTTGATGCGGTTTTGGCGGCGCTGTTTGCGTCGACCGTGGCCGAACCCGTGCTGTCCAGTTTGGGCGGCGGTGGATTTTTGATGGCCAAACCCGCCGACGGGGCCGCAGTTCTTTATGACTTTTTTGCGCATACCCCGCGCGCTCAAAAAAGTGAGAGTGACTTCAAACCAATCATTGCCGACTTTGGCCCCGTGACCCAAGAATTTCACATCGGGCTGGGTTCAATCGCCATGCCGGGCGTGGTCAAGGGAGCGTTTGATATTCACAAAGACTTGGGCTCAATGGGGATGAGCGACATTATTGCTCCGGCCCGAAAGTTGGCCAAAGACGGGGTGAAGCTGTCCGCTTTGCAGGCCCAAATTTTTGAAATCGTGAAGCCTATTTACAAAGATTGTCCCGAATGTGCGCATCAATATGAAAGCCCCACCACGCCGGGGGCCTTGATTGGCGCGGGCGAAACCCTGCGCATTCCCGCCGCCGCCGATTTCATGGATGCCTTGGCTCATGAAGGTGAAGGTCTTTTTTATCAGGGCGAAGTGGCGCAAAACATTGCCAGAGATTGCGAAGATAAAGGCGGCCATTTGGACCGTGCTGATTTTGAGGCTTATCAGGTTCTTAAGCGCAAGCCCCTGTGTGTGAATTTTGCAGGTTCTCGCATTTTGACCAATCCCCCGCCATCGGTGGGCGGCATCCTGATCGGTTTTGCCTTGGACTTGTTGAGCGATACGGGGCTGAAAAAAATGGGCTGTGGCTCGTTTGAATATTTGCAACATCTGGCCGAGGTCATGCACCTAACCAATCAGGCGCGGGTCGAAAGCGGCCTCAATTTGTATCCCCAAAGCGGGGCTGAAACATTGTTAGACCCACAATTTTTAGAGCGATACCGCCAGCAAGTCTTGGGCCAGCCCAAATCCCACCGGGGCACCACGCACATCAGCGTCATTGATGTAAAGGGCAATGCGGCGTCGTTAACGGTGTCCAATGGCGAAGGGTCAGCCTATATCGCGCCCGGCACGGGCATGGTTTTGAACAACATGCTGGGCGAAGAAGACATCAATCCAGCGGGGTTGGGCAATTGGGCCGAAGACACCCGTTTGTCGTCCATGATGGCGCCGAGCCTGATTGAACGCCCCGATGGGCGGTTGGTGGCGTTGGGGTCGGGCGGGTCAAACCGCATTCGCACCGCTATTTTGCAAGTGATCTTGGGTCTTTTGGAATTTGACCAAGGCTTGGATGACGCGGTCATTGGGCCCCGCATTCATTATGAAAATGGCGTATTGAATGTCGAGCCAGGATTTGCCCAAGGCGTTAACGAGCGTTTAAAACAAACGTTTGAGGCAACAAAATGTTGGGATCAGCAAAGCTTGTTTTTTGGCGGTGTTCACGGGGCTGAATTTAATCTGCGCACCGCGCATTTAGCCGGAGCCGGAGATCCGCGCCGAGGCGGCGTGACCATCAGCGTTTAAATCCGGACTTTCGGGCTTCGATATAGCGAATGGTTTTGTCGGCTTGGTCTGTGCAACTTTGAAGCTTGGTACAGGGCACACCGTCTTTGCAGCCTTCGCGTTCGTGGCTGGTGGCCATGTTGTTCGCATCACAAATCGACCGGGCAAAGCTCCACAGAAACGATCTTGGATTGGCGGGCGTCGACAGGTCGGTGCGGGTTATCTCTTCAAACCCGATGGGCTGGGTTGTGGCTGGCATATCTTGTTCAGGAACGGGTTCCCTCAAAACTTTTTTATCTGCCATCGTGTTGATCCTTTCTGGACCGTTGTCAGATTCTCTGACTGGGTATTTGCGGTTTGGGCTCGATTTTCATACCCTTTTTGCAGTGAAGGGGATCAAAACGGCGGCCTAAAACGTTCTCTTGATGAAGATTGTTATGCACAAAAGTTCAAAAATTGGTTAACTATGTAAATATATGAGTGTTTAGGACCCGCAGAGAAACCTGTAAAAGGTACAGCGCGGGATCAATTGAGGAGATTAAACGTGACGGATTCACTTGCCAACATTCAACTTCTGTCTGAATTGACGAAAGAAGAAATTGAAATTGTCCAAAAAAATTGCAGCTGGAAAACTTATGGAGCCGGTGAACAGATCATCGACCAGCATTCGGAATCCCAAGACATTTACTTTATTGTCGACGGCGCCGTGCGGGTGGTGAACTATTCTTTGTCTGGGCGTGAAATCACGTTTCAAGACTTAGAACCCGGCGGGCATTTTGGCGAGTTGGCGGCGATTGACGGTTTGCCGCGTTCGGCCAGCATCATGGTCATGGGCGAAGCCCGCATTGCGTCGCTTCCGGCAAAACAATTTACAAATATGATTATCGATAATCCAAATATCGCGCTGAAATTGATGAAACATCTGGCTCATTTGGTGCGCACATCAACAACACGCATCATGGATCTTTCGACTTTGGGGGCGAACAACCGCGTTCATGCGGATGTTTTGGCTTTGGCGCGTAAATTCACAACCGACGACCTGACCGCTGAAATTAAGCCCATCCCGGTGCATTCCGATGTGGCGTCGCGGGTATCGACCACACGCGAAACCGTGGCGCGGGTGATGAGCGACTTGACCCGCAAGAAAATTGTTGAACGGACCAAAACGGCATTGTTGGTGAAAGATTTGGAACGTTTGGAAGGTATGGTCGAAGACGTGCGCGGTTAATTTTTCTTTTTTAACAGATGTGACCAACATCACTGAAGACTGAAAGAGGTCGCTGTACATTCTTAGTCATAGACAAGCCGGGCTGGATCCCCGGTAAGTCACTGAAAATTAGATTAAGGATTTCAGACCATGACGACATTAAAAGCCATCGGATTAGCCTTACCCCTCTTGTTTCTTTCGATCGGCCTGATGGGCTTTAATGATTTTGGCATGGTCAATTCTTTCTGATCTTTTCGGTTTCTCCCTGTTACTTCAAATCAAACTTAGGCTGTCACAACGTGTGGCAGCCTTTTTTTTGGTTTTTTTAAAGACTTGTCTGCATTGACTTAAGGAGGTGGATGTAACAAAATCTCTTTAAAGCTAAATTTATAAAATCGGTATGACCGTGAAGAGGTGACAATGGCTAAAACTATTTTGATCGTTGAAGACAATGAACTGAATATGAAGCTCTTTAACGACCTGTTACAGGCTCACGATTATGAAACCATTCAGGCCAAGGATNGGCAAAATTTTATGGAACTGGTCTATAAAAACAAACCTGATTTGATTTTGATGGACATCCAGCTTCCCGGAATTTCGGGCTTAGAACTCACCAAAATGCTGAAAGCCGATGATGAAGTTAAACACATCCCGGTGATCGCGGTGACGGCCTTTGCCATGAAAGGCGATGAAGAAAAAATTCGTGAAGGCGGCTGTGAAGGCTATATTGCAAAGCCGATCTCGGTGCCGAACTTCTTGGAAACGCTTCATAAATTTCTAGATTAAGATCAAAACCTTTTAGAACACGAAAAAAACGCGCTCGTGAAGAGCGCGTTTTTTTTATGTCTTTGATCACGGTATCGACCAGCCTAAAAGAAAGCCTGTCGCAGAAGCTTTATTTGATTTTAGCTTCTTTAAAAACAACGTGTTTGCGAACCACGGGATCGTATTTACGAAATTGCATCTTTTCGGTGATGTTGCGTGGGTTCTTCTTGGTCACGTAGTAGTATCCGGTATCAGCGGTGCTGACCAGTTTGATCAAGATTGTTGCTGATTTTGC
>NVTL01000007.1 GCA_002401565.1 Rhodospirillaceae bacterium
AAAAGCTATCGCCAAAACTGCTCATGCTGTCACCAAACGAACTGAAACTGTCGCTTAAGGATGTGCCGATGGAACTGAAGCTATCGCTCAAACCACCGAAAAAATCACCGAAGAAGAATTCAGGCAATCCAGTTTCGGGGTTGATGGACCCACCGTCCGTGACGTCATGGAGAAGTTGGGCCTCGGCGGGGCTGATATGGGCCAATATGGTATCGCCGTTGCGGCCTTTGGATTGCAAGTTTTGGGCTTTGTATTAAAGCTTCGCTTTGCCCCTCAAATGCCGGGCGGAGGCGGAGCCTCCTTGGCTTACGTGCTTCGCACGGGGCCTGGGGCGGCCCTTGTCCTGACCTTCGGTCACTCCTCCTGACTTTTAGATCGCGGAAAAAAACCAACAGATATTATCAGCATGGCACTCAAACTAGGCCGAATGGGCCGTAAGCCCCTCTTCGAAAGCGAAGCTTACAGGGAGGGGGCTATATTTAAGCACAAAAAAACGACGTCCTAGGTTCGGACGCCGTTTTCTTTGTACTCTTCAATCATCCCCGGGGGGGGGATGGGGAGATTTAGAGTTCTTTTTTCAACGAGAAAATGCCGCGCATTTCGCCCATTTTAAATCCACGAGCTTTGTCGTTTGGATAAAGGCTGTCCAGCTTAGCGGCGACTTCTGGTTTGATGTCGCTGCCATGGCAGGCCAAGCAAGGCTTTCCGGTTGGAATAGCTTTAACCATACGGAAGGTTTTTTTGCCGTCTTCTATGGTGACCATGGTCATAACCATTTTTTTGGCGCTTTCGCCATTGGCTTGACGGGCTTGGAATTCTTTAATCGCGCGCGCTTCAAAAGTATCAGGCTTGTTGTCTGCATTGCGCAATTTGTGGCTAGACCGTTTGATGGTCCAACCTGTTGCTTGAGCCGTATGCTTGTCGGTAATCGGCATGGCTTTGGTGTTGCAAACGCCAATGGCTGCAATTGGACCGCCAGATTTCATGCTTTTTTTCAATTCGCCAACCAATTCGGTGGCAAAACCTTTGATCAGGCCTTTGCCTTCCATCATCAGAGCTTTGGTATCAACAGCACCAGCGTTCGCCGTGCCAGCCCACAATCCTGTAACCAGAGCTACAGCAACAATCTTTTTCAACATAGACGCAACCTTTCTAAATGTTTGCATATCCCGCACTATCGCAAGGGTAACCTTAAATTCGTAAACTCTAATATTGAGTAGTTCTAAGGTAAAATCGAAAAAAACGCAAGCTTGGTGTTTTCTATGCTTGACCTTTGCGCTGAGACTCTCCAGATTCCAAATATCCGAGGGGCGGCCTTATATTCAGGGCCTGAGATGAACCCTTTGAACCTGATCCGGGTTATGCTGGCGTAGGGACGGGAGATTTATAAAGTCCTCCCTCTTGCTATGCCACACCCAAAATTTTGAGGAGGCCTCCTTATGGATGCGCGCACAACTAACGAAATCAAAGTCACCACTGGCCCTATTCAGGGCTCTGAAAAATTCTATGTCGAATCTGAACGCGGCTTAAAAGTTGCCATGCGGCACATTCCGCTGGAACCCACTTCGGGTGAAGTTCCGGTTGTGGTTTATGATCCATCCGGTCCCTACACCGATACCGACGTCAAAATCGATATTGAAAAAGGCTTGGCTAAACTGCGCGCCGAATGGATCATGGAACGCGGCGACGTCGAAGCGTACGATGGCCGGAAAATCAAACCCGAAGACAATGGCGAAAAATCATCCGTTCGCGAATGCCCCGCCGCCACCAATCGTCCGCTAAAATCAAAAGATGGCAGCGCCGTGACCCAGTTGGCCTATGCCAAACGCGGCATCATCACCAAGGAAATGGAATACGTTGCGGTGCGTGAAAACGAAGGTCGCAGCATGGCCACCGGAAAAGCCCGCGACGGCGAAGACTTTGGCGCCAGCRTTCCYGATCATGTYACGSSTGARTTTGTACGMTCYGAAATTGCCCGTGGTCGTGCGGTGYTKTCGGCCAACATCAAYCACCCKGAATCCGAACCRATGATTTTGGGCCGGAACTTCCTGACCAAGATCAATGCGAACATCGGCAATTCTGCGCTGGCATCTTCGGTCGCCGAAGAAGTCGACAAAATGGTTTGGTCTATTCGTTGGGGGGCCGATACCGTGATGGATTTGTCCACCGGAAACGACATTCACAATACGCGGGAATGGATTTTGCGGAACGCGCCCGTGCCCATCGGCACCGTGCCGATTTATCAGGCCTTGGAAAAAGCCAAAGGCATTGCCGAAGATTTAACGTGGGAAATGTTCCGCGATACCTTGATCGAACAAGCCGAACAAGGCGTCGATTATTGGACCATCCACGCCGGCGTGCGTTTGGCACACATTCCCCTAACCGCCAACCGCACCACGGGTATTGTGTCGCGCGGCGGGGCGATCATGGCAAAATGGTGCCTGACCTATCACAAAGAAAGTTTCCTATACGATCATTTCGAAGACATCTGCGACATCTGTGCCGCATACGATGTGGGTTTAAGCCTTGGTGATGGATTGCGTCCGGGATCAATTGCGGACGCCAATGACGAAGCTCAATTTGCCGAACTGGAAACCTTGGGCGAATTGCAAAAAGTCTCGTTCGCCAAAGACGTGCAAACTTTTATCGAAGGCCCCGGTCACGTGCCCATGCACAAGATCAAAGAAAACATGGACAAGCAATTGGAAGTTTGCGGCGAGGCTCCGTTTTACACGCTTGGCCCCCTCACCACCGACATTGCGCCCGGATACGATCACATCACGTCCGCAATTGGCGCCGCGATGATTGGTTGGTACGGCTGTGCCATGTTGTGTTACGTGACCCCCAAAGAACACTTAGGCTTGCCCGATCGTGACGATGTTAAAGTCGGTGTGGTCACCTATAAACTTGCGGCCCACGCGTCGGATCTGGCCAAGGGTCATCCCGGCGCACAAATTCGCGACGATGCCATGAGCAAAGCCCGGTTTGAGTTCCGCTGGCGCGATCAGTTCCATTTGGCTTTGGACCCTGACACGGCGATGAAATATCACGATGAAACTTTGCCCGCCGAAGGCGCCAAAACGGCCCATTTCTGTTCCATGTGCGGACCAAAATTCTGTTCCATGAAAATCAGTCACGAAATCAAAGATGTGGCTGAAAAAGGCATGAATGAAATGAGCCAAAAATTCCGCGAACAAGGTGGCAAGATTTACCACAAAACCGAAGCCGCTGAATAACTCCGACTTATGGAAAGCCTGACTTATGACATTCTGGCCTTGCTGTTTATGGCAGGCCTGATCGGTGGATTTGTAGATTCCATTGCGGGCGGTGGCGGATTGATTTCCGTCCCCGCCCTGTTGGCGGCGGGCATTCCCCCGGTGGCGGCCCTGGCCACCAACAAAGCCCAAGCCATGTTCGGGTCGTTCACCGCCATGCGGACCTATGCCAAAAAGGGTCATGTGAATATTGGCGACATGAAACTCGCCATAGCCTTTACGGCCACGGGTGCCATCATCGGCACGATTTTGGCCCAACGCATGCCACCTGATCTGTTGATGCAGGTGATTCCGTTTTTGCTGATTGCGGCGGCTTTGTATTTCACCTTTGGCCCTAAGCTTGGTGAGGTTGACCGTCACCACAAAATGGAAAACGTACCTTTTTATGCGGTGTTTGGCCTTTTGCTTGGTTTTTACGATGGCTTTTTTGGCCCCGGCACCGGATCGTTTTGGACCTTGGCCTTTGTCGCCGTATTGGGCTTTAACATGTTAAAAGCCACAGCTCATACCAAGGTCGTAAACTTCACATCGAACTTTACATCGTTCCTGTTTTTTGCCTTTTCCGGACACGTGTTGTGGGTGCCCGCAGCAGCCATGGCAGCGGGCCAATTGATCGGTGCCCGATTGGGTGCAGGCTTGGCCATGAAACACGGCACCAGCCTGATCCGCCCGTTGCTGGTCATCGTATCGTTAATCATCACCACAAAGTTGATTTACGATGACCCCAGCAACATCGTGCACGCCTTTATTTCAGACCTCATCCAATAGGATTTTTTCAGATGCCAACAGCCCCCTTTGAAGCTCACATAGATTTAAAAAAAATGCGGTCTCAAGTGGTGTTTGGCGGTGTGGGCAGCGTTGGCGCTTTGGTGTTTTTGTTCAAGGCGCGCAAAGCCGCATGGGTGACCGACCAAGGCATCGAAGCCATGGTTCCAGCCCTGGTGGGTTTGGGCATTTTTGTGCTGTTTGCGGGTTTGCTGTTTAAGGCCATAAAGGCTCTGCGTGATCCCAACAAAAGCGTCGTTTTGCGCATTGATGATGGGGGTGTATCAGACAGCCGCGTCGGCAACGGCATCATTCCTTGGTCCGCCATCAACAAGGCCGAAGTGATTGATCTTGGCAACACCAGCAGCAGCCAGAAACAACGTAACGAAGACAACAACAAAGCCCCCATTCACGCCATTTGCCTGCACGTCGAAAACGCAGCGGACTATTTAAAAGGCGAAGGCACCTTAGCCGCCACAACCAAATCCATCAGCGCGGCCACCGGGTTTGACGAAATAATCATCAACCCCGCCGGCCTCGACACCGATGCTCATGCTATTTACGAAGCTGTCGCAATTTATCTCGCGTCTCATAAAAAAAACCGATGAGAATAATCTCACCGGTTTTTAAATAAGGTCGTTTGGTCTCTAGGCCTTAGGCGTGGTCTTTGCCCAGCGGATCAAAATCAGCTTTAACTTGTTCCGTAGCAACACCCATTTGGCGGTCCATTTCGGCGCGCAGGTCGTCTTCGCTGACGTTGGTCTTGCGTTCTTTAAAGTCGCCCATGACTTTGCGGATCACGTCTTCGATGCCCGGTTCCTCTAGATCAGAGATCACAACGGCCTTAGCATAGGCATCCGCATCAGCGCCTTCGATGCCCATTTTTTCGGCGGCCCATAGGCCAACCAATTTGTTGCGACGAGCTTCGGCTTTGAACTTCAGTTCTTCGTCGAGCTTGTTTTTCGCTTCAAAGCTTTGCTCGCGGTCATGAAAGCTGTCAGACATAATGGCGTAATCCTTAAGTTAAGAGGTCAATCGTAACGGAACCATCCGTTTGAATTCTGCCGCAATTTGCCAGTTTGCGAGGCAAAGGGAAAGCCTTTTATGCGCGATATTATAATTGTAGTGCATTTTAAGTCCAAAATCGCCGTTTTTTTCCCCATTCACCCTCTGTTTTAGACTTACGAGTGATTGTTTTGTAAGATGGAGAGTGCTATATCAGCACCTTCTTTTAGACTGTATTGAAAGTGGCGATTCTTAAAAGTCCCCTTCAGCACCATCAGGAACAAACATCATGGCTAAGCGCAGGAAGCTCTACGAAGGCAAAGCAAAAGTTATTTTTGAAGGCCCAGAACCCGGTACTGTGGTTCAATATTTCAAAGACGACGCCACCGCCTTTAACAACAAAAAACAAGGCACCATCACCGGAAAGGGCGTGTTGAACAACCGCATTTCCGAATATTTGATGYTGTGYTTRCAAGAYATTGGYATTCCCACMCATTTTGTCCGCCGCCTGAACATGCGCGAACAATTGGTGCGYGAAGTYGAAATCATTCCGGTYGAAGTGGTCATCCGCAACATTGTTGCCGGATCGTTAGCCAAACGATTTGATATGCCCGAAGGCACCCCCCTGCCCCGGTCCATCGTCGAATATTATTACAAGTCCGACGAATTGGACGATCCGATGATATCGGAAGAACACATCACGGCATTCGGTTGGGCCACCCCACCGGAATTGGACGAAATCATGTCTATGTCGCTCCGCATCAATGATTATTTGAGTGGCTTGTTTTTGGGCATCGGCATTCGTTTGGTGGATTTCAAATTGGAATTTGGCCGCCTATGGGACGAAGACCAAATGCACATTGTTTTGGCCGATGAAATCAGCCCCGACAATTGCCGCCTGTGGGATGTAAAAACCAACGAAAAAATGGACAAAGACCGTTTTCGTCGGGATTTGGGCAACGTCGAAGAAGCGTACCAAGAAGTCGCCAAGCGTCTTGGCATTCTGCCCGAAAGCGGCCCCGGCGACATGCCCGGCCCCGACACCCTTCAATAACTCTTTTTGAAAAGCACGCTCTTATGAAAGCCAAAGTCCACGTCACCTTAAAAAACGGCGTCCTTGACCCCCAAGGCAAAGCCATCGAACACACCCTGCATTCATTGGGATTTGAAGGCCTGAACCAAGCCCGTCAAGGCAAGTTCATCGAATTGGACCTGGCCGAAACGGACCCGAAAAAAGCCCACGCCCAAGTCGACGAAATGTGCAAAAAGCTCCTCGCCAACACGGTCATCGAAAATTATACCATCGATATTGAAGGCTAGGGACGAAGCTTATGAAAGCCTGCGTTATTGTATTTCCTGCTTCGAACTGTGACCGCGATATGAAGGTTGCTTTGGAGGCTGCTACGGGGTCCAGTGTTGATATGGTTTGGCACCGTGAAACCGATCTGACGGGATACGACTTGGTTGCCGTGCCCGGTGGTTTTTCTTATGGCGATTATTTGCGCTGCGGTGCCATGGCGGCGCGGTCCCCCATTATGGCCGAAGTCATCAAACACGCAAATCGCGGCGGTCATGTTTTGGGCGTTTGCAACGGTTTTCAAATCCTTTGCGAAAGCGGATTGTTGCCGGGTGTATTGATGCGCAATGCCAATTTGAAATTCATCTGCAAAGACATTGAACTGACCGTTGAACGCAACGACACCGCGTTCACCAGCGGATACGATGTTGGGCAAACCATCACGTTCCCGGCGGCTCATCATGATGGCAATTATTTTGCCAATTCTGAAACCCTGAAACGGGTCGAAGGCCAAGGCCAAGTGGCGTTTAGGTATGTGAACAATCCCAACGGGTCTGCGGATGACATTGCCGGTGTATATAATGAGAACGGCAACGTGTTGGGGTTGATGCCCCATCCGGAACGCAGTGTTGAGATGCTGTTGGGCGGTCTTGACGGCAAACCCATGTTTGACAGCCTTGTCAAATCTTCAGCGGCATAAGGCGATATAGAGATATGAGTGAAATCACCCCAGAAGTTGTCAAAGAACACGGCCTGAATGAACAAGAATACCAAATGGTATTGGACATCATGGGTCGCGAGCCAAACATAAACGAGCTTGGCATTTTTTCCGTGATGTGGTCCGAACACTGTTCGTACAAATCGTCCAAAAAATGGTTGAAGACCCTGCCCACGAAAGCCCCTTGGGTTATCTGTGGCCCCGGCGAAAACGCGGGCATCATTGATGCGGGCGATAACGATGCGATCATTTTCAAAATGGAAAGCCACAACCACCCCAGCTATATCGAACCTTTTCAGGGTGCGGCAACGGGTGTTGGCGGTATCATGCGCGACGTGTTCACCATGGGTGCTCGGCCCATTGCCAACTTAAACGCTTTGCGGTTTGGTGTTCCCGAACATCCAAAAACCCGCCATCTGGTCCACGGTGTGGTCGAAGGCATCGGCAGTTATGGCAATTGCATGGGCGTGCCCACGGTTGGCGGCGAAGTCGAATTTGATTCCAGCTATGACGGCAACATCTTGGTCAACGCCATGTGTATTGGTCTGGCCGAAGCCGATAACATCTTTTATTGTGCGGCTGCGGGTATTGGTAACTCGGTGGTTTATGTGGGGTCCAAAACCGGACGCGACGGCATCCATGGTGCCACCATGGCATCGACCGAATTTACCGCCGATACCGAAGACAAACGCCCCACCGTTCAGGTGGGTGATCCGTTCACCGAAAAACTGTTGTTAGAAGCCTGTCTGGAATTGATGCAGACCGATGCGATTGTCGCCATTCAAGATATGGGGGCGGCTGGTCTGACCTCTTCATCTTTCGAAATGGCGTCCAGCGGCGGTGTTGGCATCGACATGAATTTAGACAACGTGCCGCAGCGCGAAGAAAACATGACACCATACGAAATGATGTTGTCAGAATCCCAAGAACGCATGTTGATGGTTCTAGAACCCGGCAAAGAAGACATGGCGAAAGCGATCTTCGAAAAATGGGAATTGGACTTTGCGATCATCGGGACAATCACCGATACGGGCCGCATGCGGTTATTTCACAAAGGCGAAATGGTTGGCGATTTGCCGATCAGCCCGCTGGCCGATGCTTCACCTGAATACGATCGCCCGTGGGTACCGACCCCTAAACGCGATCCTTTGGCTGCGGCTGATGTTCCGGCCCCTGATGATATGATGGACGCCCTTAAAACCCTGATCAGCACGCCAAACGGCTGTTCTAAGCGCTGGGTTTGGGAACAATACGATCACATGGTCATGAACGATACCGTGGCGCGCCCCGGTGGCGATGCGGCGATTGTGCGTATTCACGGCACAACAAAAGGCGTGGCAACCACGTCCGATGTGACGCCCCGTTATGTGTTTGCCGATCCGGTCGAAGGCGGCAAACAAGCCGTGTGTGAAACCTATCGCAACATTACCGCGACAGGCGCCACCCCAAAAGCCATCACCGACAATATGAATTTCGGCAACCCCGAACGTCCCGAAATCATGGGGCAATTTGTGGGCGCATGCGAAGGCATTTCTGCGGCGTGTATCGCTCTGGATTACCCGGTCGTTTCGGGCAACGTCAGCCTGTATAACGAAACCAACGGTCAGGGCATTTTGCCCACCCCCACCATTGGCGGCGTTGGGTTGATTGCGGATGTCTCTCAATCYATCGGCATGGCGTTTACGGCTGCTGGCGAAAGCATCATCTTGATCGGAGAGACCTCTGGTCATTTGGGTTGTTCTCAATACTTGGCAGAAGTTTTGGACCGTAAAGACGGTCCGCCTCCAACGGTWGATTTRGCCCTTGAACGCAAGCACGGYGACTTTGTCCGSKCSGAAATCYTGGCTGGCAACATCACCGCMTGTCACGATTTGTCCGACGGYGGTTTRGCKGTCRCCTTGGCCGAAATGGCSATGGCGTCCGGCTTGGGWGCTGAAATTTCGGATGYRAGTAACGGATTGGTGATGCACGGTTGGCTGTTTGGTGAAGACCAAGCGCGCTATGTCGCCATCWCCAAAGATTCAGATGCATTCTTGTCTGCGGCCAAGTCTGCGGGCGTATCTGCAACAAAAATTGGTGAAATCGGCGGTGAGGCCTTGAATATTGAGAATGTCGGGACCATATCCGTATCCTCAATGAAAGACGCCCACGAAGGATGGATGCCTGARTTTATGGCYCATCCCGATTTTGAAGATTAAGGAAACCACCCAATATGGCCATGGAAGCCGCTGAAATTGAACGCCTAATCAAAGTAGGTCTGCCCGATGCCGAAGTTCACATCGAAGATCTTCGCGGTGACGGCGACCATTATGCCGCACGGGTGATTTCTAAATCTTTCGTCGGCAAAAGCCGCGTTCAGCAACATCAAATGGTTTATGCCGCCCTAAAAGGCAGCATGGATCAAGCCCTACACGCGTTGGGCCTGCAAACCTCCATCCCCGAAGACGCATAAACGTCCCCCAAAAGGAAAAATAATATGAGTGATACCGTAAACGCACGCATCGAAGACGAAATCAACAACAACGACGTTGTGGTCTTCATGAAGGGCAATCCCATGTTCCCCCAGTGTGGCTTTTCAGCCACCGTTGTTGGTGTTTTGACCCACATGCAAGTCAAATTCAAAGGCATCGACGTTCTGCAAGATCCCGAAATCCGTGAAGGCATCAAAGCCTATTCCAGCTGGCCAACCATTCCCCAGCTGTACGTCAAAGGCGAATTTGTTGGCGGTTGCGACATCATCCGTGAAATGCACGAAGCCGGCGAATTGCAAGCCCTGTTCGGCGACAAAGCGATTGCGTTCAGCGAAGCCTAAGCTTTCGCCCCATCTGATTAAAAAAAAGCCGCTCCAAATTGGGGCGGCTTTTTTTGTGCTGTGATGTTGAAGGAAATCAGGGGCGTCGCCCCTAAAACCCCACCAAAGGCAAAGCCCTTGGAACCCGTGGGGTGTTTATGGAGGGGATGGTATCACGTGATGCCAAAACCAGCACACCTTCAAAGTCAGGAGGAGTGAGCGAAGCTCAGGACTAGGGGCGCTCCAGCCCCCGGCGCAAAGCGCCGTAAGCCAAGGGAGCTACGCTCCCGCCCGGCGCTTGAGGGGCAGAAGCGAAGCTTCAAAACAAAGGATGGCACCACCTGCCGGGTATTTAAAACAAGAAAAACCGTCATGCGCGGACTTGACCCGCGTATCCACGACTTAGGCCATATGAGATCAGTATACAGCTAATGAGTATACCGCCCTCCCTCACCGCAACCCCAGTCCAGAATTAAATACCCCAATACCGTATCGGATTTTGTACATGTTTTAACTTTTGTGTATCTATACGTTTTCCGTGGGCACCGACATAGTAATCCCAAATATCGTCAGGCGCGGCTTGGCCTGTAAATCCGTATCTATTTTCAATATGCTCTCGTCCTGGGAAATGTTCTAGGGTTGCAGGCAACCATTCGTCAGCCGTGAAAACACCAATAACAATCCCTCTAAAGACAGCGAGTATAAAATCGGCCTGTTTGGCCTTGTTCGCAGATATCCTCCATGCGAACTGAACTTGATGTAGTATTGCGTCTTTGTTGGACCGATCCTCGATTTGATTGATATTTATCAAGACAAGCTTGTGGGGAGGGGAAGCATCTAGCGCCGGAAGAGCATATTTTTGATTAATCTGTTCAGCATTCATAGGCCCTCTGTCTTGACTACCGTGTCCGCCCTGATCATTTGACAGGCCAGAATATGCGTCTATCAATGCCGCTTCGACTTCGAAGATCGCTTTCTCGGGAATGCCGTGTCGATGAATGACGTGAATAACCTTCTGGTATTCATTACGGATATCTCTGAYTCTATCAAGTTTTTCTGATTTACTATCTTCTGCTTCAGAAGATAGTTTTAACTCGCCTCTTACATGGTCGAACACGCGATTACCTTGTCCTTTCCCAACGTAAAAGGTTTCTCCATTTCTGGGATCAATCAGGCGATAAATATAATTTCCGAGCTTGTTGCTTACATTTTCCGAAAAAGAGTCCATTTTGTTTTCTCACTTTTGTAATTGATTACGGTGTGTTTACGCTGACGGTTTACTTAACTCAAAGTCTAAAAGTCATGGATACGCGGATCAAGTCCGCGCATGACGGTGGGGGTGTTGTATTTGTTTCAACAAAAAGCCGCTCCAAATTGGGGCGGCTTTTTATATTGATCCTATAGACGCTTAAGACACATCAACGGCCAGCGTTTTGACTTGCAGCAAAGCGGCCCGAATGCGCAGTTCGATCATGCCGCGTTGGGCGTTTGGTTGGTTAACATCCTCAATGATGGTTTGAAGGCCCGTTGTTACGATATCAACCGCATTGCTGACCTGAAGCATCACAGAACTGAGATTACCAATTTCCGTGCCTAACGTCTGGGTTGACGTAATCATGGCCGTCAGATTGGCTATGGATCTTGTAAGCTCACTTTCCTTTGCCTGCAATTCATTGACCCTTCCCGACCAATGCGAATATAAGGCCAACGCTGCGGCTAGCCCCACCAAACCAAAGGGACCAAGCATCAACAGATAATAATAGTTATCCTTGGTGGCGCTTTCTTCTTTTTTCGCCGCTTCCAATTGCGTGGATAAAGTGATTTTTTCATCATTGAGCCGTTTGATAATCGGCGCCAATTTGTCGGGAAGCCCCTGAAGCTTCGCGATGGACTCTTTGACATTTTCTGAGGCCTTGGTCGATGCGCCCTGCACAATTACAGCCTCGCCGTGAACGTCAACCAACACTGACTTGACCTCGTCCAGGGGGCGCGCGCCGGTAACGATATCCAGCGCGATGTTGAGTTGCTTGGTGGCCTTTTCGGTAAACGGTAAAACAGTCCCCTGCAAGCCTTTAACTTCGGTAACGATCCCACGGCTTATGCTGACGGCTGTGTTTAAAATTTCTTGGGCATCTGGCGGCAGTCCGGTCAGGGTCTTAGATTGATTTATAATTTCAGTGACATTGTTTAGAACTTGAGTCAGATGGCCCGTCATTTTTATCCCCTGTTACATTGAAATAGGGAAGGACCTGAAATCCTTCCCTATTTTGTCGTTTGCGTATTGTGTGCGTTAGCAACGTTTAAGTTATGCCGCTTCCTTTTGAGCCAACTCATACGTTGCTTGACCAACAGTTTGACCTGCAGGGACTTCAATTTTTCTGACACCGGTCATTTGTTCTTTGATAACGACAATGTCTTTTTTGATGGGAACCAGCTGCTTGTCTGCTGCTGTTAAGAACAGTCTTCTAATTGCATCGGTATTGGTAATGCCTTTATCTAGATTTTTAGCAAGAACACCGATATCGCTCGTTAGGAATCCCCAAGCGTTCTTCATTTCTGTTACGGCACCAAGTGAGTTATTCAATTGACCGCTAAGATTTGTGRAGGCCGTAGAAATTCCCGTCGCGAGTTTGACCTGACTTTTCAAATGCGCTTCCGACTTCAAAAGTTCCGCTTTTGCATCATAAAGGCCTTTCATAATAATCCCAGAGGCCGCTGCACCGGCAACACCTGCTAAAACAACACCGACACCACCAACGGCCAAAGGTGCGGATGTGCCAGCGGTTACGAACGTTGCCACCGTACCGACCAAGATCATGAAGACACCACCCGCAACGGCGAGACCACTGACAACCAGTCCGGCGATGCAGGCTCCGATTTTGGTATCAATACTACTGACCTGATCTTTAATATCCGCTAAGACACCATTATCACCATCAACGGCAGCATTGAGATTCATGACGGTTTTTGAAAATGACGTTGCGTCCTTTGCAAAGTTACCGTGCAGAGTTTGCAGTGAGGTCACGACACCAGCCGATGAAAGTTCATATTGTTCTGCTTGCTCGCGTATCGCAGACAAAATATCAAGCCATTCTTTCTTCGTTGATCCGGGTGGCAAGGTTGCCGGGATGGATGTAAGCAAGGAAAAATAGTTATCTATATTTGAAATATTGGCGATAATCATCGGCTGAATTTGATTCAAATAATGACTTGCATTCAGCTTTGCATTACCGAGACCTTCGTTGATGTCAGTCTGATACTTAGCCAAACTTTCAAAACCTGAAAGATCGACATTGGGCTGTATCAGGACACTGTTGCAATAGCCCTGAACAATCATCCCTTGTCCGGACATCGCTTTATTTCTGTCGCTCACATTGGTGATCGATTGTGCAAATCCATCAGGCATATTTTATCTCCATCTTGTCAATTAAGTTAAAATTTAGCTAGCTTTGTGGTCTCAACGCATTAGAGGTTCTGGTTGAAAAGCTTAATTCCCAACAAGGGTTGCTCTTGTGAATCTCATCTGCTCATTAAACTCTTGCCAACTGATCAACTGATTTGTCATCAGCTGGCTAAGTTGGTTGGCTTCTTCTTTTGATTTGACGGATTTAATTCGATCTGAAAAATCGGCAAACTGAAGACTGATGCCATGACCGGGCGGTGTAATTGGGGACACCCCCCAAGTGGAGGAAATCTTTTTCGTGCACTCTTGAAGCTTGCCCATGACCGCCGCGAATTGATCGTTTTGAACCTCGGCGACTTTGGCCAAAGTTATCGCGCAATTCACGCTGGCCAAGTCTTGATAGGCCGCAGCGAGTTGCGTGTTGTACTTCATTAAGTCGGCTCGCGCTTGGCCCATCTGACCGATTCCTTCGGATGATGTCGTAATTGATTTAATGACAAACGTTCCCGAGGCAGCCTTAGATTTTTCGTCGTCGGTTTTATTTGCGTCCAGTTTTTTCCCCGCAGACTTTTGGTCCTTCGACTTGTCTTTATCATCTGTCACCGCCTTGGGGTCCACATCGGCCTTTGCATCCGTGATTGTTGTCAAAACACCAACAAACAAATCATTTAGGCCTTCGCCGAACTTGGTTCCGCCTTCGACAATTTCATCGACACATTTGGCAATCTTCGCATTCAATTCATCGATTTTTGCTGTTTCGGTTTTGGCTGTCTCGCTGAGTTGCTCAAGTGCTTTTTTAATCGCGACGGTCATTTCTTCAGCACCCGTGGATAACTCAGCTCTGGTCATTTGGGTTAGATTGGCAAGTGATTCAGCCCGCTGGTTTATCATGCTGGCCTGATTGCTGAGTTCGGCCGCCGTTTGGGCCGCCGAAAAACGTGCCAGTTCATTGTCAAAGGATTGCTCAACCGACTTTTTTTCGAGCGAGATAAAGGCTTCGACCAGCATACCAAAGTTGTTACCTAAGCTAATCAACTCAATATACTTAGGCATCAAACGGGCATTATAATACCCGCCCTGTTCCTTTGTTTTGGCCTGAAGCGTTTCGATTTCATAGGAAAGCCCAACATCAACGGGCAACTGCAAAGGGGCCTGTACCAGAACCATTTTTGCAACAGTTTGACCGTTTYTAAAATGGCCTGTTGACGATGCATAGTCGATTAACAAGCTCATAGGGCTGATGGATGCTGGTTTTAGGCTGGCGACTTCGGTATCCGGCACGGCGAGACTCCTGCGCTATTACTAGGGTTAGTTAGGCGTGTTAAACACTTATTAAGAGCTGGATTCTTTTGTAACACCCCCACAGAGGGAGTCAAGTTTCAATTGTATTTACTTACTAAATAAACGCAAAAGTATTAACGCAAACCCATCACCTCAACAAAAAGCCGCTCCTGTCTGAACCAGRCGGGAGCGGCTTTTGAAGCTTAATTCACATGTCTATAAATTTAAGTCTCCGTCACTTCGACACCTTGCATCATGCCCATGTCTTCGTGCATCAGGTTGTGACAATGGAACACATATTTTCCGGTGTATTTTTGAAATCTAGTTCTGAAGGTTATGCGTTCGTACGCCGGGAAATTCATGGTGTCTAGCCATGTGCCGGGTTCAATGCCACCGCCGGACACCACCTGAAACGGGTTCACATGGATGTGGAACGGATGTGGATAGGCGGTGTGGTTATAGACTTCCCATTCTTCCACACTGTTCAAAGGAATTTGCCATGGATCATCACACGAAAAGACCTTATCGTTGACGGTGAAGGATGGTGATTGCCCATATACAAAACCAAATTCCAACCGCCGACCGAACGTAACCTCCGCAGCAGAGATCGGTTTAAGATGAGGGTTTTCCGGTAAATCACCGGAATACAGCGTCATGTCTTCACCTTCGTCTTCGACAATAATGGTGGCTAGATTTCCGCCTTCGACGCCCCCGGTCAGGTAATAAGTACCGGGGGAAAAGCCCTTGACCAAAACATCGGCACGGTTGCCCGGCACCAGTTCAAGCGAATTAACCTCCCTTGTTTTGGGCAGCGGGTTTCCGTCTAAGCATAAAACGGTGAACGGCATTGTGGTTGTGTAACGATACCATTCCATTTTCAAATTTAGGGGCACTTTATGACTGGCATTAATCAAACGCCAGCGTTGCACTTCACCTTTTTTCATACGGATCACCGGCAGGTACTGACCATTAATATACGTTTTATCGCCCAAGTTCAGCGTGGCATAATCCGGGCATTCCCCTTTGGCGTCAAAGCGTTGGGTTTGCATCACCATGACCTGTTCTTTGGCGGCTTTGATGGCGGGAATGTCGTCGATGTCGCCGCGAATAATCAACGCCCCCGACATGCCGCTACCCACTTGGATCGCCGTCGAACCATGAACATGGGCATGATAAAAGTAAGTTCCAGGGGGATGATCTTTTGGGATTTCGTACTCATAAGGATAAGAATGCCCCGGTTTAACAGAAATGAAGATATCATCGGACGGAGCCTTAGGCGATACGTGCAAACCATGCAAATGCATATTGGTGACGTCATAGCCCGTGTACAGCATTACCCCATCGATAGTGCAAACGGCATCTATGGGGTCCAGCAGCGGCATGTCATTTATAAGTTTTAACTTAAGCGTGTCACCGCCCTTAATATCCAAGGTATTGCCCACCGGTTTACCGTTATAACCGCGCAGATTTACGGCGTCTCCATCCAATGTATACCGACACATCTGGCTGACAACTTTGGTATCTAACAGTCCGTCTTCTGAGGTTTCCACAAGGGGTTGCTGAAGGGGTTGTCCGGAATACGGGGAAACGATCAGGTCCTTTCCTGCGCAGCCGCCCACGCCCAAAATTGTCGCGGCGCCCAAGCCTTGCAAGAAATGCCGACGATGAAGAGACCCTTTGAATTTATCTGAATTGGTCATAACCACGGTACTCCTAACAATAATTTTTAAAGTTTTTAGAGATGTATTCTGCGGCGCGCAGGCTGATGGCGGCGGCGGTCAGGGACGGTGAAACTGAACCAGCCGTCACATAATTCGCTGTGCCGACAATGAACAAATTTTCATGATCATGACTTTTGCACCACTGATCGACCACGGACGTTTTTGGATCATCGCCCATGCGCGCGGTGCCGGCGATCATGGCGGCCCCGGCTTGGACACCAATTTTGGCGACCATTGCCTTGAACACGTCACGGGTCGGATCGGGCAACGGCCCGTTAAAGGTTCCCCCCATTTCTTTCAGGATGTCTATGGATCTTTTCCACGCCACATAAACCCCATCCAGCGTGTAATCATCGATGCGAATATCGATGTTCGGGCGTTGCAGCCCCGTGAACTCGACCCGCTCGTCGGACAAAGTCACTCTGTTGTCGGGGTCTGGTAAAATCTCGACCGAATTGTCTAAATAAACCTGCGTGGCGGTTTTCATAAAAATACGTTCACGAAGTTTGGCCCCAAACAATCCGGCGTGAACGGCATCATCAGCTTCATTCAAAGGACCGTTGGTTGGATCGAACCCACCATTGATGACAATGGTCCCGATAGAGCCATAATCTTTGCGAAAGGCACCATCGCGCAACTCGCGAAAAACACCCGTGGCATTAACAGGTCCACGGTAAGGGTAAACCGGATCAGGTACATAAGCCTTGGCGTTGATGCCCACCATACTCATCAAATTACGCCCAACTTGATCGCTGGAATTTGCGAGGCCGTTGGGGTTGTTTTTATCGGCTGATCTCAACAACAAAAGCGGTGTTTCGATGGCATGGGCCGCAAGAATAAACAGCTTTGCTTTGGCCGTGCCTTCCGCAGGATTATCCGGATCTGTATAATCCTTAAACCGAAGGCTTGTAACGTTTTGCTTATCATCAACTTCGATTTTTAAAACAACGTGATTTGTATAAAGATCAGCGTCCAAATCTACGGCTTTTTGCACATGTACACTGCCATCATATTTTGCCCCAACCGGACAAATAAACCGACAGCTGGCATTGCCACAACATTGCGGACGTCCATCATACGGCACCGACGTTCGACAATGCGGCAAAGGCCCGACACCATCGTTTAATTTTTCAGCGGCTTTGTTCACCTGATGATCCAAATACGTTAACGGCACATACGGCAACGGATAAGGATGCGGCGTTGGGGCAACGCAGGTGTCATTCCCGGCAACGCCCCAGGCTTCTTCGACTTGCTTATAATAGGGTTCTAAGGTTTCATAAGAAATCGGCCAATCCAGTCCCCGTCCATATTCGGACTTCATCCTGAAATCATTGGGATACATGCGTTCGGCGTGGCCCGTAAAGTGCCAAGACGTTCCGCCAACCGTGCGCAGGTACAAAGCGTTAAAACCAATTTGTTTCTTTGGGTCCTTGGAATCATGATCGTCTTGCACATAATAACTGGTCGGATCGATTTCATCGGGGATGGGCGCATAGGGCTGTGGCGGGTATGCGGAATTGCCATTTTTAAGGGGGGACGCCTTAAATGTTTTCACCGCTTCGACCCGATCAACAACAGGTCCTGAATCGATCATCGCGACCTGAAAGCCGTGACTTTGCAGATGCCAAGCCATCAAGCCCCCAAAAAGGCCCGCGCCGACAATGATGACATCGGCTTCGATATCCGCCGCAATACTATCTGAAGTATTATTTGCACATTTCATGATGATGCCCCTCTTTGATACGGTTTTTGCCAGTATCCGAATTCACCACCACATGTGACAGGCGGCTTGGTAAAGTCACAGGCGCGCCACACCAAAGCCTCGTCGTAATTGATCACTTCAACACGGTGAAGGCGGCGTCTGGCAATGCTAWWKCKRYWYRYWMKYYGSSCAGKATANCNNMCMKTKSCRAKYKTTWYGSCWWYCCGWCNNAWAKSYKSASRYATGCGTTTCAGTTGCTTTTCGAGCACACTATCTGATGTGTTATCTGGCAATTGGGAAAGCGCAGAAATCAAGGTTTCCATGTCTTTTCTTTCGGATAATATCATACTCAAAATCAGGGCACTCAATATTTTATTCCCCAATTCCAAATACGTTTTATCCAAAGAAATGCCCGTCAACAATGCGGACACTTTCAAAAAAGATTCAATGGGGTCCGAGCCTGCTAACAAAGGTTTAAAGGGGAGAAAGGCGGTTGTCGACAACGCCCCAAGTCCAACAATGAACTGACGTCTTGTTCGTGAGTGTAACTTTGTTCGACCCTTATGATTTGTCATGATCCCCCCATACAATTCATTGAATATAAACAGTAATTAATAAATATCGCTAAAATAGCTATATATACTAAAAGTATGATTGTAAAGAACCTTACACCCATAAAGGTAACGTAAAATCATAAATCCTATTTAAAACGCGCCTTTATAGGCCGTAATATTTTGATTATATATTGCCGTTTGCTGTGCCATACTCCCCTTCAACTGAGTTGAGGAATACGAAAAATGCGGCAAGAATTACAAGATCTGAAAGTTGAGATTTACCAAGACGGTGTGGTTGACGCGCGTGAAGTCAAAACCCTGCGCACCGTGCTCAGGCTCTATGGTCTAGGCGAACAAGAAGCCCGCCTGCTGCTCGACCTCAACAACGTGCTGTCCAATCACGACCGCCACAGTGACTTCGATAAATTGCTGGTGGAAAGCATCACAGATTACGTTCTGGACGACGACAAAGTACTGTCGGACGAGAAACTAAACTGGCTCAATGAAAACTTCTTCAAAGACGACCGTATAGACCAAAACGAAAAAGACATCATCGAAACCATAGACAAAACAGCAAAAACAATGCCGCCGGGGTTTGGGGAATTGCTGAAGCCTTAAGGGAGTCGAATAAGACCTCGCGTCACCCACAACGCCCTATCACGCGCAGACTAAAACATCTGGCACACCAAGACCCGACATAATCCACTCCAGCCGTCATTCCCGCGAAGGCGGGAATCCAGAAAGGCATACAAGCTGCTTGAAAGCTTAAAGACGCTGAAGAAAAAACGGCCCGCGCGGAATTGATCTGCGTATCCACGATTTAACATGTGTGCGTTCAGGCACTAAATAATGAATACACTGTCTTCGAAATTACTAATTAGTATACCCCCCCCTGATTAGGGAAAAAACTTTTAGGCTGTGTTAAATTCGCTTTTAATAATGAATTACTTTTGTTTCATCAATGGAGAAAGACATGGCCGTAAAGTACCAAGTGTTTGTCAGTTCGACGTATGAGGACCTAATTACAGAGCGTGAATTTGCAATTAAAACCGTATTGAAAATGGGTCATATACCCGTTGGTATGGAGATGTTTAACGCTGCTGATGAAGAACAGTGGAAGGTCATTTCCCGTCGCATCGATGAAAGCGATTATTATGTTTTATTAGTTGYACATCGTTATGGGTCCCAAGTAGCTGATGGAACTAGCTATACTGAAAAAGAATATGATTACGCACTTTCAAAGGGCATCCCAATACTCGGTTTTATTATCGACGATACTGTAAAGGTAGATACCAAATTTGTTGACGATGGTGAGAAGAAAGGTGCTCTGAACCTTTTTAAGGATAAAATTAAACTGAAAACCATAGAGTATTGGAAAAGTGCCGACGGGCTCCAAGGACAAATTGCCATGGCCCTAACGGCTGCCATGGACCAAATTCCACGAAAAGGATGGGTAAGGCCGGATGAATCAAATAGTCAAGAAATGGGCAAGGAAATTACGAGGCTCAGTGGCGAGAACTCTAGACTAAGGGAAGAACTAGAGAAAATTGACATCACATTGCATGAACAAGAAAATATTGAAGTTAATAAAATTGAAGCGGCATTAAATTCAAATTTAAGGCCATTATCTGTATGGAATATGAAAAAAAGCGATTGGAAAAAAAATGCCGCCAACATTTCATTAATGGAAATGTTTTTACAAATATCCCATGACCTTATGGATGAATCCTCAGAAATGCAGATTTCAAAGATTCTTTCGTGGCATATCTCAAAACCAGAAGGCAATTCAAGACATTCCTCTAGTTGGCCTGTCCCTAGAAATAAGATTAAACAGTTATTGGGTGAAATAAGCGTGTTTGATCTTATTGAGCCATCAAAGAAAAAACACACACTTAAGGACGAAAACATATATTGGTCACTTACCGAAGAGGGGCGAGTTTTTAACAAAATAATTCGAAGAAGACGGCTCGAAAAAGGGATTGAAGATTCGTTTAGTGATACTTCAGTGGAAGATGAAAATAAGGATGATGAATCTAGCCAATAATTAAATCACCCATCGTCATCCTGCCCTAGATTCCCGCCTGCGCGGGAATGACAGAGGGGCTTTGGGTCGGATGCATTTACCCATCCAAAAATCTCCTACCCGTCACATTTTAACCACACCCGTCCCCTACTCTGCTCACATACAATTGTATGAAACTTTTAGAAATGGAAAAAACAATGTGGAATCATGGTGGTTATCAGCATATGGGTAATTTTGGCGAAGGTGGGTCTTTGATGTTTATGGGTYTTCATGGGCTTTTTTCGCTCGTTATTATTGGCCTGTTGATTTATGGCGTTGTGGCCATTGTTCGGAGTTTTTCAAGCGGCGGTTCTGGGGCCAGCGACCCGGCTTTGACCGCCCTTGGCGAACGTTATGCCAAAGGTGAGATTAACCGTGACGAATATCTGGAAAAAAAGAAAGATATTGAAGACTAAATAAAGACACAAAAAAAGGCCGCTCCCTAAGGAACGGCCTTTTTGATGTCTTGTTCTCAGCTGACTTAGCGAGAATAAAATTCGATAACCAGGTTAGGTTCCATTTGAACAGGATAAGGAACGTCTTCGAATTTTGGTGTGCGAACGAATGTGCCTTTGCCCTTGGACAGATCAACGTCCATGTATTCAGGAATTTCGCGTTCGGATGATCCCATGGCTTCGATGACCATTGGGATGTTGCGAGAATTTTCGTGCATTTCCAAAACGTCGCCTTCTTTAACCATGTAAGACGGAATGTTAACGGGCTTGCCATTAACAGTCACATGACCGTGGTTTACGAATTGACGAGACGCGAATACGGTTGGCACAAATTTCATGCGGTACACGACGGCGTCCAAACGGCATTCCAACAAACCGATGAGGTTTTGGGATGTATCACCTTTGCGGCGAACAGCTTCGGCGTAATATTTGCGGAACTGTTTYTCAGAGATGTTGCCGTAGTAGCCCTTAAGCTTCTGTTTGGCCATCAACTGAGTACCATAATCGGTGGGTTTAGAACGGCGACGACCGTGTTGACCCGGACCGTAATCACGAACATTAACGGGAGACTTAGGACGTCCCCACAGGTTAACGCCCAAACGGCGGTTAATTTTRTATTTCGARCGRATRCGCTTCGWCATGKTTTTTTTTACCTTATTTATCAGTACGTTATAAGTACGTTGTTTGTTGTTCCGGTAGTCCTACCTGCCTTAAGGTAGACGGGAAATACGCCAACTTGGGTCGCAATCCACATTCCCAGAAATGTTAGAGCGCGCACTATAGCCAATAAACGGCTGTGTGCAAGGGGTTTTACGGTTTTACACAGGTTATTTATGAGGCTTGCTTTGCGGCTCGTTTGCTTTCATCTTTTAAGCATGAACAAGCTCCCCCCCTCATCGCGCCCCTTGCGCACCCGTTTTGCCCCAAGCCCCACGGGATTGCTGCACCTTGGCCATGCCTATGCGGCCTTGTTTGCGGCCAAAATGGCCCGCGAAAGCGGCGGGCAATTGGTGCTGCGCATCGAAGACATCGATACGGGTCGATGCCGCCCCGAATTCGAAGACGCTATATATAAAGACCTAGCGTGGTTAGGACTGTCGTGGGAAAGCCCCGTCCGGCGCCAATCTGAACACATGAATGATTATCAAACCGCGCTGGATAAGCTTGACGATCTTGGCCTGCTTTACCCTTGTTTTTGCACACGAAAAGACATTCTGGCCGAGATAGAGACCGCAAACGGAGCCCCTCACCTGACGAAAAACGGCCCAGATGGTCCGCTTTATCCGGGCACATGTCGCACCCTCAACACAGACGAACGCGCCAAGAGAATCGCTGACGGCACCCCCTTTGCCCTGCGTTTAAATATGGATTTAGCCCGAAAATCCGCTCCGCCCTTATCTTGGACTGATGCAAATAAAGGCAAAATCATCGCCACGCCTGAAATATTTGGCGATGTGGTTTTGGCCCGCAAAGACATCCCCACCAGTTATCATTTGGCGGTCACCGTTGACGATCACCTACAAAAAATTGGTTTGGTTACGCGCGGAACCGACCTGTTTATGGCCACCCACATTCACCGCCTTTTACAAGCTTTATTGGGGCTAGAGACGCCACAGTATCACCATCATGACTTAATCACCGATGCCCAAGGGCAACGTTTGGCCAAACGAAACAAGGCCCAAACATTGCGTGCAATTCGAAAGTCAAACACACAATCCTTGCGGTCTTTTGATGGATTTAAAACGCTTTATGATGGCTTAAGCTCGTAAAATTCTTTAAATTTCTGCGGACCTTAAAGATTCAACTTGCGCGGGGCGTGAATCGCGATAGACTGAAAAACAAGACAACTTAAATAAGACTGAGCATAATTCAGTCCCCTGAACTCCTGGAAAGAAGATTTCATCGCAATGAAAAACTGCCTCATTGTTGACGATTCGAAAGTTATTCGAATGGTTGCCAGAAAAATCTTACAAGAACTCGAATTTGAAACCCGCGAAGCGGCTGACGGCCAATTGGCCTTAGACGCTTGCCTTGAAAGCATGCCTGACGCTGTGCTTTTGGATTGGAATATGCCGGTTATGGATGGCATTACCTTCCTGCGTGAATTGCGCAAGAGTCCGGGTGGCGATGTTCCGATCGTTATTTTCTGCACAACAGAAAATGACTTGGACCATATCCAAGAAGCAATGACCGTTGGCGCGAACGAATACATTATGAAACCGTTTGATTCTGACATCATTCAAGCCAAATTCCAACAAGTTGGGCTTATTTAAGCCTCTATTCACGGAGTTCTTGAAGTGAATCCCGCAGATTTTGATTTTATCAGCTCTTTAATTATGGGCCGTTCCGGTTTGGTACTTACGCCTGATAAGGCGTACCTGCTGGAAAGTCGCTTGATGCCGGTTGCCCGCAAACACGGGCTTAAGGGTCTTGATGACCTGATCGGCACCCTGCGCGTCCGCAAGGACGAATCGTTAATTGTTGAAG
The DNA here is from genome assembly GCA_002401565.1 of Rhodospirillaceae bacterium. GTDB lineage: Bacteria > Pseudomonadota > Alphaproteobacteria > Rhodospirillales > Magnetovibrionaceae > JANLGW01. The sequence continues at coordinate 23,517 of NVTL01000007.1, forward strand.
TCGTCGAAGCGATGACAACAAACGAATCGTTCTTTTTTCGCGATACAAAACCRTTTGATTTGTTGCGRRAYSAMGTTCTTCCRCCSATGTTGGAAAAACGCGCCGCMASCAARAAAYTMCGGATTTGGTGYGCSGCSGCMTCCAGTGGTCAGGAACCTTATTCYATTGCCATCATYTTKAACGARATGGCGGCMAAGCTTCCCGGTTGGAAGATCGAAATTGTCGGCACCGACATTTCTCGTGACATCCTCAAAAAAGCCGAAAAAGCTCAGTATTCTCAATTCGAAGTGCAACGTGGCATGCCGATCCAATTGTTATTGAAATATTTCGATAAAGTTGACGAGAACTGGACCGTAAAACCCGAAATCAAGAAAATGGTCCAATACAAATATTGGAACCTGCTCGAAGACCCCAAACCTTTGGGTAACTTTGACATCGTCTTTTGTCGCAACGTCCTGATTTACTTTGATGCCCCAACCAAAGGCAAAGTCCTTGAAACCGTCGCAAAAATGATGCCCGAAGACGGCAAAATGTTTTTAGGCGGTGCCGAGACCGTTTTGGGTGTTAGTGAAAAATTCAAGCCCATTCCGGGCCAAAGAGGGGTTTATGCCCGCACTTAAGCCTGCTGGTATACAAACATAGAGATTGCTTGATATGTCTGATAACAAAAAATTCCGCCTGATTACACGAGCCGACTTTGACGGCGTTGTTGCTGGTGGCCTGCTCATCGAATTAGGCCTCATTGACGATGTTAAATTTGCCGAACCCAAAACCATGCAAGATGGTTTAGTGGAAATTACCGGTAACGACATCACCACCAACCTTCCCTACGTCGAAGGTGTTCATCTTTGTTTTGATCACCACGTTAGTGAACTTGAACGTGTTGGTGATCGTGACAACCATATTATCGAAGCCGACGCACCGTCAGCGGCTCGGGTTGTTTACAATCATTTCGGTGGTCGCGAAAAATTTCCGTCCATACCCAATGATTTGATGGAAGCCGTGGACAAAGCCGACAGTGCCCAATATTCAGAAGAAGACATTCTGGCGCCAGAGCCTTGGACTCTGTTGAACTATATATTGGACCCACGCACGGGCCTTTCTCATTATTCAAATTTTGAAATCAGCCACGAACAATTGATGAAGGACATGATGGTTTATGTCCGCCATCATCCGGTTGAAGAAATCCTCGCGATTCCCGATGTGGAAGAACGCGTGCACCTGTATATGGAACACGAAGAAAAATTCGAAATTCAACTGCGCGACAGTTCCGTCCTACATGACAAAGTCGTGGTTATGGACCTGCGCAACGCAGAAGAAATTTTTGCCGGTAACCGCTTCACCATTTACGCCATTACGCCAGACTGTAATGTGTCAATTCAATTGACCAATTCAGACGACGGCACCAAAACCATCATGGCGGTTGGTAAATCTATTTTGGATCGTTCAAACGAGGCCAACATCGGGTCTATCATGTTGGAATACGGCGGCGGCGGTCACAAAAATGCAGGCACCTGCCAGATTGAAAATGATCGGGCCGAAGACGTGCTCAAAGAATTGATTGAACGCTTAAACGCGTAAACCAGTCAAATTCATTAAAAAAAGCGAGGTTTTAAAGCCTCGCTTTTTTTATGTCTGAATTTTATAGGGCCTATAGTTCGCCGGTCAGCGTATACTTTAACGCCCGCACCACCTGTTGTGGCGTTTGGGCCACCGCCAACGCCACCGCGTCCACTTCTTTCAAGGGATGCGTTAGATCTGCGTCATGCAAGGTGATGATGGATATTCCCAAGGCCGCTGCATATCCCGCATCAAAAGCCGCGTTCCATTGACGAAATTTATCACCAAAACGCACAACGACAATATCGGCTTCTTCGATCAGTGTGCGGGTTCTCAAAGCGTTCATTTTAGCGCTCTTATGATCGGCCCAAAACGCGGTGTCTTCGGCACCCAATATATCAACGCCACAAGCGTCCGAACGCCCATGATCCGTAACCGGGGCTGTCAATTCGATGGGAAGATTAGCGGCCTTAATGCCGTCCGCGATGCGTTCACGCCAATCTGAATGAATTTCGCCAGAAAGGTATACCGTCCAAGTGCGATCTGTCATGTGCTGAGCCTTTATTTCTTAGGGGGTTGTCAATATGTTCGGTGTATTTTGAGTATACCGTCATACACGGTCAAGCCGGAAAAATCCAAGCCGGAAAAAACAATGTTAAAGTGAACCATGAAAATCAACGTCAAAAAAACACAGCCTCAGCTTTATTCCGTGACCTTGGGGGATACCGTGCATACGCTTGGCATCAACGACCTTAAAACCTTGGTTCTTGAATCCGTAAAAGTCTTGGCCCCCGGAGCCTTACCAGGCCCGTCAATTGACATTATTATCAATATATTAGCAACACGTTTGCACGCCTCTAAAGAGGCTGACCTGCAAGAATTTATCTTACATGCCCATGAAAACGAACTTCTTTTGTTGCTGAAATCGACCGAAACTAATACCGGTTTGCATAAAAAGATGTTCGATAATATGAGCACCCGCAAGCACACAATTTTATCCGAAGACCTTCAATACAAGTTTCAAAACGGCATTGATGGGGATCGGCTCAACAGTGCAATTTCAAAGCTCAGCGACCTTGCCGATAAATATAGCCTTTAGACACTTGTAAGGGCTTGTGAAGTAATCCCCTCTYYTGWTAAGCTRTCGGTTCWTGAAACYACAGAYGGCTTGSCAAAATGTTGCAKWWMCTAAAACGAAATTTGTTTGTCTTGACGGCAGCTCTGTTGTTGGTGAGCTCCCCGGCCCTCGCCCAAAAATCAGCGAAGCCCGCAAAGGCCACTTTGGTGGGGGTTGATGAAGTGCGAAAAGCATCCCTAAACCCCACTGTCCCTGTAATCGGGCGCTTGATTGCCAAACAATCGGGCGTGGTGTCGGCGTTGATGAGCGGCGTTGTGGTCAATATGGTCACACAAATCGGGGACCGGGTCGAACGCGGCGCAACAATTGCCGAACTGTCCAAAGACCGCCTGTATTGGGCGCGGCAATTGCGCTTGGCCGAAGTTTCTGAATTTCAGGCCGCCCTTAAAATAGAAAAATCACAAACAATACTGCGCAGCCAAGAACTCAAACGTTTGGGAAATCTGCGAAAATCCGCCGCCTTCAGCAAAGCCCGCTTTGAAGACGCAACCCAAGAATTAGCAAAAGCCCAAAGTGCCGAGGTCGAAGCCGCATCGGCCCTGCAACGGGCAAGAGCCAATTTAAAAATTTCCGAAATCGATTTAAACAACACCACTATTTTAGCCCCCTACGCGGGCGTGGTTGCCCGGCGGCATACCGAAGTCGGCACCTATTTAAACATTGGGCAACCCGTGGTGACCTTAATCGACGATCAAAACTTAGAAATGGAAGCCGCCGTTCCGGTCGAACGCATTGCTGGCCTTGCACCGGGGACACGTCTTCAGTTTCAATTGCGCGACGGACGTCAATTTTCGGCTCTGGTGCGCGCCATCGTGCCCGATGAAAATGCCATCACCCGCACCCGTCTGGTCCGCTTCACGCCGCTTTTCGATTCTGCGTCTTTGAACACACTCGCCACCAATCAAAGCGTCACTTTATCGATTCCCGCGGGCACCGCCCGCAACGTGTTGAGCGTGCACAAAGATGCCGTGCTGAACAAAGGTGGTCGGACCTTGGTCTACGTGGTTAAGGACGGAACTGCCAATATGCAGACCGTCAAATTGGGCGAAGCCGTTGGCGGTCGTTTTACGGTCGATAGCGGATTGAACGCGGGCGACTTGGTCGTGGTGCGCGGCAATGAACGCCTGCGCCCTGGACAAAAAGTCAAAACGAAATCTAGCGCGGTGGCACCCAACCCATGAACATCATCCGCCAATCCATCGACCGCCCGATTGCCGTAATCGCCGCCGTGCTCATGATCGTCATGTTTGGATTGATGGCGTTAAACACCATTCCCATTCAGCTGATCCCCGATGTGCGCAAACCTGTTTTGACCATCACCACCACGTGGCCGGGGGCGGCGCCTGCGGAAATTGAACGCGAAATTGTTAATCCTCAAGAAGACGTGTTTAGGGGCCTGAAAGGTCTGGACGAAATTTCCAGCAGTTCCCAAACCGGACGCGCCCGCATCACATTGGAATTTTCCGTCAGCCAAGATATGGACAAAGCCCTGTTGCTGGTCGCCAACCGCTTGGACCAAATCAGCAGCTATCCCGACGAAGCCAACAAACCATCCATCCGCACATCCAGCAGCGATGATAAACCCATTGCTTGGTTTTCCTTGGTACGAACAGACGACAATACCACCCCAATGCCCCATCACGGGGACTTTGTCGAAGATACCGTACAGGACCTGATCGAACGCGTGCCCGGCGTATCGCGCGTGAATGTATATGGTGGTGTGAAACGCGAAATGATCGTGGTGATTTCACCCGAACGCATGGCCCAATTTGGCCTGACGGTTCCACAAATTTCAAACGCCTTGCGCTTGGCGAACTCATCCGCTTCTGCTGGCGATGTCGAAGAAGGTAAGCGCCGTTATATCGTGCGCACCGAAGGCAAACTGTCCACCGTCAAACAAGTCGGCGCCGTGGTTTTGCTCAGCCAAGTTGATCCCGTCACCGGACAAATTTCCCGACTGACCGTGGATGACATCGGCGACGTTTCGTTTGGCCATAAAAAGCCCACGGCAACCATCCGCCGTTTGGGCGAACCCGCCATGGCGCTGAACGTGGTTCGGGAATCTGGGGCCAATGTCATCGATACCATGACCGGCATTCAGGCTGCCGTAACAGAACTCAACGCCACCGTCCTGCCCAATCGCGGTTTGGTGATGAAACAGCTGTACGACGAAACGGTCTATATCAATTCTGCCATTGATCTGGTGCAGCAAAACATCTGGGGCGGCGGAACTTTGGCCGCCATTATCTTGCTGTTGTTTTTACGCTCCGCCCCCGCGACCTTAATCATCTCGTTGGCTATTCCCGTATCGGTCATTGGATCGTTTGTCGCTATGGCGGCCTTGGGCCGATCCATCAATGTGATTTCCCTGGCGGGCATTGCGTTTGCCGTGGGCATGGTGGTTGATGCCGCCATTGTGGTGCTTGAAAATATTTACCGCCTGCGCCAACAAGGAAAATCACCATCCGAAGCCGCCTATTTGGGGGCTCAACAAGTTTGGGGCGCGGTGTTTGTTTCGGCCCTGACCACCGTATTGGTGTTCACCCCGATCTTAATCATGGACATCGAAATCGGTCAATTGTTCCGCGACATCGCCGTGGCCATTTCTATTTCCGTCAGCCTATCGTTGGTGGTTGCTGTGACGGTTATTCCGGCGTTGGCCAATCGGCTTTTCAAAACCATACCCAAACAAAAGACCATACCCAGCCTTGCCTTTTTGGATCGCTTTGCAAAATTCTTTACCGATGCCGTTTTGAAATATACGCGTTGGGTTATTCAAAACCGCACGCGCGCCATTGCCGTGGTCACCATTATGTGCGGCACAGCCGCCGTTGCCACGGTTTTGTTTTTGCCCAAATTGGAATACCTGCCCGAAGGCAATCGCAACTTGATCTTTGGCCGTATCATGCCGCCCCCCGGATATAATTTAAAAACCACCACGGACATTGCCGAACGTGTTGAAAATGCGGTACGTCATTTGTGGGCGTCTGAAACCGGACCGGACTCTAAACCCGGCGAGCCCCCAAAAATCGATAACTTCTTTTTTGTTGCGCGCGATTCCGGAAGCTTTCTAGGGGCCAGCAGCGTTGACCCTTCTCGCGTGGCCGAATTGATTCCGATTTTGCGCAAACCGATTTTCAGCGAGCCCGGCACTTTTGGTTTTATCACGCAACCATCTTTGTTTGGGCGCACCGTGGGCGGTGGGCGATCTATTAATCTGGACATTTCAGGGCCGGACCTCGAAGTCGTTTTGGGTGTGGCCTTAAAAGCCACGGGCATGGTTGGTAAAATTTTGCCCCGTGCCGACGGTCACCAAATCCGTCCGCGCCCCGGATTGGAATTGGGCGCCCCCGAAGTGCGGATTTATCCAGATCCCGTACGCTTGGCCGACAACGGCCTAAACGCGCGGGAATTCAGCCAGACCGTAGATGCCTTTAACGATGGCCTGCGGGTTGCCGAAATCACCGTGGATGGGCGGCGCATTGACCTGACCCTCAAAGGCCCCACCAATAACATTACCCAAACCCAAGGCATCAATCACCTGCCCATTTCAACACCGGGCGGAGCGGTGCTGAGCATTGGGGACTTGGCGAATGTGGTGATCACATCTGGCCCCACCGAAATTCGTCACATTGGTCGTGAACGCACGGTGACGCTGCAAATCCGACCGTCCTCATCGCTGGCCTTAGAAGACGCCATCAACATGTTGCAAAGTGAAGTCATTGACCCGTTAAAGGCCGAAGGCCTGCCCGACGGCATGACCATGCGCATGGCCGGGACCGCCGACAAATTATCCGAAGCCTGGAACGCCATGGTTTGGGATATTTCGATTGCGGTGATTATCGTTTATTTGGTCATGGCGATTTTGTTTGAAAGTTTCCTGTATCCGCTGATCATTATTCTGTCTGTGCCTTTGGCGACGGCAGGGGGTGTTGGTGGACTTGGCTTTATGAACCTGTTTGTGCATCAACCGCTGGACATGCTGACGCTGTTAGGCTTCATCATTTTGGTGGGCATCGTGGTCAACAATGCAATTTTGCTGGTGCATCAAACGTTGCATCATCAACGATACGACAGCATGTCCAAGGCCGAGGCCTTGGTCGAAGCCACGCGCAACCGCATCCGCCCGATTTTCATGTCCACGCTGACCAGTATCTTCGGCATGTTGCCATTGGTTCTGTTCCCTGGTGCGGGTTCAGAATTGTATCGTGGATTGGGCTCGGTCGTTGTTGGTGGGTTGTCGTTATCGGCGGTTCTGACGTTGTTGATGATCCCACCATTGATGGCCTTGGTGCCCATTAAAGAACACGCCATAAAAGAAAAATCCCTCAAACCAGATTCGTAAACGAACCGGTTTGAGGGATTTTGAGCTTTTTCTTGGAAGACTTAGGACCTCCAAAAAGCAGGCTCTTTTTTATTGAGCTCGGTTTTATTGAGCTCGGTTCTAATGAGCTAGGGCAAAACCCTTTTTCTTTTTGTCTTTAGAAACCTTCACATAAGCCCGTGCACAGTGAACTTCGCAGTATGGCTTATCGGCAACTGAAGCTTCACCACAAAAGTAAAAGTCCGGTGTGCCGGGCTCGCCTTCGGGCCAGCAACACATGGACCCGGTGAGCTCTTCCAARCGCACAACTTCRCCCGTTGGACGAASARCYTTTGGKGCYRCMGGRGCKGYTTCGGTTTTYGGAGCAACTTTRGCTTTKRCTTTRGCTTTTTTCGGRGCCGCYGTGCCMGCCGCAGATTGGCGAATTGGCGATTGGCGYTTTTTCARGCCYAGACGATGAACTTTGCCAACCACTGARTTTTTTGTCACGCCAAGGCGACGACCAATTTCGCTGGTGGGTAGTCCTTCTTCCCAATGCGCGATCAAAACCTTGATACGATCCGGGGTCCATTCGAAGGCACTCATGTTATTCTCCGTCTTAAAATAATGAATTATAAGGTTGCAGTCATCCGCTGCGTCTAAAGCATCTTAACAACATTTTGATGAAAGTGGGACAAAAAGACACAATATGTTGTGGATAAGTGACAAAAGGCTTATTTTCCGCCCGTTTGCGAAGTTTACCCTCGCGCGGTGCTTTGTCTTGGTTATACTTAAGGCCTTAACGAAATTCAAGGGCTCTAAACCATGTCAAAAAAACCAACACTGAACGATTGGGAAACTCTCGCAACGGCTGAATTGAAAGGCCGCTCACCGGACACCTTGGTCTGGAAAACCCCCGAAGAAATCGATGTAAAGCCCTTGTACACCGCTGCTGATTTAGAAGGCATGGAACACCAAGACACCCTGCCCGGCTTGGCCCCTTTTATGCGCGGACCGCGCGCCACCATGTACACCGGACGGGCGTGGACGGTGCGTCAATATGCGGGATTTTCCACCGCCGAAGACAGCAATGCTTTTTACCGTGAAAACTTAAAGGCTGGACAACGTGGTTTGTCGGTCGCCTTCGATTTGGCCACCCACCGGGGATACGATTCAGACCACGAACGGGTCACGGGCGACGTGGGCAAAGCCGGTGTTGCCATCGACAGTGTCGAAGACATGAAAATCCTGTTTGACGGTATTCCGTTAGATAAGATGAGCGTATCCATGACCATGAATGGGGCGGTATTGCCAATCCTCGCCAGTTATATTGTCGCCGCCGAAGAACAAGGTGTGGCTCCTGAAAAACTGACCGGGACCATCCAAAATGATGTCTTAAAAGAATTCATGGTGCGCAACACGTATATTTATCCGCCTGCCCCCAGCATGCGGATTATTTCCGACATCATGGCGCATACATCTAAATACATGCCCAAGTACAATTCGATTTCAATTTCCGGCTATCACATGCAAGAAGCCGGGGCGACGGCGGTTCAAGAATTGGCCTATACCATTGCCGATGGACTTGAATATGTGCGCACTGCTGTCAAGTCTGGACAAGATGTAGATGTTTTTGCGCCACGCTTGAGTTTCTTTTTTGGCATCGGCATGAACTTCTTTATGGAAATTGCGAAATTGCGCGCCGCCCGATTGCTGTGGGCTGAACTGATGGAAGAATTCTCGCCCAAGGACATTAAATCCAAAATGCTCCGCACCCATTGCCAAACGTCCGGCGTATCGTTAACCGCGAAAGACCCGTACAACAACATCGCCCGCACCACCATCGAAGCCATGGCGGCGGTGTTGGGCGGCACGCAAAGTTTGCACACCAATTCATTCGACGAAGCTTTAGCCCTGCCGTCAAAGGCCTCTGCCCGCATCGCCCGAAATACGCAACTGGTGCTGCAAGAAGAAACCGGGATCACCAATGTGGTCGACCCGTTGGCGGGCAGTTATTACGTGGAAAGCCTGACCCAATCGGTGGCCGCCGCCGCGCGCGAACTGATTGTCGAAGTCGAAGCCCAAGGCGGCATGACACAGGCTGTGCAATCTGGCCTGCCCAAGCGCCGCATCGAAGAAGCCGCCGCCGCCAAACAGGCCCGCATCGATTTGGGCGAAGACGTGGTGGTGGGCGTGAACAAGTATCAGCCCGAACACGAAGCCGACATTGATATTTTGGAAGTCGACAATACCGCCGTGCGCGATGCGCAAATCAAACGCCTGAAAACCGTGCGGGCTAATCGCAACCAAGCCACCGTGGATAAAACCCTGCAAGCCTTGAAGGCCGCAGCCGCATCCGGCGAAGGCAATTTGTTGGCTCTGTCCATCGATGCCGSGCGCGCACGCGCCACAGTTGGGGAAGTTTCAGACGCCTTGGCCGATGTTTTCACCCGTTACGAAGCCAAATCAACAGCAATTTCCGGCGTGTATGGAAATGCCTTTAAAGACGACGAGGGTTTTCAAAACACCAAAGCCAACATCAAAGCCTTCACCAAAAACAATGGCGATCGCAAGCCCAGATTATTGATGGTGAAGATGGGCCAAGACGGTCATGACCGGGGCGCCAAAGTCATCAGCACCGCGTTTATGGACGCCGGATTTGATGTGGTGTTAGGGGCATTGTTTCAAACCCCAGCCGAGGCCGCCCAAGATGCCGTTGACGAAGACGTGCATGTGGTGGGCGTATCCAGCCAAGCCGCCGGGCATAAAACGTTGGTGCCCGAACTCATCAAAGAATTAAAGGCGCGCGGGGCCGATCATGTATCGGTGATCGTCGGCGGCATCATTCCGCCTGCCGATCATGCGGCCTTAAAGGATGTGGGCGTGGTGGGCATTTACGAGCCCGGCACGCACATTCCAACCGCTATTGCCGAAGTTTTGGATATGATTGAACCAAGCCCAGCTAAGCCTTGGCCGTCTAATTCTTAAGCGAACTTTTCGATCCAGCCGCCACCCAGAACCCGTTCGCCTTCGTAAAAAACACAGGCTTGTCCGGGGGCTATTCCGGCGTAAGGTTCTTCCAATTCAACATTGGCGCGGTTGTTGTCCATGGGGGTAATGCGGGCTTTGATTAAGGGCGCTAAGGACCGTAATTTTACGGTACAGGTAAAGCCAGCATCTGGAATTTTTCCAGCCTTTCCCARCCAATTCACATCGCGAATAGTCAGCGACGGTTTCAACAAATCTGTCTTTTCCCCCACCACAATGCGATTGTTTTTTGCGTCAATTTCAAGAACATACAAAGGGTTCGCTGCCGCAATGCCAATGCCTTTGCGTTGACCGATGGTGTATTTGACAATGCCTTCGTGACGGCCCAGGACCTTGCCCGCTGTATCGACAATATCGCCGGGATCCAAGGCTCCGGGGCGGAGTTTTTCCAGCACGTCTAAGTACTTTCCATCCGGCACAAAACAGATGTCTTGGCTATCTGGTTTTTGCGCAATGTCCAGTCCTAAACGGACGGCTTCGGCGCGCGCCTCGTCTTTGGTGCAGTTGCCCAAGGGAAACCACAACATGTCCAAAGCTTCTTTGGCTGTGGAAAACAAGAAATAACTTTGGTCGCGGGAATGATCACAACCCCGATGTAATTCGGCCCCGTCTTCGCCATCCAAACGCCGGGTATAATGGCCCGTAACCAAGGCGACTGCGCCCAAATCTTTGGCCCGGTCCAACAGGTCGGCGAACTTAATGGTGTCGTTACAGGTCACACACGGAATTGGCGTTTCGCCTTTCAGATACGTGTCGGCAAAATTTTCCATGACTTGTTTTTTAAAGCGTTCTTCGAAATCCAAAACATAATGCGGAATGCCAATGTGGTCGGCAACACGGCGCGCATCTTGAATGTCGCGACCCGCGCAACAGGTGCCGGGTTTATCGATGGCAACACCATGATCGTACAATTGCAAGGTCACGCCCACCACGTCAAATCCGGCTTCTTTTAACAAGGCTGCGGTAACAGACGAGTCCACGCCGCCGGACATGGCAACCACCACACGCGTCTCACATGGGGGCTTGGCAAAGGCACTTTGGGGCAGGTCAAGTTTCATGGTTGCGTATCTGTCAAATCTTCGGGTTCAGGAATGCTGTCTAATAATTCCAACGTATGGGATCTAAATTCACGGCGGTACAATACAGCAACCACCCACACGGTGATCACGGCAAAAAGAACGGGGTGAATAAACCAACTGAGCACCGCCAATCCAAAATAATAAGCCCGCACGCCCCGGTTAAAGTTCAAGACACCGCCCGATACAATCCGTGCCGCACCGTGCGCTAATTTTGTGGCAGCCGGTGTATCAATTTCACTGGGCGGAGGTGCGGCCCCAACCAAAACCAAAGCATAATTAAATTGGCGAAGCGACCATGCAAATTTGAAAAAGGCATAAATAAAAATCATCAACAGCAAGAGGACCTTAAGTTCCCATTCAACACGCGTCGCGGTATAAACAAAGGGCAGGTCTTGGACCAGAGATTGGGCTTTGTCCACCGATCCCAAAATGGCCAACAGGCCTGCTAATATGAATAAAGTCGTTGTTGAAAAAAGCCCCACATTTCTCATAATCGCCGACATGATGGTGACATCGGCCACGCGATTTTCGCGCCGCAACATCCGCATCATCCACACCTCGCGGTGTTTGCGCATCACCGTCAGCAAGGTCTGGCCATAGCCTTTTTTGCTGTCGCCGTAATAGGTATACGCGCTCCACAACACCAAAAACCAGGCGAGTGCGCCCAAATCAATCCATGAAATTTCAGACATCTTTAAATAGCCTTTTTAAACCTGCATCATCATAAGTGAATATACAGATTAGCTCAATCGCGTTCATCCAGCCACGCCATTTGAATCGCTTCCAAAATCTTTTCGCTCGATTTTTTAGGGTCATCTTCAAAACCGGGCAAATCTTGCACCCATTGCCACAAATCGGTAAAGCGCACTTTCAAGATGTCCTGATCGGGGCGAGCGTCTTCGAGTTCGATGGCGATGTCGTAAATGTCAGTCCAGCGCATAAGGTCACCTCAAAATAAAAAAGGAGGCTAAAAAGCCTCCCCTTTATATCGGTATTTGATGAGGCCTAATCAACCGCCATGTTGCGGGTTCCGGTGGGAATGGTGACTTCCAAGCCATCCAATTCATCGGTCATTTTAATTTGGCAGCCCAAACGAGACGTGTGGGTCAGGCCAAACGCCAAATCCAACATGTCTTCTTCTTCTTCGGTGGCTTCGTCCAATTTTTCAAACCATTTGTCTTCGACCACAACGTGACATGTTGAACACGCCAACGAGCCTTCGCAGGCACCTTCTAGGTCCAAGTTATTTTTGTGGGCGACTTCCAAAACGGAAAGACCAACAGGGGCGTCAACTTCGGTGCGTTTGCCTTCGCCATCGATAAAGGTAATTTTAGGCATGCGGGTCGTTCTCCTCGAAAGTAATAAATCAATCAGTTGGGCAATATTTACAGGGATTTGCCGTTTGAGACAAGCCTTAGTCGCTCAGCGCCGTGACTTCTACGCCCGTCAGAGCCTCCCGAATGCCTTTATCCATGCGTTTTTCGGCAAACGCTTGGGTTGCCGTATCTAAATCATCGGCGGCGGAATTAATCGCGTCACGGTCATCGCCTTTGATAATATGGTGCAAGGCATCCATTTTTTCACCAATGGCTTCGCGTTCTTCAACACTCAACAATTTGCAATCAGCCTGCAAAGCAGACGTCACTGCGTTCATGGCGCGCTCGGCTTCGACGCGGGCTTCGCCCAGCAATCTCAATTCCATATCGCCTTTTGCATTCGCCATTGAATCGTACAGCATCTGCGACATTTCTTCTTCGCTGAGGCCGTAAGACGGTTTGACTTCCACGTGTTGTTCGATGCCGCTGGTTTCTTCCGATGCCGATACGGTCAACAATCCGTCAGCATCGACTTGGAACGTCACGCGAATGTGCGCCGCACCTGCGGCCATCGCCGGAATGCCTGTTAAATTAAAGCGCGCCAGCGACCGATTTTGGTCAACCATTTCTCGCTCGCCCTGAACCACATGAATGGCCATGGCAGATTGTCCATCTTTGAACGTGGTGAATTCTTGGGCCTTTGCCACCGGAATAGGCGTATTGCGCATAATCACTTTTTCGACCAAGCCGCCCATGGTTTCCAAACCCAACGACAAGGGCGTGATGTCCAACAGCAATGTATCAGAACCTGTGGTCAACGCTTCGGCCTGCAAAGCAGCCCCCACGGCGACCACTTGATCGGGATCAATATCGGCCAAAGGATCGGTGCCAAAATAATCGGCAACGGCTTGGCGCACGCAAGGCACGCGGGTTGACCCGCCGACCAAAACCACGCCTTTGATATCTTCGGGATCAAAGCCTGCTTCGGTCAGAACTTCATGACAGATTTTAACGGTGCGATTAACGTCCGCAGCAATCAAACCGTCAAAGGTTTTTTTGGTCAAACTGTGTTGTGAAGATTCCTCACCAATGGTCAAGCTCCATTCGCCGTCATCAGACGTGGTCAGGCATTCTTTTGCCAAACGCCCGGTCATCAACGCCAGCTTTACATCCGCCGAACTTAACGCGACTTCGCCAAATTCAGCTTTACGTTCGGCCAAGAAATAGTCGGCAATGGCGTGGTCAAAATCATCCCCCCCCAACGCCGCATCACCACCGGTGGCCAGCACTTGAAACACACCTTTTTGCATGCGCAACAACGACACATCAAATGTGCCGCCGCCCAAATCGTAAATCGCGTAAAGGCCTTCGGCGCCTTTGTCCAATCCGTAAGCCAAGGCCGCTGCGGTCGGTTCGTTCACCAACCGCAAAACATCCAGACCCGCCAGACGCGCGGCGTCCTTGGTCGCTGTGCGTTGGGCATCATCAAAATAAGCCGGCACGGTGATGACGGCTTTTTTCACAGCCCCACCCAAATGACCTTCGGCGCGATCTTGTAAAGCACGCAAAATATCGGCGGAAATTTCAATGGGGGTAAGGACTTGATTACCCACATTCAAACGCACCAGTTGTCCGTCATCGTCACCCGTTGACGCCAAATCAAACGGTAACTGTCCGCCCAATGATTTTAAATCTTCGGGACCACGGCCCATCAAACGTTTGATGGAACTGACCACGGAATCGGGACGCATCAACAGCAATCGTTTTGCCAGTTCGCCAACCATAGCAGAACCATCGGGCGCATACGCCACGACCGACGGCACCAAAGCCCCGCCCTCTTCGTCTTTGATAACTTCGACCACATTATTCGTACTGACCGCGACCACCGAATTGGTGGTGCCCAGATCGATACCGATGGCAAAATCAGTTTCGCCGTCTTGATGGTCCGGGGTTTGACCCGGTTCCATAATTTGCAACACTTGCACCATAAGCGGTCCTTTAACTCATCAGGCGGGCGCGCACGTGGCGCACCTCGCCCATCATTTTATGAAGATATTTTAAACGCGTCGTCAGCTTGCACGCGGCTTCGACATCGTCGTCTCTAAATACAGTAGACAGTTGACCGATTACTTTTTCAATGGCGGCTTTGCTTTCTTTGGCAATGACATTCAAATCGGCCAAGGCTTCGACAGTTTCCAAACGTTCCCGCATTTCCATGGCTTCAATTAAAATGGATTGATCTTGCACCAAGTTGCAGCCTTCGGGCAGCACATCAATGCCTTGCACGTGCACCATATAATCGGCCCGTCTGAGCGGATCTTTTAAGATTTCATACGCATCGTTCAGGGCCGTGGCCTGTTGCTGGCTTAAGGCTTTTTCTTTGGGGGTACAGTTGGCAAAACGATCGGGATGCAATTGACGTTGCAGATCAAAATACAATTGATCCAAGGCAGAAACATCAACATCAAAACTGTACTCAACGCCCAGGCGCTCAAAATGCGTGACCCGAGCCGGGCCCTGTACTGCCGAACAGGTTGAACAGAACAACGCACTCAACCCCACTGGACCTTTACAGGACCAACAGGGTTTCATGGTTGTTGTTACGGTTTCGATACTGTTCATATTCATCAGGCTAGACGTGGAAAGATTCGCCGCAACCGCAGCGACCTTTTTCGTTTGGATTTTTAAAGACAAATCCACTTTCCAACGTGTCGACGACATAATCCATTTCCGTACCGATGACAAACATCGTGGCTTTTGGATCAATCAAAATCGTGATGCCGTCGACTTCCATTTCTTCGTCGAACTCGTTAACTTCGTCGGCGAATTCCAAGGTATAACTGAGACCAGAACAACCCTTTGTCTGGACACCAATGCGGATGCCTGCGGACGGTTTATCGCGACTGTCCAACAAAGCCTTCACTTGTTCGATCGCCGCAGGCGTCATATTGATGGGGGCGGGTAAGCTCATCTCAAATATCCTTATTTATTCGGCCGCTTCTTTTTTAGCGCCCAATTTTTCTTTGTAATCTTCAACGGCTGCTTTGATCGCATCTTCGGCCAAAATCGAGCAGTGAATTTTCACAGGTGGCAAAGCCAATTCTTCGGCGATGTCGGTGTTTTTAATTTGCGTTGCTTCGTCCAAAGTTTTGCCCTTGACCCATTCGGTGACCAGCGAGCTGGACGCAATAGCAGAACCGCAACCGAATGTTTTGAATTTGGCGTCTTCGATGATGCCATCCGCGCTGACTTTGATTTGCAATTTCATCACATCGCCACACGCCGGAGCCCCAACAAGCCCGGTGCCGATGTCACTTTCTTGTTCGTCCATGGCCCCAACGTTACGGGGATTTTCATAATGATCGATGAGTTCTTTACTGTAAGCCATTTTATTTCTCCTTGCCGCACGTTTGCGGGTGCTTAAATTGCGGGTTCATAGAGTCTAGTGTGCTGCCCATTTGATGGACTTAATGTCGATACCGGCTTGGGCCATATCCCAAAGCGGGCTGAGTTCACGCAAGCGGTTTACTTCTTTTGAAATCCGTTCAATAGCGTAATCAATGTCTTCGTCCTTGGTGAAACGGCCAAGACCCAAACGCAAAGAGGTGTGCGCCAGTTCTTCTTCGACGCCCAAGGCCCGCAACACATAGCTGGGTTCCAAGGACGCAGACGTACACGCAGATCCTGAAGACACGCCCAAATCTTTGATGCCCATCATCAGGCCTTCGCCTTCGACATACGAAAACGAAATGTTCAGGTTGCCGGGAATGCGGTGGTCCGCATCACCGTTCAAATAAATCTCGTCAATGTTGGCTTTTAAGCCTTCGAATAACTTGGTTTGATAACCGCGCAGACGTTCGGCTTCGGCGCCCATTTCTTTCAAAGCAATTTCACAGGCTTTACCAAAACCAACAATCAAAGGCGTTGGCAAGGTGCCCGACCGCATGCCGCGTTCTTGTCCGCCACCATGGATCAACGGCACCAAACGCACACGTGGACGACGGCGTACAAACAACGCGCCCATGCCCATGGGGCCATACATTTTGTGCGCGGATATCGACAACATATCGATGTTCATTTCTTCGACGTCCAAAGGAATTTTTCCAGTGGCTTGCGCCGCATCAGTGTGGAAAWAGWCTTTGTTATCGCGACAAATTTGGCCGATTTCTTTCAACGGTTGGATCACGCCAATTTCGTTGTTCACCGCCATGATCGATACGATCAAGGTTTTATCAGTGATCGCGGCTTTTAAATCATCCAGATCAATCAGGCCATTTTCTTTGACATGCAAATAGGTGACATCAAAACCGTCCTGTTGCAAAGACCGACAGGTTTCCAAAACGCACTTGTGTTCGGTTACACAGGTAATGATGTGGTTTTTCTTGTCGCCATAAAACTTAGCAACACCCTTGATGGCCAAGTTATTGGATTCAGTAGCCCCAGACGTAAAGATGATTTCTTTGGCCGTGCCACCGATCAGGTTTGCAACATGTTCACGGGCAATTTCAACCGCATCTTCGGCTTCCCAACCATAATGGTGATTGCGAGAATGGGGATTGCCATATTTTTCCGTCCAATAAGGTACCATAGCCTCAACCACACGGGGGTCCGTAGGGGTTGTTGCTTGGTAATCCAAATAAAGAGGATTGTTCTGGGTCCAATGTTGTGACGTCATGTTCTTTACCTTTTTTCTTTTTGGTCTTAAGCAGCACTTTGTTTTGCTTCATTACGTTCATATAGGTCTTTCCAAACGGAAAGAAAGGACTCAATGTCATCATTTACATTAGAATGTCCTAAACTAACGCGAATTGCCGATTTTGCAAGTGTTTCAGGCACGCCCATGGCGGCCAAAGTTGCACTTGCCAAGCTTTTTCCCGAAGAACAAGCCGATCCGGCACTCACACATATTCCGGCCAAATCCATGGCCATGATCTGACTTTCCGCCAACACACCCGGCAACGCGATAAAACTGGTGTTGGGCAAACGGTCGACGTTTTTGCCAAAGATCATGGCGTTCGGGGCGATTTCTAAAACCCGTTGTTCCAATTGATCGCGCAAGATTTTGACGGCATCCATTTCGGCCAGTTCAGCCACCGCCATACCAGCGGCGACCCCAAATCCTGCAAGGCCCGAAACGTTTTCGGTCCCGCCGCGAAGCCCGCCTTCTTGACCGCCGCCGGGGTTGTTGGCGACCAGTTTAACATCTTTACTGGCGACCAATGCACCGGCACCCGTGGGACCACCAACTTTATGGGCGGACAGGCTCATCATATCGACGCCCAACGCCACAAAATCAACGTGAACTTTGCCCAGGGCCTGAACCGCGTCCACATGTAACAAAGCTCCATAACGATGCGCCAAATGGGCAATGTCGTTTATATTTTGCAACACGCCCGTTTCGTTATTGGCCATCATGACCGAAACAACCGCGTTGCCATCACCGTTCGACAGCGAATCTTGCAGATGACCTAAGTCAATTTTTCCATTGCCATCAACCGGCACCGTTTCCATATCGTCACGGGCCTTTAAAATGGACGCATGTTCCGCAGAACTGGTCAGCGCTCTGGTCACGCCATTTAAGGCCAATGTATTGGCTTCGGTGCCGCCTGATGTGAAAATCACTTGCGCCGTTTTTGGAGCATGCACAGCGGCCCGCACCAATTCGCGGGCATCTTCAACAACACGTCTGGCTTTACGGCCCGCACTGTGGACCGACGACGGATTGCCGCCTAAATCCAAAGTGGCCATGATCGCTTCGCGCGCTTCGGCTCGCAAAGGCGCCGTCGCGTTATGGTCCATGTAAACGATGTGTTTCATCACCAGTGTAACTTTTCTTAAAAAATGCTATTCGGCAGCAATAATGGCTGAAGGCTCAACGGATGCAACGGATGCAGCGTGCGCAACCATTTCGGGGCTCTCGTCCATGCCCCGAACCCGGCCTTCGGCGACGTCTTCCAACGAAACCGAGCCTAAGTACATATAAATTTGATCGCGCAAAGCTTCCCACAAACYATGGGTTAAACACCGCGCATCATCGGAACGACAACCCTTTGAATTTTTACAGCGGGTGGTGGAAATTGGCTCATCAACCGCCAAAATCACATCGGAAATATGAATGTCAACGGCGGGCCGTGCCAGCAAATAACCGCCACCGGGACCGCGCACGCTTTTGACCAAYTCGGCMCGGCGAAGYTTGCCAAAYAATTGYTCAAGATAKGACAAWGATATTTCTTGGCGTTSYGCAACGTCAGCCARGGCAATCGGTTTGCCYGTCGYTGWTTTGCTGATATCGACCATGGCCATAACCGCATAGCGTCCTTTTGTGCTGAGCTTCATGTCCGTTCTCCTTTATTWWCYGCCATCTGAATTGGCGGCTTTTTTTGTTTTTGGGGGTACTTTAATCGTGCGAGCTTGCGTTTTTTTCGCGGGCTCTAATTCATCCAACTGGTCTTTTAAGGCCATCACTTGGAATCTTAAACTTTCAATCGTGCGCAACATGGGATCGGGGCAACCGTCTGCTGGTGTGCCGTAAGCCACAAAGTCGCCGATGTGATCTTTGTCCTTGGGCATCACCACACGGGCCGGAATGCCCACCGCGGTCATGCCATCGGGGATGTCTGATGTCACCACGGCATTTGCACCGATGCGGGCATCTTTGCCGATGATAATGGGGCCCAAAACCTGAGCGCCCGAACCAACAATCACGCCGTCTTCCAACGTTGGGTGACGTTTCACATTCACCTGTTTGTGGCTGTCCACGCTGGGCGATGTGCCACCAAGCGTAACCGCTTGATATAAGGTCACATCATCGCCAATATTCGCCGTTTCGCCGATCACCACGCCATCGCCATGATCAACAAACAACCGAGCACCAATGGTCGCACCGGGGTGAATTTCGATGCCCGTCAAAAAACGAGCCGTTTGCGAAATCACCCGCCCTAAAAAGCGAAAATCTCTTTTCCACAGCGCATGAGAGAATCGATAAAAAAGAAGGGCATGAAACCCCGGATACAAAAACGCCACTTCCAAACGCGACCGAGCAGCGGGGTCACGCTTGATATACGAATCTATATCGTCTTTTAGTCCTTTAAAAAACATCGATTATCCAATACCTTAGAGCCATAAATTGCACAAATAATAATCTGGTGTCATAAAACACGTGCTTTAGGTTACGTTTCGTGTCAAAACACCGTTTAGAGTAGTTAAAATATTATACCTGACTAACGTAGTTTAGTATATATTATACCTGACTAACGTAGTCAAGTATTCAAGTGGCTTTATTTCGTAAAAAAAGTTTAGCCTCTTATCACTTTGAAATTACGACAAAAACACACGACAAACTGCACGGTTAACCTTAGACATAATAAATGGTATTTGATTAGACATGCCTGAAATCATCTTTAACGGCCCCGAAGGGCGTCTTGAAGGACGCTACCATCACTCAAAAAARCCSGGYGCRCCYATTGCCCTTGTTTTGCATCCCCAYCCMGAATTTGGYGGCACSATGAACCAYAAGATTGTTCTGGCGATGTATGAATCTTTTGTCAAACGTGGGTTTTCCACRCTYCGSTTTAACTTTCGCGGCGTYGGACGYTCGCAAAGCACCTTTGACAACGGTCAGGGTGAAATGAGCGATGCGGCTTCGGCTCTTGATTGGGTTCAGGCKCACAATCCMAATGCTCAATCGTGCTGGATCGGTGGTTTTTCGTTTGGCGCGTGGATTTCCAYGCAATTGATGATGCGTCGCCCCGAAATTAAGGGCTTTATTTCCATCGCCCCGCCCGCCAAAGAACATGATTTTTCTTTCTTGGCCCCGTGCCCGGCTTCCGGCCTGATTTTGCATGGCGAAAAAGATGAAATCGTGCCCATGGAAGATGTCGACAAATTGGCCGCAAAACTGCAAAGCCAAAAGAACATCGTCGTCGATTACGAAATCATCAAAGGCTGTGATCACTTCTTTGCCAACCACATGCCCAAACTTGTTAAACATGTGAATGATTATTTGGATAAGTCGCTTTAAGAAAGACGCGAAGCGTCTTTCTTAAAGCTTTTTTTGAAGCCCCCTCACCTTGTTCGGTTTAAGAACGGGCATTCGCCCGGCGCGCACTTGCGCTTGCCTTAGACCCAAAGGGGCCTTCGGTTTGGCTACGGCTTAAGAACGGGTATTCCTCTTTATATTGCCCCCCCTCAGACGCCGGGCGAAAGCGTAGCTTTCTTGGCGCCTAGGGCGGCCCTTGTCCTGAGCTTCGCTCACTCCTCCTGACTGTAATGTTTACTTTGGTTTGTGTAGGGTTCCGCTGCTCAATGGGGATTTTACACCTGTTGTGGCGGGGAATGTAATTGGTAAGCTTTCGATGCTTCTTACCGCCAGATAGGCAAAGGCCTGAGCTTCTAAGGCGTCTCCGTCCCAGCCTAAATCGTCTGCTGACATAACTTTGGCCTCTACTTCGTTTTGCAGCATTTTCATCAAGACCGGGTTCAAACGGCCTCCGCCACAAATGACCCAGGCGTTCACCGGGGTTGGAAAAAAAGTCTCAGCCTTGGCGATGGATTTTGCGGTGAAGGCGGTTAGGGTTGCTGATCCGTCTTCTAGGCTTAGGCCTTTGGGATCGGCCTTAAAATCTTCGCGGTCCAAAGATTTAGGCGGCTGTTGTTCGAAATAAGCATGGTCTAAAAGTTTCTGAAGAACCTTTGCCTTTACAGTCCCCTTCGCCGCCAAAGCCCCGTCCCGATCCATATTCTGTCCCGTATGACGGTGCACCCAATCATTCAAAGGCGCGTTTCCGGGGCCGGTATCAAACGCCAACAGATCGTCGCCAACAAAGGTCACATTTGCAACGCCGCCGATGTTCACAACCGCCATAGGGCTTTGTTGACTGTTCACCAATGCTTGATGAAAAATGGGCACCAGCGGCGCGCCTTGGCCGCCCGCCCGAACATCTTGGGTCCGAAAATCATTCACCACCGAAATGCCCAATTGGTCCGCAAGCAAAGCTCCATCGCCGATTTGTACCGTCACACCCTTTGCAGGATTGTGATGCAATGTATGGCCATGAAAGCCCACCACATCGATATCGGCGGGCTTTAAATTGGCCTGTGCCAACAACGCCTTCACAGCATAGGCATGTAACAGCGTCAAAGATTTTTCAAGGTCTTCAAAATTCTCTGTTGTGCCGAGCTTTTCACGGATACGGGCCGCGAACGCGTCATCATAATCAACCGTCAGCGCCGGGCCAAATTCGACATAATCAGAGCCATTGGTTTTAAGCAAAGCAACATCGATGCCGTCCAAGGACGTGCCGCTCATCAACCCAATTGCCGTATAAATTTTCATTACGATCATCTCACTGCACGTTGTGTGCCTGTCGCCATTGTGCTAAGTCCGAGACAAACTTGCAACAGGACCCTTACGAACATGACCAATCTTAAATCAAATTTCTTAAAATCCGTTACCGAACGCGGCTATATGCACCAATGCACGGGCCTCGAAGACCTAGACAAAAAAGCCACCGAAGGTATTGTCACGGCCTATATCGGGTTTGATTGCACGGCACCTAGCCTGCATGTGGGATCTTTGTTGCCCATTATGATGCTCCGCACGTTGCAAAAAACCGGGCACAAACCGATCGTTTTGATGGGCGGCGGAACGACTTTGGTGGGCGATCCGTCTGGTAAAGACGAAAGCCGTAAATTGCTGACCGAAGACGTTATCCAATCCAATATGGACTCTATTCAAAAGGTCTTTGCAAAGTTTTTGAAATTTGGCGATGGCCCCACCGACGCCGTCATGGTCAACAATGCCGATTGGTTAAAGACTTTAAACTACCTCGAATTTCTGCGCGATTTTGGACCGCATTTCACCATCAATCGCATGATGGGTTTTGACTCTGTGAAACTGCGTTTGGACCGGGAACAGCCTTTGACGTTCTTGGAATTCAACTACATGATTTTACAAGCCTATGATTTCTTGGCCCTAAACCGCAGCTATGGCTGTACTTTGCAAATGGGCGGATCGGATCAATGGGGCAACATCGTCAGCGGCGTAGATTTAACGCGCCGCGTGGATGGCAAAGAAGCTTACGGCCTCACCACGCCACTGCTGACCACATCGTCCGGGGCCAAAATGGGCAAGACCGCTGCGGGTGCCGTATGGCTGAACGCAGAACAATTGTCGCCTTATGATTACTGGCAATACTGGCGCAACACCGAAGACGCCGACGTCGGCAAATTCCTGCGTCTGTTTACGGAACTTCCCCTTGCTGAAATTGAACGCCTTGAATCCTTTGAAGGCCAAGAAATCAATGAAGCCAAAAAAGTTCTCGCCAACGAAGTGACCAAAATGTTGCACGGCGAAGATGCTGCAAAAACCGCACAGGAAACCGCCGAAAAAACGTTTGAACAAGGCCAGTTGGGCCAAGACCTGCCCACCGTTGACGTTGAACGCGCTAAATTAGACGATGGCATTGCGGCTTTTTCTGCGTTTATGTTGGCGGGATTAGCAGGATCAGGCGGCGACGCCAAACGATTGATCAAAGGTGGCGGAGCCCGCATAAATGACAAAGCCGTCAGCGACATCAACCACACCGTAAGCGCTGCTGATTTAAATGACGATGGCGTGATTAAAATGTCGGCGGGTAAAAAGCGTCACGTTTTATTGCGCGCTATTTAACCTCTACCGGCTTTGGCTTTGGCTTGGCGTCTTTGACTTCATCGGTTCCGGTGAAGATATTGCGCAATACGCCGGGGGCCAGAACGCTGAGCGGGTTCATAGAAATCACCACGTTTTCGCCTTGGCCTTTCATGGTATAAGCCGCCGCAAACAATCCACCGCCTTCTTCGCCACCCGTAAACAACGGACCAATCAACGGAATTTTACCCAACAGGGCATTAATGGCATAAGCCGGAACCACGGTGCCTTTTAAATCCAAAACCTGATTGCTCATATCCACCGTGCCGGTGGCCGTAACGCCCAAGGTCGGGCCAGAGGCACGCGCGTGGGTCAATTCCAAAACGCCATCTTCCAATTTAAACGGCATATCCAAAATATCGAAATTCAAACCTTCGCCCTGCAAAGCATCCAATATTCCGGTCAATGACATGACGCCGATCAATTTGGCAAAGGTCGGGGCTTCCAACATGGCATAATCTTCAACGGTGACTTTGCCTTCTAAGGGGGCATTTTTTCCGGGCCGAGTATAGGCCGCTTTTAAATCAAATTTACCGCCAAGAATATTGTCGTGCAGGTCCAGCGTTTTTAAAGTCGCACCAGCGTCATCGGACGTGATCGACAAATAGCGCAATTGATCTTCGCCCGTGCCTAACATTACTTCTACGGTGCCTGTCTTCCCAACCACACCACTGATGTCCATTTTGCGCCACAGCCCCCGATCCCGGTAAACAGAACCGATGACGTCTTGGATGATTTTGTCTTGGCCGACCAGCAACGACCGAATATCAACGGCAGCATGGATCACCAGT
Organism: Rhodospirillaceae bacterium; assembly: GCA_002401565.1. Taxonomy (GTDB): domain Bacteria; phylum Pseudomonadota; class Alphaproteobacteria; order Rhodospirillales; family Magnetovibrionaceae; genus JANLGW01. Next base: position 47,439 of record NVTL01000007.1, read on the forward strand.
TCCGTTTTTTCGTCTGTGTCTTTGGCTTCGGATTTTGGGGTGGGGGCTTTGCCTTTGCCTAAAAATTCATTCCACAACACCCGGCCATCAAATCTGTCGCCACGCAAAACGATTTCCCATTCGTCGCCGCCCAACGGAATTAACGAGCCCGTCACATCAGTCAGTCCAGACCGCATGGTATCTAAATTCACGCGTTCTAGAACGCCGCCTTTCAGGAAGCTGACCGATCCTGCAATATCCATGTCTGGTGCGGAAACAGAAAATTTTGGAATTTCATCCAGCACATTGTGATCAATGCGCATTTCCATTACAGCCGTACCGGGAACGCCACTGGCTTTTTCCCAACCCAGTTCCGGGGCCGACAAGACCACGTTGGCAAGATCAATTCTGGCCGACAAAGATTGCCGACCGTCGCTCAAAGCCGTGTGATTGATATTCACTTCGGCGCCACCGCTCATATAACGCGATAAAATATCCGGCACATGAATGCCCAATGCCCCCAAATTCAAAACGTCTTCGATGTATCCCGACACTTCATAACGATCGGTGAACAAAGCATTGGGTCTGAAATCATGATCCCATTTTAACTGGACGGGGACTTGACCTAATTTAGCCGTACCTTTGACCGCCAAGCCATTATTGTCGACCACAACATCAAGCGTGCTTTGGGTGATGTCTTTGTCAAAAATTACGCCTTTAAGACCGGCCTTGGTTAATTTTGTGGAGACCAAGACTTCGACTTCCGACGCCACAAGATCATTTTTCAAAGGGATGCGCAGGTTAAGACTTCCCGATGAAAATCCGGTTGCCGTGGCCGCGTCCATGCCAAGGCCCGAGGCAAAACGTAAGGGTTCAGAATCAATCAATTTTAAAATTGCGGGCACCGGGCCATCGATATCAAGGTTGATTTCCGCCCACTGCATGTCTTCTTGCAGTTTGACCAAATTGACCGTACCGCGTTTTATTTTCAATCCGCCGTCGCTGGTCCCGGTTTCAATCGTGATGTTAAATTCTTTGTCATTAAAGGTCGCGTGGCCCTTGGCATTTTTGACCCGCGGCATGGTCGAAATGTAATTCACCGTGAGCCCATGGCTGGTGACATTGCCCGACACTTTTTTAAGCTGAAGACCCTTTTTATCGTCAAAATCCAAAGACACATCAATGGACGCTCGGTCTGCAATTCCGGCCGACAGGCTTTCCATAACCCACGTGCGCACATCAACGCCCAAGGTTTTGGGCCACAAAGCGGGCAAATCGTCATAACGGACATTTTGGGCCACGCCTTTCAAATCGATCAGCATCGACCCATTTTTATTTTTAACCACCGTCGCGGAAATATCGGTTTTTAAATCGCCAAAGCCTTGACCATAATCAAGACGCAAATGATCAACGTTCAATTGTCCGGTGGCCCCAACATACGACAGGCTGGTGCTTAAGTTTTCAAACGCCAGTTCATGATCTAGCGGCGCGGGCAGATAAAGTGTTTCACCGGGTTTGGTCGTCAAGTTCAAGTCCGTGATATTTACGACATTCCCAACGCCTTCATAACGGCCTTTAAGGTCAATAGCCGTAACGCCAAAACGTTGTGCCCAATCAAGCGCGCCCAATTCAACGGCCAAAGGCACCGGCAATGTGATATGACCATCGCCGCCCACCAAATCAAAACCAACGCCTTCTAAAATTCCACCTTTTTCGATGCTCAGCGTCAAGGTGCCGCTTAAGGGCAAGTCCAAAGCTTGCAGAAAATTAAGCTGTGACGAGACCGAGGCAAATTCAGATGGTCTGATATCTTCAAAGCTCAACCCTAAATCAGCTCGCTGTTTGGACAGTGAATATTTACCTTCGATGGACACTTGCGACAAGGTGTCGCCAATTTGCAAGTTGAGGTCCAGTTCGGCCTTAAGTCCGTCTTCCACCCGCACAAATTTTGCATTCGCCGACGGCGCGTACCATGTGGTGCCCAACGCGATGTCTTCATACGTCAATTCCGCAGCCACCACGCTGATGTGTTTTAAATAGGTCAGCGAGCTGTGTGGGTCGGTGTCTTTCAACATCACAACCAGAATCGATTCGACAAAATTGTCTGAACCGTTGCTATTTTCAGTGTCGGGGTTGTTTGTCGTCAGCCCCATCGCAAAATGCCCATCGGCAGCGCGTTGGACTTTTAAGCTGGGGCCGAAAAATTCGATGGACCGCGGCGCCACCACGCCTTTCAACAAAGCTTTGGCGCTTAAAGATATGGAAATTTCGGGAACCGTGGCGATCACATCGCCCGAAGCCAGTTTCGATCGCACGTTCACAACGCGAATATCTAAGGTTCTTTCCCATCCCGCCCACGTCAAAATGGTGTCTTCGACGGTGATGTCAAAGGCACCTTTGTACGCATCGTCCAGCGCGGTTTCCAAATATGGGGTTAAAAAACCAATTGATACGGGGCCAGACGCCAAACGCCACGCGACCAAAAGCATCCCCACCAGCACACCTAAACCCAGGCCGATGAAGATTTTTACGGTTGCACTTAAGGCTCGTTTGAACAGTTGTCTTTCCTCAATATTATTAACGTCTATACTTACGCTAAATATCTATTCATAGGATACCCAATTAATACCATGCACCTGTTTAAATTCAACCCTAACGACCTGCCCGGATGTGCTTTTGAAGATCGTGCCCAAGTCGGTTGGGACCGTTTTTTCGAAGCCGCCCAAGGCGATGATGATTTAAAAGCCTTTGCCGAGGCTTTAAAGGCCTCAGAAGCGGGCCAAAAACTGGGCCAAGCTGTGTTTGGAAATTCACCGTTTTTGACGTCGTGTTGGCTGAAAGAACCTCAGTTTGCCAAGGACCTTTTGGAACAAGGCCCCAAGGTTCAGGTCGATGCGGCGCTGAAAGCCACCCGCACAGAATCCGCTGGACTGGACGACGCAGCCCTTAAACGTCACCTGCGCATTCAAAAACGGCGTATTGCTCTAGCCACCGCCATCGGCGACATCGCGGGCATTTGGGATCTGTCCACCGTGACCAAGGCGCTGTCTGATTTTGCCGATGCGGCCACTTCCGCGGCCTGTGCGTTTCACCTGTTGGAATTAAACAGGCGGGGAAAAATCAAACTCAAAGACTTAGAAAACCCAGAATTAGGGTCAGGCCTTGTGGTTTTGGGCATGGGCAAGCTGGGCGGTTATGAGCTAAATTATTCATCCGACATTGACCTGATTATTTTATACGATCCCGAATGTTTAGAAACCGACGCCCCAATGGAACTCGGCCAACACTTTGTGCGTTTGGCGCGGGGCGTAGTGTCCACTTTGGATGATCGCACCGCCGATGGATACGTGTTTCGCACCGATTTGCGTCTCCGTCCCGATCCCGGCTCAACTCCGCTGGCGATTTCCACACTGGCGGCTGAAGTTTATTATGAAAGCATCGGTCAAAACTGGGAACGCGCCGCCATGATCAAGGCTCGCCCCGTGGCCGGAGATAAGGTTGCCGGACAAAAGTTTTTAGATTTCCTAACCCCGTTTATTTGGCGCAAAAGTCTGGACTTTGCGACCATTCACGACATTCAAACCATCAAGCGTCAAATCAACACCCACCGGGGTGGGCATAGCATTAAATTGCTGGGCCATAATGTTAAATTGGGATGCGGCGGCATTCGCGAAATTGAATTTTACGCGCAAACCCAACAATTGATTTGGGGCGGGCGCGACCGAAGCCTGCGCACCGTGCCGACTAGAGATTCTTTAACAGCCTTGGTCAACGCCGAGATTGAAAAGGCGGAAAACGCCATAACCCTGACCAAGGCTTATGAATACCTGCGCAAGGTCGAACACCGCATTCAAATGGTCGATGACGAACAAACCCACACCCTGCCCGATACGGACGAAGGCGTGGCCCACATTGCCACGTTCATGGGATACGACGATTTAGAAAGCTTTAGCACCGACATCCTTGCCACATTGGGCCACGTGGAAAAACTGTTTGGTCAACTGTTCGAAGATGAAAGCAAGGAGCATAGCGAAACCGCGGAAAAAGCCAACTTGGTTTTCACCGGCACCGATTGCAGTCCTGAAACTTTGCTGGCTCTTGAAGACATGGGCTACGCGAATGTTTTGACCATCGATACGGTGGTCCGCGGTTGGCATCACAGCCGTTACCGCGCCATGCGGTCCACCCGCGCCCGCGCGCTGATGGAAGAACTGATCGGGCCAATTTTAACCGCCATGTCCAATACCAGCGAACCAGATAAAGCTTTGCTGCGCTTTGACGAATTCCTGTCTAAATTACCCGCCGGGGTACAATTGTTTTCCATGTTCCAATCCAACCCATCCATATTGGATTTGATTGCTGACATCATGGGCACGGCGCCGCGATTGGCCGAACATCTGGCGAAAAAAGTTGGCGTATTGGACGGCGTTTTAACGTCTGGATTTTTTGAAGACTTACCCAGTACCGACGAAATGAAAGACGATCTGGACCACGATTTAGAAGAAGCATCGTGCATGGAAGACGTCTTGGACATCTGCCGCCGTTGGGCCAAGGACCGCAAATTCCAAGTTGGCGTACAGGTGTTAAAAGGCAGCATCCGCGAACAGCAATCTCAACAAGCCCTGACCGAAATCGCGGAAATTTTACTGCAAACGTTACAACCCCGCGTCGAAGCAGAATTCGCCATCCGCCACGGTCATATTCCGGGTGGATCGTTAGGCATCTTGGCGTACGGAAAATTAGGCGGCCGGGAAAAAACGCCCACGTCCGATATGGATCTGGCCTTTGTCTATACCCATGATGCGGACGCCGAAGCATCGGACGGTGAAAAACCGCTGGCCATCAGCCAATATTACACGCGTTTGTGCCAACGCATCATCAATGCCGTATCGGTCCCCACCGCCGAAGGCATGTTGTACGAAGTCGACATGCGCCTGCGTCCGCGTGGCAATTCAGGCCCGGTGGCAACCAGCGTCGATGCGTTTGAAAAATACCAAAAAACCGAAGCCTGGACCTGGGAACACATGGCCCTGACCCGCGCGCGTATGGTCACTGGAAATGATGACCTGAAAACCCAAATGCAAGACGTCATCACCGATATTTTAAAGCTTCCCAAAGAGCCCCAAAAATTGGTGGTGGACGTGGCCGATATGCGCGAACGCATGGACAAAGAACGCCACACCGACCAAATCTGGTCCATCAAAAATTACCGGGGCGGATTGGTGGATATTGAATTCATCGCCCAATACCTGCAGCTTTTACACGGCTCAAAGCACCCTGAAATTCTGTCCCCGACCACCCATACGGCTTTGCAAAATTTAAAAGATGCCGGGTTGTTGGACCCCAAGATGGCAGACGGTCTGATCGAAGCCTTGGTCTTGTGGCAATCACTGCAGGGCTTGTTGCGCCTGACTTTTAGTGTAAAGCCAGATCGCAACGACATGCCCAAAAGCCTGCGCCGTTATATTTCACGCATCGCCGAAACCGAAAACGTGAAAGCCGCCGAAGAAAAAATTAAAGCCAAGGCCGAATGGGTGCTAAACACCTTTAACACCTTGATCGTCGATCCCGCCCAAACCGCACGGCCCAACGTCAAATCAGATTTACAGAGCTAAAGGATACACAGCATCATGACCCTTTCCCCTGGCGACATCGCCCCCGCTTTTGATCTGCCCACCGATGGCGATGGGCAACTTGCTCTTTGTGATCTTAAGGGCAAAAAGGTTGTGCTGTATTTTTACCCCCGCGATTCCACGCCCGGCTGCACCACCGAAAGCAATGATTTCACCGACCTGCATGACCAGTTTTCCGACGCCAATACCGTGATCGTCGGAGCCAGCAAAGACAGCGTCAAACGGCACAACAATTTCAAAGCCAAATACGAATTTCCGTTCACGTTGGTTTCCGACGAAGAAGGTGTGTTGTGCGAAGCTTACGGCGTTTGGGTGTTGAAGAAAAACTATGGCAAAGAATATATGGGCATTGAACGGTCCACATTCCTGATCGACGAAGACGGCAAGATTTTAGAAGTCTGGCGCAAGGTCCGCGTGAAAGAGCATGCTCAAAAAGTGCTCACAGCCGTTCAAGCGCTGTGAGCCTGCCATCGACCCTAACCGAGGCTGCCTGTGGCGTTATGGGCGCCCCCGATCCCGCCGAAAAAGTGCGTCTGACATATTTATATGCAAAGGCTTGGCAAGCGGGTGAAATTTCTAAACTGGGTAATTCAGCCCCGCCCGACCGTCCGGGTCGTCCGCCAAAACCGCAACTGTGCAGTCCCGCCGACATGCCCAAACGATCCAAGGGTTCGGGCAAACGGCGCACCGCGTTAATCCACGCCATCGCCCATATTGAACTGAACGCTATCGATTTGGCGTGGGACGCGGTGGCGCGGTTTGTGGACGAAGATTTCCCCAAGGCGTTCAGCGACGATTGGGTTCAGGTCGCCGTGGATGAAGCTAAACATTTCGAAATGTTGGTGGCAAGGCTTAAAGAATTAGACGCCCATTACGGTGATTTCCCGGCCCACGATGGCTTATGGGAAGCCGCCTTAACCACCCGCAACGATGTTTTGGATCGCATGGTTTTGGTGCCCATGGCGTTGGAAGCGCGTGGTTTAGACACCACCCCCGCGACGGTTGATCGCTTAAAATCCAACAACGACATAGCCACCGCCGACATCATGGCAAAAATTGCCGATTATGAAGTTTCCCACGTGGCGGCGGGGGTGCGTTGGTTTGAATATATCTGTGAAAAACGCGGACTTGATCCTGTTCCCACCTTCAAAACCCGCATCACCAAAACTTTAAAAGGCCGCTTAAAACCACCCTTTAATCATGTGGCACGAGACCTAGCGGGCATGAACCGAGCCTATTATGAAGCGTAATGCTTGAAAACTTGTGTGTGCGGGAGTAAAAACAATCATACATTTTTTTGACGGATACCCGCATGAGCGATAAACCCAAAGACGACAAAGCCGAAGACAAGGCCGTAGATAAAGCCGTGGACCCTGAACTGGAAGATACGGACGAAAGTGCCGAGTCCGATCCGGACGCAGAGTCTAAAGAAGAAGAAAAAAAACCGGGCCTGAAAGACAAACTGGCGGCCCATAAAGTCATGGTTTTTTCTGTGCTGTTTTTGGTCATCATTGCCGGCACCGTGGCGGGTCTTTATTTCACGGGCAAGTTCACCGCGAAAAAGCCTCATGAGATTAGTTTGGCTTTACCCGATGCGGCTGTGTTTCATGAAATCCCCAAAGTCACCGTCGATTTAAAACCTTCGCCCAAACACCCACGCCCGTTTATTCGTTTGGTGATGCAGGTTGAATTACAAGGCGAAACGGCCAAAACCGCCTTTATTGAACGCGAAGCCAAGATTTTGGATGGCATGCAAACCCACTTGCGCACCTTAACAGTGCCGGAATTGCAAGACACCGATGGCACCCAACGTTTGCGCACAGACCTGTTGATGGTGATCAACAACGTGATCCGTCCCGAACGCGCGATCACCGTTTATTATAAAGAAATCATGATCCGCTAAGGCTGCTTAGTCGATATCTTCGACCGCTCCGCCGCCGCCTTTAACGCGGTGCGCCAACGCGGCTTCCATAAACTGATCCAAGTCTCCGTCCAAAACCGCACTGGTGTTTGATGTTTCCACACCCGTGCGCAGGTCTTTGACCATTTGATAAGGTTGCAATACGTAGGAACGAATTTGATGGCCCCAACCGATATCGGTTTTGGCATTGTGTTCGGCTTGGGATACTTCTTCGCGGCGGCGCAGTTCGGCTTCGTACAAACGCGCATTCAACATTTTATAAGCGGCCGCCCGGTTTTTATGTTGCGACCGATCGTTTTGACATTGCACCACAATGCCCGATGGAATGTGCGTGATGCGTACGGCAGAATCGGTTTTATTGATGTGCTGACCGCCCGCACCAGAAGCCCGGTACGTATCAACCCGCAAGTCTTTGTCGTCATAAGTCACGTCGATATCATCATCAATTTCGGGATACACCCAAACGGATGAAAAACTGGTGTGACGCCGTGCACTGGAATCAAACGGCGATATACGCACCAAACGGTGCACGCCGGATTCAGTTTTTGCCCAGCCATAGGCATTTTCGCCGGAAATTTTGATGGTCACGGATTTGATGCCGGTTTCTTCGCCGGGGCTTTCTTCCAACCATTCGGTTTTATACCCGTGCTGATCGGCCCACCGCACATACATGCGCGTGATCATTTCCGCCCAGTCTTGGGCTTCGGTGCCGCCGGCCCCCGCGTGGACTTCCAGGTAACAATTGTTGGCATCGGCTTCGCCCGACAACAAGGTTTGAAGCTCGGCCTTTCCGGCGCGTGCCTTGGCGTCTTGCAAAGTGGCTTCGGCGTCTTTGATGATCTCTTGGTCGTCTTCTAATTCGCCCATTTCAATCAGTTCAACACTGTCGTCCAGATCGCTTTGCAATCCATCCACTTCCTTGATTAAACCGTCAAGTTTGGTGCGTTCTTTCATCAAGGCCTGAGCCTTGGTCGCATCGTTCCAAAGTTCTGGGTCTTCGGATAACGCGTTTAATTCGTCCAGCCGGACAACCGCCTGATCATAGTCAAAGATGCCTCCTCAACAGTTCAATCGACTGTTTGAGGTCTTCAGTAACCGTTTCAATCTCAGCCCGCATGGGGAAACGTCCTTATGTGGTGAAGTGTGCTTATGCGTTTGTAACGGTTAGCAAGGATTCGAGCAAGTGCAGGACGTTTTTTTAATTTGGGGAATTTGGGGACAGCATACTTATTAAAACCCCAGCGTATCAGTTTAGCGTAATTGGTATACTGTCCCCGGAATTGGAAATTGCTTTGAGTATGCGGTCAATAATAACCATTGTTATAATCATCAATGAACTCAACAGGGAAAGTCGTTCCATCGCCGGCCTTATAGACCTTTGTCTTCCCTTTGTATGTGATCTCAATGTCCTCAGTCGCGCGGTATATTCTGGGGACAGTGGACTAATTAGATTGCTCTCTCCAGTATTTACAACCTATAGCTACACCACAACTCGTCTCGCTCGCATTGTTGTTTCTGGTGTTTCTCACCATTGCAAATGCTTAAAAGATGTTTGGATTCCCGCCTGCGCGGGAATGACGGAGAGGGTTGGGAATATGACGGAGAGGGTTGCAAACGACTTACTAGGTTCTGTCAGCATGGCACGCCAACTAGGCACCATTGAGGCCTCGGCCCACCAACCTCCGAGGGGGTTATTAATACAGTCCGCCCGTTCCTGTCGTTGGGGCTTCGTTTGTGCCTTCGATTGATCCCGGAATACCTGAAAATTCTTGGCCGATGACTTGGGTGGTTGAGGTTGGCACGGTTCCGGGTTTGAAGGCTTCTTGAATCCAGTTGCGTTCCCCCACGCGTACGGGCAGGCCCGTGGTGGCATTCACCCGGACCAGCAAAATACCCGGCGGAATTCGGAACGGAATGGCGGGGGAATCAGCCAGCGCACCTTTCATAAAATCGGTCCAGATGGGCAAGGCCACCGAAGCGCCCTGTTCGTTTTTGCCCAACGATCTGGGTACGTCAAATCCGGTAAAAACACCCACGGCTAAATCCGGCGAAAAGCCGATAAACCACGCGTCACGCCCGTCGTTCGTCGTCCCGGTTTTACCGCCCAACGGTTTGCCCACGGCTTTGGCGCGACGTCCGGTGCCGCGTTGTATGGTGCCTTCCAACATGGACACCATTTGATAGGCGCTGGCGGGGTCGGTCAGTTGTTTGCGCAGGTCGGGAATTTCCGGCACGGCTTGGCCCGTCCACGCCATGGCGTCGCAACCTTTGCACGGACGTTGGTCGTGTTTATAGATGGTGATGCCGTTGCGATCTTGGATACGATCAATAAAGGTCGGGTGGATTTCTTTGCCGCCGTTGACCAATTCACCATAGCCCGCCGTCAGCCTTAACAACGTGGTTTCCCCGGCGCCCAAGCTCATCGCCAATTGTGGGGACAAATTATCAATCRCGCCAAACTTTGCGGCATATTCAGAAATTTTTTCCATGCCAATATTTTGCGCCAAACGCACGGTCATGAGGTTTCTGGATTTTTGAATACCCAGCCGCATGGTTGATGGACCGTAGAATTTTTTGGTGTAGTTGGCCGGACGCCATTTGGGCAAGCCCGGACCCTGATCAATCACGAACGGAGCATCCAAAATAAGGCTGGCGGGGGTAAAGCCGGAATCCAGTCCCGCCAGATAGACAAACGGTTTAAAGGCCGAACCCGGCTGACGTTTAGCTTGGGTTGCGCGGTTAAACTGGCTGGCTTCATAATCAAATCCACCCGACATGGCCAACACCCGTCCGGTGTGCGGGTTCAACGCCACAATGGCGCCTTGGATAGCGGGAATTTGCCGCAAGCTGTAAGTCTTTTCAAGATAGTCATGGGTTTTGATCGTCTTGTCTTTTTTGGACCCCGTGGTGTAGGTCAAAACGGCTTCAACCGCCACCACATCGCCCACGGCCAATACATCGGCAGGCTTGCGAATACGGTCGCCGCGCTTTTCGCCCTTCATCCACAAACGCGCCCATTTTAATTCTTTCAAAGGCAAAGTTGCGGGGCCCAAGCCCTGAACAATAATAGATGCCGTTTTTTCATCCAACGCCGTAACGGCTGCTAATTTCCACGCGCCCAAGCCCTTGGGTGGTGTCATGGTTTCCAGCGAACGCACCATGGATGTGGCTTCGGAAATATTGGAAAGCGGGCCACGCCAACCGTGTCTGCGGTCATAAGAAATCAAGCCGTCACGCAATGCTTTTCCGGCAATGTCTTGCAGACGCGGGTCCAGCGTGGTTTGCACGCTCATGCCGCCCGTATACAAAGCATTATCACCATACCGAGCGGCGAGTTCACGGCGCACTTCTTCGGCAAAAAAATCGGCTTTTACAAATTGTGTATCGGAACGATTGGCGACCTTTAACGGTTCGGCCTTGGCCATGGTGGCTTGGGCCACCGAAATGCGTTCATCAATCAACATGCGCCCAATCACCCAATTGCGGCGGATCAAAGCGGCTTCTTTTTTGCGAATGGGGTGATAGTTGGCCGGAGCCTTCAACAACGCGGCCAAATAGGCCGATTGGGCAATGGTCAGCTGGTCCAACGGTTTGTCAAAATAGTTCAAGGCCGCCGCCGCCACACCGAACGAGCCATACCCCAGATACACTTCGTTCAGGTACAGTTCTAAAATGCGTTGCTTGGTGAAGGCTTTTTCAATACGAAAGGCCAAAATGGCTTCTTTGATTTTGCGTTCATAAGACACTTCGTTGGTCAGCAAAAAGTTCTTTGCGACCTGTTGCGTCAGTGTGCTGGCCCCAACCGGACGCCGCCCGCTGCCGATGTTTTTAATGTTGGTCACCAACGCCCGGACGAGGGATAAAAAATCAACGCCCGAATGGGTATAGAAATTTTTATCTTCGGCTGACAACACTGCCCCGATGACTTGGCGTGGCATGGCCCGCACCGGCACAAACACCCGGCGTTCGGTGGCGTATTCGGCCAACAATTGCCCGTCACCCGCATGCACACGGGTCATCACGGCGGGTTCATAATCTGCTAATTGCTGATAATCGGGCAGGTCTTGACCAAAATGCCAAAACACATAGATCAAGCCCCCGGCCGCAGCGATACCGCCAACAATGCCGAGACTTAAAAGAATCCAGAATATTTTCAGTACCTTACCCATGAACTACAGCGTCATCCTTAAATTCATCTTGATCTGTTTTAAAGAAGGTATGATCCTAATGTGGCAAGAGCAAGAGCCAATGCACTTCACTAGGGTCCGATCATTGATTATAGGCTTGTTCAACACCCTTAAAATGACGGTCGACGCCACGGGTAATAGCTTGGGATAGGCTTTTTCGGTATTTTTTGCTGAGCAGGTTTTTTTGATCTTGGCGATTGGACAAAAATCCGGCTTCCAACAAAACCGACGGCATATCTGGAGCTTTTAACACCGCAAAACCCGCATAACGATGAGGATTGCGCAACAGCTTAATTTCACGGCGCAATTCCGAAACGATGTTTTCGGCAACCTTGGCCGATTGGTTCATGGTTTCGCGTTGGGCTAAATCCAGCAAAATATTGGTGACGTCTTTGCTTTCGGTGCTGAGATCAATGCCCGCAATCAAATCAGATTTGTTTTCTTTTGCGGCCAATTTAGCGGCTTCTTTATCCGATGCTTTTTCCGACAGCGTATAAATAGACAAGCCACGGGTTCTTTTGTTGGGCATCGAGTCTGCGTGTACGGAAATAAACAGTTCCGCCCCGGCCTTGCGCGCGATGCTGACCCGGTCGCGCAAACGATGGAAAATATCGCGAGAACGGGTCATCACAACTTTATACCGTCCGGTGGCTTCCAAGCTGCGTTTTAATTCTAAACCCAAGGCCAACGTAATATTTTTTTCATAGGTATTTCCGACCCCAATGGTGCCCGGATCAATGCCACCGTGCCCCGGATCAATGGCAATGATGCGTTTGCCGGGAACCGTGGGTTTGCGGGGGGGGACCGGAGGCACATAAGCGTTTTGTTGGGCGGACGTAGCATTTGTGGTTGCCGGTACTGTCACATCTTTTGTCGCACTGGCCACCAGGGCCGCTAAGTCCTTGCGGTCCTTGGCGCGTTTTGCGGCTAAGGCTTCTAAAAATTCGGTTTCCGACGTTGGGCTTAAATCCATAACCAAACGCCAACGCTTGCCGTCCAACGGTTTTAAAAGAAAGACCTTATGAACATTAACCGGGCCTTTTACATCAAAAACCATGCGTGACGTGCCGGGGGTGAACAGGCCATAGCGCATACCATCCAACACACCTTTGTTTTCAGGCAAGCCTTGGGCATCGATGTTCCACCGCACTTCGGGTAAATTCAGCACCACCCGGTAAGGTTCAGGCAAGGTAAAGACATCAAATTTAACACTGCTGTCGAGTTCCAAAACAACGCGCGTGCGCTCGCCGTGCAAACCGACGCGCACCTCTGAAATCAGGGGGGTTTGGGCAACGGATTCACCGATGAGGCCGAAAAAAACGACCCCAGCACACATCACAAGCCCCAAAAAGCCCGTAAATTTCTGTATTTTAGAACGTAATAACATTAGTTTTGGAAAGCTCCAGTCCTGTAAAACACCCCTAAAATCGGGATTCCTGCTCATAATACAAGTGTAATCGTTAAATTTCACAAACTTTCTCGTCCAATATAAATCAATTAGACGATTGTGAAACAGACTTAGTCCGGCTATGTTAGCAATGTTCATTGGTGAAATACGACTATTTCACCAGTTATTTGAACTGTAGAGTTTTCCGCAAGCGCGGAAAGCGGAGGCGAAAGCCCGACATGATCTTGTATATGCAGATGTCATATATATATGTCGTAGTGCCCACGCCAAAGAGGTTCTTAGAAGGAACTGGGAAACGGATCCCGCCTGTCTGAAGAATACCCCCGCTGTTTGCCGCTTGCGCTTGAAAAAAGGTTTCAATCAAATGCTTGCCTATTGCGCGCAGGCCGAAAAGTTACACAACGCTGCGGCTCTCCTTATCCAAGGATCCGATAGCGATTTTTTGCGCGCGTATGGCAGCTTACATAAAAGCACTCCTTTTAAGCAACAGGCCAATGCGCCTTTGCCTATGAGGAGTCTATGGAGTTCCAAGACTAATGACAAAACGTATGCTGATCGATTCGGCCCACCCAGAGGAAACTCGGGTGGTGCTACTGGATGGGAATCAACTTGAAGATTTCGACGTAGAGGTTTCCTCCAGACGACAACTAAAAGGTAATATC
>NVTL01000095.1 GCA_002401565.1 Rhodospirillaceae bacterium
TATAATAAAAGATCATGATGGGGTAAATTTAAGAGCTAATGTAGACTTACTCTCCTGATGAAGAAAGGTTTTTTTGATGCAGTCTTGTGATGAATGTCCGGGTTCCACACAATGTTCCGGGTACAATCTGCATTTTGTTTTGGTCAAGGTTTATGACTTTTACCAATCCGGAAAAACCAACAAGTTCGACATTTTGTTTTCCTTAGATGAAGACGATGAACAGCTTTTAGAACGTTATACCCAAAACGTCGAACGCGCCTGTTGGACCAAAGCGGCGTTGTTGGCGATTGTCGAAATCTTGACCCAGTTGAGCAAGTCAGGGGATTTGGGCGGCGGCAAAGACTTAGAATCGGTGGTATTCGATACCATCAAACGGGCCCGCGATGCGTTCAGCAGTTTTCCTTGGCATTTAGAAGAACTGGTCGAACAAGCCCCCGATTTGTATGCACAGATTCAAGAACAATGCCCAGATGATGACCTGTGCGCGCAACTCTCCAAACGCACGTTCATCAAAATCTGTAAATCCATCGCTTATTCTTAAAAGATAAAGTCTGGTCCCCGGCGGATTTCTCCGGCTCTATCCCCCAACGTTGTATAGATCGGGGTTTCGATTAAATCGGCCAAGACCTTTTGATCATCCCCCTTAAATACGCCAAGGTCATCAAGAACACAGGCCATGGCCAGTTCAGATGCACGGACTGAGCCATCATCTATTTTCAGAGCAATGGCGAGTTTATGTTCTGGAATCRTGGCGATGTGCACCCCCTCGGCTCCCCCTTTAACCAGCACGGTGCCTTTGGTTTGGGTCATCACGCGAGTATCAAAGCGATCTTCGCCAGCGATGCAATGCGGGCACGCTGCCATGGCGTCCATCACCCTTTTGGTGGCCTGTGTACGGGGGGCTGACAAGTCATCCGCCATCATGCGAGCCATGCCCCTGGCCAAAGCCATCAAAGGCAAGCCATAAACGGGAATACCACAGCCGTCGGTGCCACACGGAAGCGAACTTAAAGTCGCCCCGGTCATGTCTTCTAAGACTTGATTGATCTGTTGCTGGACCGGGTGATCGGGTTTGATATAGTCTTTGATCGGCACGCCCATATGCAACGCCGTGGCCAAAAATCCCGTGTGTTTACCCGAACAGTTGTTGTGAACACGGGTTAGGGTTTGCCCACTTTTGTTGAGCATTTTGCTGACGTTTAAAGACAGGGGCTCACCGGGGCCGCATTCTAAATCTTCTTCGTTCAGACCCAACCGATCCAGCCAAGCCAGCACTCGCGACGTATGAAAAGGTTCGCTGTTGTGGGACGCACAGGCCAAGGCGATTTCTTCATCGCTCAATTCATAATGATCGGCCGCACCCGTTTCAATTAAAGGCAAGACTTGCAGGGGTTTTAAGGCCGAACGCGGATAAACCAAGGCTTCGACATCGCCCCACGATTGAACGGTCTTCCCGTCACTATCGACAATGACACACGCCCCACGATGGCGGCTTTCGACGAGATCAGCACGGGTGACTTCAACCAAAACCGGGTTTGCTTTGGGCATTATTTTTCTCCGACAAGGGACTCCATTATCCCTAATCATACGCGGATGTGCCGAGATTTATACTCTTTCTGTGGCGTGTTCTTGTAAAACCTCATCGATGCGCAAAAGCAGGTCTTCCCCGCCCACAGGTTTGTGCAGCAGCGCATAACCACTTTTTGAAATTTCCGTTAAGCGGTGCGTGGCGGTATCGCCCGTCAACAGCAAAGCCGGAATATCGGTTTTGTAATAATCGCATAGTCGAGCAATCGCCTGAACCCCCGTGATTTCGTTTTCAAGGCGGTAATCGGCAATGATGATATCGGGGCATTGATGAGGGAAACGCCGCATCACCACGGCGTCTTGGTGAGCAACATCTGGGGCCGATACAACATGATGCCCCGCAGATGTCAGCATCAACGACAAACTTTTGCGCACGGGTTCTTCATCATCAATAACAATGATCGACAAGTGTTCAAAGGTCGCCGTCTTGTCTTCAACAGATTGATTATCCTGGGAAACGATCAAGGGGTCGGCCAGCGGCACGGTGATCGAAAACATCGACCCCTGCCCCAGTTTCGAAGACAAATTCAGTTCTAAGTTCATCAAGTCGGCCAGTTTTTTGACAATCGACAAGCCCAAACCAATGCCTTTTTGTGAGGTCCCTGTTTTAAGGCCAATTTGATAAAATTCTTCGAAAATTTTCGACTGTTGTTTGTCTTCGATGCCCCGTCCCGTATCGCAAATTTGAATTTCGACATGATCGTCACCGTGACGACGACAGCCCACCAACACGCGCCCATGATCGGTGTATTTAATGGCATTGGCGATCAGGTTTCTAAGGATATTTTCCAACAACACCGGATCAGAATGAACATTTTGCGAACACGGCACGATGTCTAAAGTTAAGCCCCGTTTTGCCACAACTGGGGCAAATTCATACATCAGGCTTTCCAGCATGCTTTGCAGGGAAACGGTTGTTAGTTTGACTTCAAACACACCGGCTTCTAGGCGTGAAATATCCAGTAATTTATTCAAGATATAACCCAAAGAATCCGCACAATGTTCCAAACGATCAATAATTTTTCGGTTTTCTTCGGAAACTTCGTTGTTTCTGAGGGTGTAAAAGAACAGGCTCATGGCTTGAAGCGGTTGACGCATGTCGTGACTGGCGGCGGCTAAGAAAACTGATTTATCCTTACTGGCATCTTTGGCTTCAATCACCAGTTCTTGCAAGCGTTCTTCACGACCTTCTATTTTTTCAACAAAGATGCCGAGAGACGCCCCCATGTCAGAAATTTCATCATGGCCACCCTGGGGTATTTTCTGGCTTTGGTCACCGTTGGCAACGGCCCGCATGGCCCGTTGTATAGCCACCACCSGGCGGCTAACGTTGTTGTCTAAATAGAAAMCGACCAAAAGCGCAAAAAAGATTGCGCCCGCAGAATATAACGACAGCAACCAGATGGCTTRGCGGATATCGGACCGGGTGTTTAAGATCAATCCATCAATTTCGGCCGAGACATTTTTGGTCAAGTTCGCCACAGAAATGGACATTAAATCAGCGTAATAGGTATTTTGTAAAAGAAGTTGGTTAATTCTAACCGTGTTCAAAGCCATCCCGTCATTATGCTTGAAAAAATGGGTCAGTTTGGCAAAGCTTTGCTGTAAATCTTCTTTGTGTTGGCGAATGCGTTTGACATCGCCTTTTCCATAACCAAGCTTAGAGATGACCATTAATTCGCGTTCAATGAAATCAAACTGATCACTGATGCGGTTAACAAAGGCTCCGCGGTTCCATTTATTGCTGGTGCGCATCAGGCTGGACGCTGCWTTTGTGATGCTTTCGCCTTGCCGAGAAATTTCATAGGCCGCAACCAAAGCCGGAAGACTTTCCTGATGCAACCGTTCCAGACGTTTTGCGTGTTCAAGCAAGAGGGCAATGTTAGACAAACTGGCTATGACACCAGCAACAGCCAACAATAAAAAAGCCATCAATATTCGTTTACGGATGCTACTAAAAATTTCACGCCCCCCCTCTTAAGACCATCACACTATCACACTATAATTAATTTAAGAAACCTGAAAAGTTGGTGATAATATTATAAAAAAACTCTTAAATAGATCGTTCTTAGAAAGCTAAGGCTATTCGTTGTCGCAATAACCTTGTATGTTAAACGCAAATAAACTGGTCGTAATAAGTGTTCTAAGGGTCCCCCGATGAAAATCATAAAAAGACGTACAAAACATCTTTTGCTTGGACTTTCTCTCTTTGCTGCATTTCACTTTAACGTTTTAAAAGAGGCAAATGCAGGTCCAACGCTGGAAGCCACCAGAGCGCGGGGAAGCTTGTTGTGCAGTTCTGCGGGCCGCCTTCATACGGACCCCAATGATTACAATAATTCAGGAACGATTGCTGGATTTGATCGGGATTTTTGCCGGGCTATTGCGGCGGCAACCTTGAACAACGAAACCGCCATTCAAYTCACACAATTGATCCCCCAAAACCGTTTTCAGGCATTGCAAGAAGGTGCCGTTGATGTTTTGATCCGCTCAACCACATGGACCTTCAGCCGCGATACGTCTTTGGGAATCCATTTTGCGGCCATCAATTTTTATGATGGCCAGGGCTTTATTGCCCCTAAAAATCTTGGCATCACAAAACTGAGCGACCTTAAGGACAAGGGCAAAAAAGCCATTGCCTGTGTCGAAAAAGGCACCACGACCCGTGATAATGTCGCCAATTATGTGCGCGACAACACCCTGCCCGTCGCAATCATGGAATTTAATACGTTCGAAGAGCTCCGTTACGCCTTTATCACCGGGAAATGCGATTTGTATACGTCTGACCTGTCTTATTTGGTCGAAGTCCGGCTTCAAGACGTGCCCAATCCCGATGATTATCTGATCTTGGACGACGTGATTTCCAAAGAACCCTTAGGCGCAGCCGTTCGCGACAACGATCCACAATGGTTTAACATTGTGCGGTGGGTCATTTTCGCCACCATTCAAGCCGAAGAATTGGGCATTACCTCGCAAAACGTTGACGCCCTACGCAAAAACGGAAACTTAGCTCAAAAGCATTTTTTGGGGGCTAAGTCCGGTTGGGCCAAATCCTTAGACCTTAGCGATGATTGGGCTTATCAAGTGATTAAATCCGTTGGGAATTTTGGGGAAATCTTTGAGCGTAATCTTGGGCCCAAAACGATTTATAACTTAGACCGTGGCCTGAACAATCTGTGGACCAAGGGTGGGCTTATTTACGCCCCACCTTTTAATTAAACAAGGGTGGGCTTATTTACGCCCCACCTTTTAATTAAACAGTCCCACCTTTAAGCGGCGGCGACTTTTTGCATGGTATCGATCAGTTCAAAAGCCTTAAAGGGCTTGAGCAAGGTTTCCGTCGCCCCCAGTTTTTTCGCCAGACTGAGATAATCCATCTGCATATAATTGCTGCCACCCGAAATCGCCAAGATACTTAATTTTGGAAACGCGACTTTCAATTCGATAATGGTTTCGATGCCTTCTTTGCGCGGCATCAACAGGTCAACAATGGCGATATCAAAGGTCCCGCTTTTACACAGTAAAATACCTTCATCGCCATCACAGGCCACGTCAACGCTGTACCCTTGAGTTTCTAAAATAAGACGTATGCTATCACGTACATCATCGTCGTCGTCGATAATCAAAACACGGACCTTAGCCTCTGCCATCACAGGCTCCTCTACCATTTCGAGTATAATTATAGAGGGTTCGCGAAAAAAACATACTACACAGTTGGATTAGTCCACCAAAGCTATGCACAGAGATACCCCCAACGTGAAACACACCACATCTTTCGGTTGCGGTGATTATGTCTTTTTAATCAAACAAAAAAGAACCAGCTAGCGCTTCAGACCAAGCTTGGCTTCGACTTCCCTGAGCTCTTTGACAAAGGGTTCGATTATTTCGCAACGGCATTGGGACGTTATAGGGTCATCGTAGCGCATGATTTTTCCTGTCTTCACAGGTTTTGTGCAGGAAAAACAGATGCTCCGCGTTGATTTATTGATGATTTCGCTTCTCATCTTCATTAACGTTTCGCGATCAAGATCAGTCATAAACATTCACTTTCAATATTTTCAGGTCCCGTTTTCCCGCCAAAGTAACCTACAACAAGAGGCCTCACTTTAATAAATTATAATCGTCCAAGAGAAACCATTTGCGTGAAAAAATAAACCGGACAACGGATTCAGGGGACAGACTGGTGACTTCGCCCGTCATGTTTTTTCGATAAAAGGCTCTGCAGCTGCCCCTTTGCCAAACGGTCTTTTGCATGTCTTGTTTCATTTGTGCAATATATTGGGCTTGCAGATCTGGCTTAGCATCAATGGCCTTGATGCTTTTGTCTTGTTTAATGGCGCAAATCGCTTGCACCGTATAATCGGTCATGGCTTCCATATAACACAGTTGTGAACTATGGCCTGTGCCCGTGTTTGGACCGTTTATTTTGAAATAATTCGGGTAACCCGATACGGTGATGCCTTTATACGACACAGCCTCTGTGGCCCATTCACGGTTCAGGTTTCGGCCACCAAGGCCCCGCACCTGAAAGGACAGAGCCTTTTTCATATTTGAATACGCATAAAATCCCGTGGCATAAACGATGATATCCAAAGGGATGTCTTTACCGTCTTTTGTTTTAATTCCGGCCGGCGTGATCGTGTCTATGCCGCTGATATCCACGTCAACATTTTCACGCGAAAGAGCCGGCAAGAACGTATTTGTCGGAATAACCCGGCGGCTGCCCAATTCATAATCCGGCATCATGTGTTTGCGTAATTTGTCGTCTTTAATATAGGTTTCGAGATCTTTTGTGAGAATCTTACGATACATATCTTTAACGGCTTTACTGAGCCCCGCGGTCAAATCGAAATGGCGAAAGGCCGCAAATCTGATTTCATGATAAAGGAAAATAGCCAAACGGTTGAGGTGGCGTAGGCCGGGCAGGTTTCGTATGGAACGTTCCAATGGGCCGTAATTTCTGTCGCCACGGGGAATAATCCACTGAGCTTGCCCCATAAACAACGTTAGACGATCAACCTGACCAGCAATGGCGGGCACGACCTGAGCCGCAGAACAGCCCGAACCAATAATGCCAATACGTTTGGCGTCATAAGAAACACTGTGGTCCCACGCGGCCGTGTGGAACTTTGCCCCTTTAAATGTGTCTGCGCCTTTGATGTCAGGAACATGTGGGTTGGCCAGCACGCCACTGGTATCGATGATAAACCGCGCGGTGTACTGCTCGCCCGACCTGGTCTCGACATGCCACAAAAAAGTGTTTTCGTCATACGTCAGCTTGGTGACGGACTGGTTCGTTTTGGCGTGCTTTTTGATGTTAAACTTGTCGATGATATAGTTCGTATAATCAAGCAATTCGCTTTGCGGAGCGTATGTTTTTTTGAATTTATAAGGAATAAAAGAAATAGAATACAACGCGGTTGGAATATCAACCTCGGCGCCGGGGTACGAATTAACCTGCCAAGTCCCGCCTAATTTTGAGCTTCTTTCCAACAAAACAAAATCATTAAAATTCTTTTTTTGCAAACGGATCGCCGCCAACAATCCAGAAAACCCTGTACCGATGATCACGGTCTCAAAATATTGAGCATCCTCTTTTGTTGGCAATGGCATTTGTATATTTCACCCCTGAAAAGTTAAAAAAAGCCCCACCCCCTGCCCAAACAGGAAAGTGGAAGCTTCATTCTTCAGGGCCTGAATACAATAGTACGACTATAATAGAAAGACCGAAGTCCTTGAAAAGAGGTGGTCGAGGAGACCGTCACATATTGCCTAGCCCCCTCGGCAATTTGTCTTAACTACAAGAGCCACAGCAAGAAGAGTCTTTGTCAACATTGACTTGCTCTGCCTTGTCGTCGGCCTGAGGTGCCTGTTTGTCATTGACCTCGGTTGTTGGTGTGTCATTTTCTGTTGTGTTTTGATTTTCGGTATCGGTGTTCATTTTAGATATACTCCATTGATAACATTGTATTAATAGGCTTTGCGTCCCCAACAGCAAAACAAGAATATTGTTTATCTCACAAAAAATACATTTAGGATATAACTTTAAACAGCAAAAAAGCAGGCTGGTCCTTCAAGCTACAAATCAAATTAAACTGAACATGTTCTGAATAGACCAATCAGGTTAAGTTCAACCCGTTCCTTGTAATCTGTTTTCATGATGCACAGGAGGATTCCCCAATGATGTTTCGCATGATTATGCACTCAGCCGTATTTACCGTCCTGATCGCCGTTGGCGCGGTGGTGTTAAATGGCACCAACCTGCTGGGTGGCGCTTCATCGTGGAACAACAACACTTACAACAGTGGTGCCCTGTGGAAAAGCCGAGACCATCACGACAATCGCTGGGGGCATGATGATGACTAAGCGCAAACCCAACCGTTTTGAAATGACCTTCTTGATGATGTGGCACGGCGTGCTAACAGGCGGTCTGTTGCTGACCTATATGAGCGGTGACGATGTATATTTCTTGCACCAGTTTGCAGGTTATGTCGTCTGTGGTGCCATTTTGCTAAGGCTGTTGGTGGCTTTGGTTGCCCCTAAAACCAGCCCGCTTTCCCTGTCCATGCCGAAACTGTTCGACCGTAACAACAAAGGCCGCAGCCCCCTTTATGCGTGGATGGCTGTGGGCATGATTACGGCTGTGGCCCTTGCCGCCTTTAGCGGCCTGTTGGCCCAAACCATAGGCTTTGATGATCTTCACGAAGGTTTGGCCGAAGGTGTTTTACCAGCCTTTATCTTTGCGCATATGGCTTTGGTCTTGTGGAAACCCTTAGCGAAACAAGTTCAAAATGTTTCTGCCCAAGACGTGGCTCAGGCGAAAGCCATGGCGACAAAGCTGACCGCAAAAGCCACCTCGGCAGCACGGCGCGCAAAACCATACCTGTCCTCTAAACAAACACCCTGAGCCCACTTTAAGTCTATTTCTTGAGCGCTTTGGATAGGCGACCGATATGTCCCTTAGATCAGGAAGAAGTCATCCGAAAGGTCAGACAGATGCGCTCGCCCGTTGGTTTGTTGGTTTTGGGGATCTGGTGCAGCCAGTAATGCTGGGTTTCGCCCTTCATCAATAACAGATTGCCCGCCTGCAGGTTGATGTTGAACGGCAGGGTCACGCCTGATTTTGGCTTGAATTGAAAGATCCGATCAGCGCCGAAACTGAGAGAAGCGATGGCCGGGTTTGTTCCCAACTCTGCCTCATCGTCAGCATGCCAGGCGACGCTGTCTCGTTCATGACGGTAAAGATTGCAAAGTGCGCTGTTAAAGGTATGTCCGGTTAGCTGTTCAGCCCGATCCTTGAGGCGT
>NVTL01000096.1 GCA_002401565.1 Rhodospirillaceae bacterium
AAGGCGGCGTGCATGATGATTTGCGCGAACAATCGGCCAAGGCCTTGGTCGAAATTGGCTTTGACGGTTACGCCATTGGTGGCCTTGCGGTTGGTGAAGGCCGTGAACGCATGTTTGAGGCGCTGGAACTCACCACGCCGCACCTGCCCACCGAAAAACCCCGCTATTTAATGGGCGTCGGCAAACCCGAAGACATCGTCGGCGCCGTGGCCCGTGGCATCGATATGTTTGATTGCGTTCTGCCCACCCGGTCCGGGCGCACGGCTCAGGCTTGGACTCACAATGGTGCGGTGAACATGCGCAACGCACGCCACGCCGACGATCACCGCCCCATCGAAGAAGGCTGTGCGTGCCCTGCCTGCAGCGATCATTCGCGCGCCTACATCCGCCACTTAATCCAAGCCAAAGAAATCTTAGGCTCGATGCTGCTGACGTGGCATAATCTGCATTATTACCAAGTATTGATGGTTGAAATCCGCGAAGCTATTTCCGAGGGCCGCTTTGAAGATTTCCAACGCAAATTTGCCGAGGCTCAGGCCCAAGGTGATATAGAGGCATTACAATGACACACGAAAATTTAGGCCAGCTGGGCCAACAAGTCGCCGCACCCGCATCGCCCGAAGAAGCCGTTTTGGAAATCGTGCCCAATCCACAAGCCGGCACCGATTACGTGGCGCGTTTTACCGCACCCGAATTCACCAGCCTCTGCCCTGTCACGGGCCAACCCGATTTTGCCCACATCGTCATTGATTACATTCCCGGTGACAGCTTGATTGAAAGCAAATCTTTGAAACTGTTTTTAACCAGTTTTAGAAACCACGGATCATTTCACGAAGACTGCACAATTTCCATCGCCAAAAGAATCATCGAAGCCGCCAAACCAAAATGGCTCCGCATCGGCGGATACTGGTATCCACGCGGCGGAATCCCCATCGACGTTTTCTACCAAACAGGCGAAGCGCCAAAGGGCATATGGATTCCCGACCAAGATGTGCCGGGCTATCGTGGGCGGGGATAACACGCCTATAAATCACATGCATTACAAGCCTGAATTCCCTATAGTTGATTAAAACACAATAAGACCATCTTTGCGTACCGCGTGGCACGTACGTTTGAAAGGGTTAAGATGAAGATTAATCAGAGCGAATTTAAAAGGGCTTCCTTGGACGTTGGTCTTTCAGAAAGCACGGCAACGGCCCTTTGGGCAAAGCTGGAAGAAAAAATTGCCGACACGCCTCGATTTAATCTGGTCCATGTACTGTATTATTTTGGCGCGCTCCTCGCCATTCTCGCCATGAGTTTTTTCATTAACCAGGCCTGGGATACATTTGGATCCCTTGGCTTACTGATCGTATCCACAAGTTATATGGTTGGTTTTTTTGTGATCGCCTTATCCCTGAAACCCAGTCCTGAAAAACGCATTCCAATCGGCCTTTTCGCAACGCTGGGTGTGGCAACGGTCCCCCTTGTTATTTTTGCCTTGCAAAAATGGGGCGGGTTTTTTGAAGAAGGAAGAACGCTGTCTTACCATGACTTCCACGTTTGGATACGCAGTCAATGGTTCTATATGGAAATCATAACCATCATTGTTGGCCTTTTCGCTGTTCGGTATTTTAAGTTCCCCTTTATCGTCATGCCCATTGCCTTCACGTTGTGGTATCTATCCATGGATATTGCGCCGATCATTGCGGACAGTTTAGGGTATGGCCTTAACAACATTAATCCCGACCAGTTCAATAGCAGCGAATGGAACGAATCAATTACGTCACTCTTTCATTTGCGTAAACTGACCAGTCTCTTTTTTGGGTTGGCCATGATCGCCCTTGCTTACCGCATTGATTTCCGCACGCGACAGGATTTTTCGTTTTGGCTGTATTTATTTGGAACCATCACGTTCTGGGGGGGCTTAACCTTATTGGATAGCGGCAGCGAGCTTGGCAAGTTTTTCTATTTTCTAGTCAATCTGCTTCTCATTGGATTATCCGTATTTTTAAACCGCCGTATATTTGTTGTCTGCGGAGCAATTGGCACCTTCAGCTATCTATCTCATTTGGCCTTTAAGGTGTTTGAAGATTCAATCCTTTTCATGCCAATGCTCCTGTTGATGGGGGTCAGCATTATATGGTTTGCCTCGATCGTTCATAAGAATGGCAAACGCTGGGAAGCCGCTTTCATCAACGCAATGCCCCCCTGGATGCAAAAAATACGCCCCCTGCATCGGATCGACCTGTAATCAGCATTGTCCCCTGACATTTTATCGCTTTACGTCTTCGGGTATTCATTAGAAAATGGCGACCTGTTCTCAAATGAAAGGTCTTCCCCATGTCTAAGCCCCTCCTCATCATCGGCAATAAAAATTATTCTTCGTGGTCGCTTCGCCCTTGGTTGGCTTTGCGGGTATCCAATATTGAATTTGATGAAAAAATGGTTCCGTTGTTTGAAGATGATTGGGCTGAACGTAAAGCCGAATTGCCATCGGGTACGGTTCCGGTGCTGGAACATGACGGTTTGGTGATTTGGGAGACTTTGGCGATTTTGGAATACATTGCCGAGACTTGGCCTGAGGCTAATTTATGGCCCACCGACAAAGCCGCGCGGGCCCGTGCACGCAGTATCGCCAGCGAAATGCATGCGGGCTTTACCAACGTGCGCGGAGCAATGTCTATGAACATTCGCTTAGATGCGCCGGGACGCGGTATGCACGAAGGCGTCGCCGATGACATTGCCCGCATCGAGTCCATTTGGACCGATTGCCGCAAAGAATTTGGGGCGGGCGGAGATTTCTTGTTTGGTGAATTTTCAAACGCCGACGCCATGTTTTCGGCCATCGTCAGCCGTTTTAAAAYCTACCATGTAAAAATGAAMGACACCTGCATGACATACATGGACGCGGTGCAAAACCTTGGCGCCATGAAAGAATGGTCAGAGGCTGGACGGATTGAACCGTGGACCATCGACGAAGATGAAATTGATTTTGTGGAAGCACAAGACTAAATCAAACAAGATTATTWGAAAACTTGGAAGTCTACGCCATGATCCCTAATGATGAAGCCATTGAAGACATTGCCTATAAACTAAAGACCATGATTGCACGGGAAGAGGAAGACTCCAGTCGCGCCCCCAAACAATCTGCAGCAGCCATGCGGGTTTTGCTTGAGCTGGATGATTATGTTCAAAAAATAGTCACCAGCCTTAAAAAGGGCTGACGCTTGCGCTTAATCGTCGCCCGCATAAATAGAGCCCGCCGTGCAGGTTTCTTTAACCGCAACTTTGCTGAGCCCCGGCAACACAGGTTTAACTTCCCCCCAAATCCACCGCGCAATATTTTCGCTGGTGGGGTTTTCCAGGCCTTTGATGTCGTTTAGATAATAGTGATCCAAACGATCCAAGGTTGGCTTAAAGGCGCGTTTGATGTCGGCGAAATCGATGACCCATCCGGTTACATCATCCACCGGACCCGTGACCGTCAAGGTGACTTCGAACGAATGCCCATGCAGGCGTTTGCATTTGTGGCCTTCGGGCACATTAGGCAAAAGGTGGGCGGCTTCGAAAGTGAAGATTTTATAGATGTCCATGGGATGTTCCGTATCTGGCCTAGCGAATGTTCAACAGTTTATGCGTTTGCAGGCTTAAACGCCACTGGGGATGTTGCAGGCAATAATCCATCGCCAAAAGCAGGTTCTTTTCTTGATAAGGCCCGTCCAACGCTTGCAAGTAAAAGTGTTCGAATTCAAGGGCGGCATAATCGGCCGGATCGACTTCGGTTTGTGGAAATACCAATTTCAGTTCATGGCCTTTGGTGACTTTTAAAGGCTCGGATGCTTTGGGTGATATGCACACCCAATCGATGCCGTCCGGTAAATCTTGCGTGCCATTGCTTTCGATGGCAATTTCGAACCCTTGTTTATGCAGAGCCTCAACCAACGCCGCGTCCACTTGCAAACCCGGTTCGCCCCCGGTCAGAACCACGAATTTTGCTTCGTGACCTGTGGGCCAAAATCCAGCCACGGCCTCGGCCAAGGTTTTAGCATCGCTGAACTTATCCCCACCGACAAAATCCGTATCACAGAAATTACACGCGGCATCCGCGCGGTCAACTTCACGGCCCGACCATAAATTACAGCCGGAAAAACGACAAAAAACAGCGGGGCGTCCAGAATTAGCGCCTTCGCCTTGCAGGGAATAAAACAGTTCTTTGACCTGATAGGCCATGATTATTMGCTTTCTTTGTAACGCACAGGATCACTGAGGCCCGCATCTGAAAAACCTTTGAGCCGCAATTGACACGCATCACAATGCCCGCACGCGACACCATTTTTCAAGGGATCATAACACGAAATGGTCAGGCCATAATCAACGCCCAGCTCCATGCCCTTTTGAATGATCTGAGCCTTGGTCCAATCAATGAGGGGCGTATGAATGGTCACGGGCAGCGTGCCTTCGACACCGCCCTTGGTTGCCAAATTCGCCATGGTTTCAAACGCTGAAATGTATTGGGGGCGACAATCTGGATAGCCAGAATAATCCAACGCGTTCACACCGATGAAAATCTCGCCCGTACCCAACGCTTCGGCCCACGACAGCGCACACGATAAAAATACGGTGTTGCGCGCGGGCACATAGGTCACGGGAATTTCGCCGTTCATGGCGGATTCGTCACGATCTTTCGGGACTTCGATATCGTCGGTCAGAGCTGAGCCGCCAAATTTTGACAGGTCCAAATCTAAAACTTCATGACGTACACCAGCTTTTTTGGCTATATTGGCCGCACACGTTAATTCAAAGTCGTGGCGTTGACCGTATCGAAAGCTTAACGCATGGATRTCATAGCCRTCGGCYTGRGCAATCGCCAAAACGGTCGAACTATCCAAACCGCCACTTAACAACAGCACGGCTTTTTTGTTATATTCTTTTGACACGCGTTTCTTCCTTTACATGAGGCGCGGATTTGTACCCCCCTTTTTAGCTAGAGGCAAGCCAGCGCGTGAACGATATTAAAGAAAGAATTCGTCAAAAAGCCAAGGATATTGGCTTTGATGCCGTCGGTTTTGCCCCCGCGACCTTAGACGCGCGCCACGGGCAGCGCCTTAAACAGTACGTGGACGAAGGCCGCCACGGCGCCATGGGGTGGATGGAAACACGGCAATTTGAACGTTCTAGCCCCGATCAATTGTGGGAGGACGCCCAGTCCGTGATCGTTTTGGGCACCAATTATGGCCCAGCTGAAAATCCAGAACTTAAGCCCAAAGATACGGCGACCATTTCGTGTTATGCCCTGAACCGCGATTATCACGATCTGGTGAAAAAACGCCTGAAAGAACTGGGACGATGGATGGCGGTTGAGTTTTCGTGCGCATTGAAAGTCTTTGTCGACACAGCCCCGGTGATGGAAAAACCCTTGGCCCAATTGGCGGGATTGGGCTGGCAAGGCAAACACACCAACATCGTCAGCCGCGAATTTGGCTCGTGGCTGTTTTTGGGTGAAGTGTTTACGACCTTGGACCTAGAACCCGACGCCCCGGAAATTGACCATTGCGGCGCCTGCACCGCGTGCCTAGATGCATGCCCCACCAACGCCTTGGAACCCTATAAAATCGATGCCAAAAAATGCATTTCGTATCTGACCATTGAACATGATGGCGATATTGATCCGACCTTAGCCCAAAACATGGACAATCGTATTTATGGATGCGATGCGTGTTTGGCGGCGTGCCCGTGGGTCAAGTTTACCAAACCTCATTCTGAGCCCGCTTTTGACGTTCGGCCTGAATTTATCGAGCCTAAATTAGCCGATTTAGAAAAACTTGACGATGCAACTTTTCGCACCCATTTTTCCAAAAACCCCATAAAACGTATCAAAATCGAACGCTTTTTGCGCAACATCCGCATAGCTAAAAACAATTCAGGGTAGACGTGCAAGGCTTTAGGCTCTTAAACTCCCTCTATGTACAAAAAGATTTTACCTTTTGTTGTCATGGCTTTGTTCAGCGGGTGCGCGGTTGCCGATATGGTTACTCCTGAACCCAAACCTGCGCGTTATGCCGGAATTAAAGACTGTGACACCTGCCCGGAACTCGCCATCATTCCCCCCGGTGAATTCACCATGGGCACAGACGGCAAACACAAATACGAACGCCCGTCCGTACAGGTGCATATCGACAAGGCTTTTGCTATTGGCCTGTTTGAAGTCACCTTTGACGAATGGCAGGCGTGTTTTGACGATGGAGCCTGCGGCGATAAAATGCCCGACGACCACGATTGGGGCCGTGGCAATCGCCCGGTGATCAACATCACGTGGGCCGAGGCCAATGCATATTTGACGTGGATTTCTGAAAAAACCGGAAAGACTTACCGCCTGCCCACCGAAGCCGAATGGGAATACGCGGCCAAAGCCGGATCGATCACAGAATATTGGTGGGGTGACGACATCGGATCAGAACAGGCCAATTGCAGAAATTGCGCGCCGCTGATCAGCCATCAAAGCCTGCCCGTCGACAGTTTTAAGCCCAACGCATGGGGCCTGTACAACGTGCACGGCAATGTTTGGGAATGGGTTGCCGATTGTTGGAATGCTGACCACACCCAAGCCACCACCGACGGCTCACCTCGTCTGACTGGGGACTGTCGTCAACGGGTGATGCGCAGTGGGTCGTGGTATTATTTTTCGAAAAACCTAAGGTCTGCTTGGCGTTTTAAAAATGATGGCCGGGTGAAAAGCTATGGCATTGGTTTTCGTGTGCTTCGCGAATTACCTTAATCAATCCAAAATTCACGTTGCATAAAACGGTCTAACCATGCGGATAGGTTTGGATAGTCCCCCTGCCAATTGCCAATGATATCTCGGCGATCAAACCACGACAAACCCGCGGCCAACGACAGCAGGCCAATGTCAGAGGCCTTGCCAAAGTCCTTGGCTTGGGCTTCAAACACACCCAGAGCCATTTTGATTTTACCCTGTTGCTTGTCCACCCACGTCAGGGATTTTTCGCCGTCAGCACGCAGGCTTTCGTAAAAAATCAGTACGCCGGCTTCGACCATGCCATCGGCCAAAGCTTCAAAGTATAATACGTCCCATTTTTCAGTCCCGCCCGCCGGACAAAGATCATCGTTTACGCTAAGTTCAGAAAAATACGCCGCAATCAGGGGGCTGTTGATGACCACACGACCATCGCCCAGTTCCAAGGCCGGAACTTTGCTTAAGGGGTTAATTTGGCGGAGCGCCTCGGATTTTGTATCGGCCTCGACAACTTCGACGGAACTTTCCAAGCCCGCAACACGAATGGCCATGCGGCATTTATAACCAAAGGGTGAGGTCAGCGAGGTGTGAAGTTTCATAGGTCGAATATCCTTAAAATTTATCTTTTAAGCGGCGGAGTTTAGCAAAGTTTTGTTCACTGTTACATCTTAAAAAAGGATTGGTTTTAAGCTCAAGCCCCAGTGTTACGGGAACAGTGATTTCACCGTTTTTGCGCATTTGATCAACCTCAACCGCACGGGCTTGCAGGTCTTCGTTATCCCCATCAACGCTCAGGGCAAACTTGGCATTGGCTTGGGTATATTCATGCGTGAAATAGATTTTAGTAACTTTGGGAAAAGTGCTAATTTTTGTCAGCGTACGGTAAGACTGCGCTGCTGTGCCACCATTTAAGCGACCACAGCCCATTGAAAAAAGAGCATCGCCAGCAAACAAAGCCGCTTCGCTTTCCATGTAATAGGCAATTTGATGGGCCGTATGACCCGAGGCATCCAAGACCTTAAATTTCAGCGAACCGAACTGAAGAACGTCATCCACGTGCACCCGAAAATCACATCGGGGAATGACGCCATAATCGTGATGGCTGCCATACACTTCGCAATTAAATTCATCCACCAAATCAGGAATGCCATCCACATGATCGTAATGGGCATGGGTCACCAAAATGTGGGTGATGGACCAGCCCCATTTTTTCACCGTGTCGGCAATCATGGGATCGTCGCCCGGATCGATGCAGACGGTGACGTTTGCCTTTGGGTCATGGACCACAAAGACATAATTGTCGAACAACGTGGGGATGATGCGAATTTCGATATTACTCATGCTTAAAATCTAACACCCTTTTATGCAGTTCTGCTAGTCTAGATCCATGTGGATGGATGCAGTTGATTTACGAGAGTTTTACGCCCGGCCCCAAGGTCAAGTGGCGCGCCGGATTATCCGCCAACATCTGCGCCAAATGTGGCCGGATGTGACCAGTTTGAACGTCCTGGGCGTGGGCTATACAACACCGTATTTAGGTTTATTTCGCCCCGAAGCCACCCGCACATTAGCAGCTATGCCCGCTCGCCAAGGCGTATTACATTGGCCACCCGGCGGCAAGGGCCTGACGGCTTTGGTCGATGAAACCGAATTGCCCTTTGATGATTTGTCCATGGACCGTGTGCTGTTGGTGCATTCGGTGGAATGTTCTGAAAACCTGCGCCATATGTTGCGCGAAGCATGGCGGGTTTTGTCCGACAGCGGACGCATGATCATCGTGGCCCCAAATCGTCGCGGCATTTGGGCCCGATTGGAACGCACGCCCTTTGCCCACGGACAACCCTATTCCCCCGGCCAGCTTTCAAGATTATTGCGTGAAAACATGTTTACGCCGGTGCAGTCGCGGGTCGGCTTATACGCTCCACCGTCTCAGGCTCGTTTAGTGCTGAGTGCGGCGCGCGCCTGGGAACAAGTCGGCAGCCGCCTGTTCCCCGCCTTTGGCGGCGTGGTGATGGTCG
>NVTL01000097.1 GCA_002401565.1 Rhodospirillaceae bacterium
TTCATCTGCTCCGGCGCGCGACACCTTGTCAGCCAAGACATGTGCGGATTGAACGTCTAGGTTCGGCAACGTATTCAGCAAATCCATCAATTGTGTGTAAAGTTCCAAACCACCCACATCGACCAGACCCAAAGCCCGCCCAATGGACCCGTCGCTAAGATCAGCCAGACGCGCGGAATCTTCATCCGATATATACGGAGCGTATTCAGTGACCAGGCTTGAAACCAAGGTTTTACCAAGTGGGCGCAATTGCAAAGTGCGACACCGTGACCGAATGGTTGGCAACAATCGCCCCGGATTATGGCTGACCAACAACAACAAAGCGTTTTTGGGTGGTTCTTCCAGAACCTTCAGCAACGCATTGGCGGAATTGGTGTTCATTTCATCAGCCGCGTCCACAACCACAACCCGCCACCCGCCTTCGGCTGAGGTTTGCCGCATCATGGACGACACTTGGCGTACGCTTTCCACGTCAATAACAGTTTTCAGCTTGCCTGTTTTTTCATGTATACGGCGTTCAATAGCCAACAAATCCGCATGACTGCCGGACGCAATGCGTTGAAAGACCGGGTTATCTTGCGAGACGTTTAAACGGGTGGGCTTTTCTGCGGGTAAAGCATCGCCAAACAAACTGGGCCCCGCATCAATGGGGCCTTGGTTCAATATAAAACGCGCAAAACGGTACGCCAAAGTCGCTTTACCGATGCCCTTTGGCCCCGAAATCAGCCACGCATGGTGCATGCGGTCTGAATTATAGGCGTCCAACAAAATCTGTTCGGCTTCACTGTGGCCGCGCAACATGTGATTGGCTTTGGGGGCTGGTGGCCAATTGTCGGGGTCATAATCAACCATCAGATATCAACCCGCATACGATCCGCGACTTCAACATTGATGACCATGGCGACGGTGCCGACATCGCCCGTGGCGTCCACAATAACGCACCGTCCGGGGTCTTTTTTGGCAATGTCTAAAAACCCATCGCGCAGGCGATCGTGAAAATCCTGTCCCATGCGTTCATAACGGTCTTCGCCTTCGCCGCGAGAAGCTGCGCGTTTTAAGCCTTCTGCGACGGGCATATCCAAGATGAGTGTTAGATTCGGGTAAAAATCACCAACCACCAAACGATGCAAGCGGCGAATGACTTCCCGGTTCATGCTGTGGCCATAGCCCTGATACGCCATGGTGCTGTCAGAAAAGCGATCGCACAGCACCCAAGTGCCTTGTTCAAGCGCCGGAAGGATAACCTTTTCAAGGTGTTCGTGACGCGCTGAATAATTCAACAAGGCTTCGGTCAGCGGTTCCCACTTAAGGGTATCACCTTTAACCAACAGGTTGCGGATGTCTTCGCCACCGGGGGTTCCGCCGGGTTCACGGGTCACCAAAACAGTGAGCCCTTGAGATTCAAGAGCTTCTTTTAACAGGGTGATTTGGGTGGATTTCCCCGCCCCCTCGCCGCCCTCTAGCGTGATAAACTTGCCCCGCTCTAACATGTGAAGAGCTCCCTAGCGTGCGCCGCCCCAAATGATGAAGTCCAAAGCCGCGCTTAAACGTCCGATCAGGCCCAATTGTTTGATGGTATCCCCCGAAACCAACGCAATTTCACGCGGGTCCATGCCCGGTGCCGTAATGGTCAAAGTCGCCAATTGCTGGCCTTCCTGAATGGGCGCTGGCAATGGGCCTTCGTATCGTACGGTGACTTTCATGTCGCGGCGGGATTTTTTGGGCAAAGTTAGCGTCACGTCGTCCTTAATCAACAACGCCACGCTGGGTTTATTGCCCAACCAGACGTGGGCGTTTGTGACCACATCGCCGCCCTTGAACAATTCGTAATTGCCAAATTCACGAAAGCCCCATTCTAAAAGACGCTGACCTTCGGACGAGCGCATTTTTTTCGATGTTAAACCGTTCACAACCAACACCAAACGGCGGTCTTTGCGCACAGCAGACGCCACCAAACCATAACCACTTTCTTGGGTATGTCCGGTTTTCAAGCCATCCGCGCCCATGTTTTTGTAAATCAAAGGGTTGCGGTTTGATTGTTTGATGCCATTAAAAACAAAAGATTTTTCAGAATAATAATGGAAATATTCAGGAAAGCGCGTGGCGGTCAGTTGCGCCAGTTTGGCCAAATCACGTGAACTTACCCGGTGTTCTGGATGGGGCCAGCCTGTGGCATTTTTAAATGTTGAATCCATCAGACCCAAAGCCTGCGCCCGGTCGGTCATTTCAACGGCAAAGGCTTCTTCGCTGCCACCCAAGGCTTCGGCGACCACGATGCAGGCATCGTTACCCGATTGCACGATGATGCCGCGGATTAAATCTTCGACGCGGACCCGCATGCCCGGTTCCAAAAACATGGTTGAACCACCCGTTTTTGCGCCACCGCGCCGCCAAGCTTCTTCGGACACATGAAATTTATCATCCAAGGACAAACGACCGTCCTGCAAACGTTCAAACACCATGAACAACGTCATCAATTTGCTCATGGACGCCGGAGCCATGGGCACACTGCCCTTTTTATCCAGCAAAACCGCCCCGGTGGTGGTGTCCAACAAATAAACGTGTGTGGCAGGCGTTTCTAAGGCTTGAACTGAGGAAAACGTACTCAGGCACAAAGCAAAAACGGCAAGAGAAAGACCAAAAAAGCGAGATTTAAGCATGTTTAAAGCATCTTAATAAAAGGACAAATGGAATCGGTGAGATTTTACGCGACCTCACCTCGGCGGTCTACTAATTGGTTTCCACGACCGTTCTGGCCCCGGCAAAACCCGCATCGATAACTTTGGCCAGCAACTGATCAACGGCAGCAACATCATACACAGGACCAACACGCACGCGGTAAAGTTCGCGGCCGTTCAAGGCAAACGGGCTGACGATGATGTCGCCAATGAACGACAAGCGCGCTTTCACACGTTCGGCATTGTCGATATTGCCAAAGGCCCCGGCTTGAACATACATCCGCGTGGCGTAAATTGGTTTTTGTTGTACTAAATTTTGTTCAACAATTTTGGGCTCAACAGGTTTAACGATTTCGGTCGGAATCTTTTGCGGCAAAGGGGCGCTGGCGACCAGTTCGGGCAAATCCTGACTGGCCACGGGTTTTGACGCCACGGTTTCGACCTTAATCGGAGATTCTGCCTTCGTTAAAGGTTTTACAGGACTTTGGATTTGTCCAGCTAAGTTCATGCTTTCCTGGGTCAGTATTTCCACACGCACTTGAGCGGTGCCTTGGCCTTCGAAACCCAACAATTGCGCGCCGCGTTTGGACATATCGATGATGCGCCCCGGTTTAAACGGTCCGCGATCATTGACCCGCACCACCAAAGACCGTCCGTTGCCCAAATTTGTGACCCGCACCATAGACGGCATGGGCAGGGTTTTGTGGGCGGCGGAAACTTCCCATTGGTCAAAAACTTCGCCATTGGCGGTGGGTTTACCGTGGAAATTGGGGCCGTACCACGACGCAATGCCTGTGCGGTCGTACGTCCAATCTTCGCTGGGATAATACCAGATGCCTTTGACCTGATAGGGTTTACCGACCTTATAGGTACCAACTGGTTTGTTGGTTTCGCCTAATCGTTTGGCCGTTGCCATAACAAACTTGGTTTCCGCGCACGCCGCTAAAAAACTGGCGGCGGTGACCATCAGAACAAACGTACGGAGATTGCGAAGGCTGGGCATATACTTCATGGCGTATCCAAAGAATCTAAAGATCATATATTAAAACAAACAATGGCATACGGGTCTTGAGAAAGTGTAAAGCTGGTAAACTTAAAGCCCCTGCTTTACCCGTGCCAAAAGATCTGGTGATGGATAGCCATCTGGAGTTAAGCCGACTTTGCGTTGAAAATCGCGAATGGCTTCGCGCGATTTTGGTCCCACAACACCGTCCACACCGCCCGTATCAAAGCCCATAGCCGATAGTCGTTGTYGCAACAAGCGCCCATTGGCGTGGCTGAGACCCTTGTCATTTTTCGGTCCAAGCGAGCTTAAGGCGGGCAAGCCGACAAAACGGTCCGCTAAATGCCCAACCGCAATGGCGTAAAAGATAGAACGGTTCCACACCATGATGGTGCGAAAGTTTCCATAAATCAGAAAAGCCGGGCCATGGGCGCCCGCAGGGGCGATGATGCTGGCTTTGATATCCACACTGGGCAGGTTTGCGTTGTTTAAACGCCGCACACCCAATTTTTGCCATTCGGATAAAGTCTTTTTGACCTTCATGCCGACCAGATTAAAATCTAGGTTTTTGGGCAGTTTGACTTCACGCCCCCAAATCTCGTCGTCTTTCCAACCGGACTTGGTCAGGAAGTTTGCGGCTGACGCATAAGCATCCAGTTTGTTGCCCCAGATGTTTTGCTTGCCGTCCCCGTCATAGTCCTGAGCATAGGCTGCAAAGGTGGTCGGAATGAATTGAAAATGGCCCATGGCTCCGGCCCAAGATCCCTTCATTTTTTCAGGGCTAATGTGGCCTTGATCCAAGATTTTTAAGGCGGCCAAAAGCTGGGCGCGAAAGAACTTACTGCGGCGTCCGTCGTGGGCCAAAGTAGCGAGCGCCGCAACGGTCGGAAAATAGCCTTCGGCCAAACGCCCAAAGTCCGTTTCCAGTCCCCAAAAGGCCACCAAGTAACGCGGCTGAATGCCGTATTTTTTGCCAATTTCGGTGAGAATTTTTTTGTTTTCAGCAAGCTTGCGTTTGCCCTTTTCGACCCGCTGCTTGTTCACCAGCTTGGTCATGTATTCGCGAAAGGTCCACGTGAATTCCGGCTGGCGGCGATCCAGTTCGATCACTCGAGGAATGGGTTTTAAGTTATCCAAAGCCGCCGACAATATGTTTTGCGAAATGCCTTTTCGGGCCGCTTCTGTGCGCAGATCAACCAGCCAAGCGTCAAAAGATTGCTCTTCGGCAAAACCAGTGTTTGCTGAAAAGACAAGGCCCAAGGCCACGACTAAACCCAAAAGAAAACGCATTTTACCCACCTTAAATTCGAATCGATTTAAGGTACATTTGTGCCACAGCCAGAGCATTTTCGAAAGGTGGAATGAAAAACCGAGAAAAAAGAGCCCACTAGGCTGGTCCTCATGAAATGCGAAAACGCGAAATACACCTACCATCCCTAGACAAAGCAACGCGAATTCAGCACCATGCCTATTAATGTGATGCTTTGCCTTATGCACAACGTTTCATGCATAAGGTTTTTCTATACATACAACCCGCGACTAATGCGGCTTTACGGCAAGTTTTAAGGCCTTAAAAACACCGTTTCGGTTGAGGTGCCTTTCCAAGGCTTCGTTTAAAATGGTGTGTATCGTGCCGTGGCTTTGTTGGGCCATATATTTCAACCGCAAAAACAAATCTTCGTCCACGGCAACGGACAGAGTTGAAGATATCTTTACGTCTTGGGGCCGTAATTTTTGCACCTCTGGAACATCATCTTCAAGACGATCTTCGCCCCACGCCAAACCGGGATTGTTTTGGATGGTTTGCTTCATGGCGGGAACGGCTTCGCCTTTGCGAGCGAACAATAGGCTGGCATCTAACAAAGCAACTTTACGCGGAACAGACATCTGCTTTTCCTAAACCATACTGTTGACGGGGCGGCGACCGAAGACTTTGTTCAAGCGTCCGGCGGGCTCATTTTGCGTGTCGTCTTCGGGTGTATCTTTGGGCTCTTCGGCAAAGCCTTTCCACAAGTTTTTATCATCAACTTTGGGGGCCGCATCATGGGCTTTTTGCGGTGGCGGCATGGTTGCCAATGACGCCGTGACGGTTTCGACCTGAGCCGGGTTTTGAGGTGGACTTTCGGGCGGACTTTCGGGCAATGAAAAAGGTTGTTTGACTTTGCCCTGCCCGTCATGGCGATGGGCCGCATCAAAGCCAATTGTGGTGGGCATAACAATGGAATTTAATTTCGCATTCACGTATTCCCAAAGCCCATGCATTTCCATGGCGGATAAACCTTTGGGGTCCAATTCCTGAGCCGTACGCCCATCAATCATGGACGAGGCAAACAACGTGCGGTGATGAATGGTGACCGGCGCCACGGTGCCGTGTTGGCTTAACGCAATCGCGGCTTCGTAGGTGATCTTGGCTCTGGACGAGGCATCGTTCAAAATAAACACCATGGGCTTAGCGGAGGCCTGAACCAATTTCACAGTGGCGCCTACGGCCCGCAGATCGTGCGGGCTGGGTTTGGTGGGCACCAATATATAATCGGCAATTTTAATCACGTCCTGAATGGCCCCGGTGATGGCGGGCGGTGTATCGATAAAGACCGTTTTAATGCCCGCATCGCTTAAATGGTGCAGATGGATTGGCAAATCAATAAGAGTGGTTTTGATAAACAGCGGGGTTTCGGCCTGGCGTTCGTTCCACCATGCTGCCAATGATCCTTGCGGGTCGGTATCGATAATCGCAATCGGCCCCTGCCCGCTCATTTCCGCCTGAACGGATAGATGCCCGGTGAGTGTGGTTTTTCCTGATCCACCCTTTTGCGACACAACAGCGATAACATGCATGAAACAACTCCTTCAAGACTTTGCGTTTGGATATTCACAAAAGCCTAAGGGGCCAATCGCAGCCTCGCTATGATGGTCGTCACATTAAAAGCGCCACATTAAAAGCGGCGGATCGCCAGTGACGTAATATCGTCTGATTGCGGAGCATCACCCGTATGCGTGTTCACAAAGGCAAAGATGTTGGTGGTTAACGCATGCGCCGACAAGGACCGATTTTCCAACAAACAATCAATTAGGCGTTCTTCGGAAAACTGATTGCGGTCTTTGTCAAAGGCTTCGGTTAGGCCGTCTGTATAGATAAACAGGCCGTCGCCTTTATTCAACGTCAGTGTATCTTCTTCATAAGCAATGCCGTGATCGAAGCCCAACACCACGCCGCCGCCGCTTTCAATGGCTTTGATATCGCCGTTAGCGCTGATCAAGTATGGCGGCAAATGGCCCGCATTGGCAAAATTTAAGGCCCACGTGTCCGTATCCAATACTCCATAAAAAACAGTCACAAACATGCCCGGAATATCATGGCTGATCAAAATACGATTGACTTCGTTCAGACATTCAGCAGGTCCAGTGGCGGTGGGCGCAACGGCGCGAAACAAGGTTCTGACCACCGCCATATAAAACGCGGCCGGCACGCCCTTGCCCGATACATCAGCCACCACCAAAGCGGTTTTGCCATTCGGCATGTCAAAAAAATCATAAAAATCCCCGCCCATTTCCTGAGCCGGGGCCGTTTGCGCATACACATCCATTTCGTCAGAATTTGGAAATGTATTGGGCAAAATGCGTTTTTGAATGGTTCCCGCCAAATCCATTTCCCGGCGGATAGCGGCCAATTGAGACTCTGTTTTCCACGCATTGCGGCGATTTTCACAATCGGCATAGACCTTGGTGATGGTCGCCAACAAATCGGATATTTCCACGGGCTTGGTTAAAAAATCGACGGCCCCTTGGTTCATGGCTTTGCGAATGGCCGAAAGGTCGCGGGTATTGGTCAGCGCAATGCGCGGCACCCGCAGGCATTTTTCGGTCAATTTTTGAAAAATGCCAAGCCCGCCAATTTCATCACTATCGATGGTCACCGCCACGATATCAATCTCGTCGGCTTGACCGCTCATAATGGTTAGGGCTTCGGCGCTGTTGTGGGCAAAGATGAAATTGACGTCATCGTCCCCGGCTTCACCGCCGAAATGTGCGCGAATGCAGGTTTCAAATTCGGGATCGTCGTCAATGATGAGAGTCTTTGGCATTGAGGGCCTTAAATTACGAGAAACATAACCTTTTCTATAGCATATCAAGCGCAAAGCAGTGCGATAACCTCACAATTAGTGAAGTTTTTTTCGCAAAGACATTGACGATGGTGGCTTGGACGTGGCTTAAAGGGCAGATATTCGCGCCCCCTGTTCGGCTTTGGGGTTTTTCATGCACAAGGATCAAACACACTTATGGGACAAATTATTAAATTTTTCGGTTGGTTGATCCTTGGCATTGCGATGACCTTGGTGATTTTTGGTCACCTGACCATGATCTTGATTTATGATATGGCCTATCTGATGGAAACCCTGTTCCCTTCAGACCCAGAAAGCATTTCCAGCATTTGGATCATCATGGGCTCGGCTCTGCCCGCCGCGGGCATGTGGTTGTTGGGCCATGGCATGCAAAAATTAGAAGCCAAAGCCGAAGCAAAAGAAGCGGCTGAAATTGCGGCCGAGGCCGCAGCCGCAGATCAGGTTGAGTCTTGAAAAAACTCTAACTGCCATTTCATTTCTTCGTTGGTCAGCGGATATTCACCGCCCACACTGCCTTGCACTTCACGGGGCGGGACTTTGACCACGCGTTTTTGAATAATCACCGCCGTGGCCATGCTCAGCAGCATCGCTGCCTGTTTTGCCCGTCGCACACCCAGGCCTACTCCAAGGTTCGTACCGACTTGCGCACCCCGAGCGATCGTGATTTTTATCCTTTAATTTCAACAATTTGTAATCATGCGCGAATGCGCGCGGAGCCCAGGTGGCCCATCGACTGCCCTGATCGGGAAGGGTGCAATGACCCGATCTGTAACCCCCCTCTATGATCGCGGCGATGAGAGCTGCCGCAGTCCTCCTCGTCCTCGCCAGCTGCACGTCGGCACCCGGGCCCGAGTCCGAGTCCCCTGTGCCGCAATCGACGCCCATCGTGGCCAATGAGGTTCC
>NVTL01000008.1 GCA_002401565.1 Rhodospirillaceae bacterium
GGGGCTCATCTTCAAATTGTTTTTAAACTCTGCGATCGCTTCGGCGTTGTCACTATCGTCGAATGAAATCGTTAACACGTTGAAGTCTTTACCCGGTGTTACGCCTGTAACTTCGGCCAACTGGGCATTTAAATCCTGATTGATAACAGAGCAACTGCCATCACAGGTGTAGTATGACATAACTAATATAAGGGGCTTGCCGAGTTTTTCAGACAGCGTAAATGCGTTGCCCTGACCATCGACAAGTTCAATATCTTTATTCACAAGTGAACCAAGATAAGTTTTTTCATCAATAATGAAAATGGACGGATCGATGTCCGAAACAGGGACAGCTCCCCCGTACTGTGCCTGAGCTGGTGAACCAGCCAGAGCAAAGCCAAGAAGGGCAGCGGCCATAAGAGTCCTGTTTCGGATCATCGTAAACATTCCGTTTGTTCCGCCTACCAGAAGTAAACTTGAGAAGCGACGAAGAACCAAATGACGTCAACAAAGTGCCAGTATACGGACACACATGTGACGAACGTTTTGTTCGTACGGCCACCCAATGCTGGAATAAGAACAGCAATAAAGGCACCCAAGCCAACCAACACGTGAGAGGCGTGGAAGCCTGTAATCGTGTAGAAAGCAGTCGAATAAGCGTTTGTTTCAGGCAAGAAGTTCAAGCCGATCAAATGATTCCATTCGTACAAGGTACAACCCAAGAAGATTGTGCCCAAGACGATGGTGATGATCCACCAAGCGTTAAAGCCAGAAAGATTGCCGTGCTCTAGTTTTTCTTCTGCAACGTGGCAGGTGACTGAAGAGCTGACCAGAATAAAGGTCATAATCAAAGGCAATGTCTTGTCGATGTGTGGCGTGCCTTCGGGCGGCCATGTATCGAAACCAAGACGCAACATCCAGTAGCTGAGAAACAGCGTCAAAAAGATGAAGACTTCTGAAAGGATAAAGATCGGCAGGCCAATGTTAGCAACACCAGAAATCAGTGGTACTTCTGTAAGACCTTCATTGGTCCACATACCAACACCAATAAGCAAAACAACGGTACCAAGGCCACCAAAGACCGAGGTCAACATCATGTTGTCATATTGGAAGTATGCGCCAAATGCCATGGGCAACAGGAAGAAAATTCCCGTTACAACTAAAAGCGGAGCCCAGCTCCATTCCCAGTGGTGCTCGTGCACGTGGGATGTGTCAGCGTCTGTAGTCATAGTCCCTCCCCAAATAAAATCGGACGTATTTGTTTAGTAATTCGGACGTAATAGTTCTTAATTGCCCCTATGCTAAAAAGTGCACAAGGAAAGTCTTAATATGCGAAAAACCCCCAGCTTGCTAGGGAATTGCAGTGACCTCAATATTATGTTGGGACGCGAGTGTCAATCTTTAGTCGCTATTTGTTGCTTAAAAAAGCCAACCTTCAAACCTTGGAATGATTCGAATTAAGGCCGAAATGCCACAATTTCCGGGCAGTAAGCCCTCGTTTGTCGGATTAATCATGGGCTGAAAAAAAATAATCAAATTTACGTATTTTTGGCATTATTCCAATAAACAGCAAAAAAAGTAAGGCACTCTCCGGGCGAGTCCCTTATAAAGATACAGGAGAATTAAAGGCCTGAGGGGGCAGTGGTGAGTGAACAATTAGATCTTCTGGCACAAATGGGCCACGATTTTGCGGCGTCCCATGATATAGAATCCACAATGAGCCACGCTTTGGCGCGTATTGCTCATTTGGTGGGGGCCGAAGGCGGGGCATTGTTCTTGTTAGACGACGACCATGCCCATTTGGTGTGTCACGCCAGTCATGGGCCTGTGGATATCTTGGGCCTGTCCATACCGGCCGATCAGGGCATTGTTGGTCGTTCGGTTGCGGGCAACGTTTCTGAAATGGTCCGCGATGTTTCAAAAGACCCTAGTTTTCAAGGCAGTGTTGACGAACAAAGTGGATTTACCACCAAATCAATCTTGTGC
Organism: Rhodospirillaceae bacterium; assembly: GCA_002401565.1. Taxonomy (GTDB): domain Bacteria; phylum Pseudomonadota; class Alphaproteobacteria; order Rhodospirillales; family Magnetovibrionaceae; genus JANLGW01. The sequence goes on from NVTL01000008.1 coordinate 1,966, forward strand.
GCGCCGATGGTGGTGCGCGGTGCTGACGATAAACCTGAACATATTGGCGCCATCGAACTTGTGAATAAGTCTGACGCAGAAGGCTTGTTTGCCGACCATGATCTGAAATTTCTGGAAGTGCTCGCCGCGTCCGCAGGCCTAGCCATCCATAATGCCCGCATGGCCGGGGAACTGGCGGAAAAAGAAGTCATGCGCCGAGAATTGGAACGCGCGGCCGAAATCCAACGCGGCCTGCTGCCACCACCGGGCGATGCGGATTATCCGATTTCAGGGGTCAACCGTCCGGCGCGGGTGGTGTCTGGTGATTTTTACGATCACTTCACTCTATATGATGGGCGCATCGCCTTTACCTTGGCTGATGTATCCGGCAAGGGCATGAACGCCGCTTTGCTGATGGCCAAGGCGGCCAGCCTGTTTCGGTGCCTGGGCAAAGAAGACCTGCGTCCGGGGCGTTTGTTGCAACATATTAATGCCGAAGTCTGTGAAACCGTCATGCGCGGCATGTTTGTCACCATGGTCGCCGGTGTTTATGACCCGGTCACCGGGCGTGTTGTTTTGGCCAATGCTGGGCATGAACCACCATTATTGCATAAAACCGACGGTGAATTTGTGGCGTTAGAAGCCGCCTCACCGCCGGTGGGCATTCCCCTTGAATTAACGGGGGGCGGCCCGGTGCCCGAAGACGTGCTGTATTTAGACGGAGGCTGCCTTTATATATTCACCGACGGCGTGACCGAAGGTTACATCACGGGCAAAAACGAGTTGGGCACCAGTGGTCTGCAAAAAATGATCGAAGACGGTTTGCAAAAGAATTTAAGTGCCGCTGACCGCATCGCCAGCGTGGCCGACCTTTTAAACCAACGCGATGAGCCTCTGCGCGATGATTTAACGTTGTTGGTGATTGATGATGGGGCCAATGCAAAAGGGCGAAAGGCCAATGCCGCCGATCGCACGGCCGATGATTTAAAACCCGATAAGCCGCTTGTGGGGTCTATATGTAAGTTGAGCGTTCCGGCGCGCGCGCAAAGCCTGATTTTGGTGCGCCGCGCGGTCGAAGCGTCGGCAACCTTGACCGGCTTTAGCAAAGAACAAACCCAAGACATCGTTTTGGCGGTGGATGAAGCGTGTCAAAATGTCGTGCGTCATGCCTATAAAGGCACCTTGGATGGCGACATGATCGTCGAAGTCCGCCGCGAAAATGGCGACTACCTTATCTTAATAAGAGACTTTGCGCCCCCGCTGGACAAAAGTGTTCTGAAATCCAGGGATTTAAACGACGTACGTCCCGGTGGTTTGGGTATCCATTTTATCCACGAAATTATGGATGGCGTGGATTATTTGCCGCCCCCGGATGGACAAGGCAATTTATTAAGACTGAAAAAGTCTATACCATAAGCGTTTATGGTATATGTATGATATATAGGCCCCAATAGAGGGCGAAAAGACAGGGAAGAAAAATGGACGTCAAAACTTCAGAACAATCCGGCATTAAAATCGTGGCTGTTTCTGGTGAAGTGGATCTCAGCACCTCACCGCAAGTCCGTGATGCCTTGCTCGATTGCATCTTGGGCGGATCATCCGTTGTGGTGGATTTATCCCAAGTTGCTTACATTGACAGTTCCGGTGTGGCTTCACTGGTCGAAGCCTTTCAAAATGCAAAATCACGGGGACAGGGTTTTGCCCTTGCCAATGTTGGGGAAACCCCCTTGCGCGTGTTACAATTGGCCCGCTTGGATCAGGTCTTTGTTATTCACGATGCCGTGGATGACGCGGTGAGTTCGATGAGCTGATCTCAGCAAAAAAGCACATAAAACCAATGGGGACGTTTCATGAGTGAACGGGCCAAGCCAAACGCCGTTTTCCGATTTTTTGACCGACTGGGCCGCCTATCTGTGGCCGGGCTGGAAGAACTTGGCCGTTATGGCACCTTGTTGGTGGAAAGCTTTTATTGGCTGATCTTCGGCCACCGCATTGGTCAACCCGTGCGCATTGGCGCTTTTTTTAGCGAAATGATGGAAATCGGCGTGCGCGCCATTGGCATCGTCGGCATCATGGCCGCCGCCATTGGCGCCATGTTGGCGATCCAAGGTATTTACAGCCTGAAAATTTTTGGTGCCGAAGGCCACGTGGTGTTTGGTGTGGCCTTTTCCATGGTTCGGGAATTTGCCCCGTTGATCACCGGAATTTTGGTGGCAGGACGGTCCGGGTCCGCCTTGTCGGCGCGCATCGGCACCATGAAAATCAATCAAGAAATTGATGCCTTGGAAGTCATGGGCATTAATCCGGTACGTTTTTTGGTGGTGCCGTCTTTGTTGGCGGCGCTGATTATGGTTCCGGCCTTGACGTTTATGTCCATGATTGTCGGGCTGTGGGCCGCCGGGGCTTACGTTAATTTTGCGCTGGGCATGTCCTTGGCTGCGTTTTTGGATCAAACCATTAGTATTTTGTCTGTGAACGACCTGCTGCACGGTCTGGGCAAAAGCGCCATTTTTGGCCTCTTGATTGCTTTGATCGGTGTGGTGAACGGGTTCATGGTCAAAGGCGGGGCCGAAGGCGTCGGCAAAGCCACGACGCGCGCCGTGGTGCAATGTATTTCCGCCATCGTCGTCACCGACATGCTGTTCGCCCTTGTGGCGACGTTATAGGAGGGGCGGATGAGCGATAGCAAACAAAAACCAACGCCGCCCGCACCGCAACTGCCCACCGTGATCGAAGTCCGCGACTTGGTCACCCATTATGGCACCCGGCAAATCCTCAACGGTATTAATGTGGATATCGTTCAAGGTGAAATTATGGTCATCATGGGCGGATCTGGTTCGGGGAAATCGACATTTTTGCGTCATTTAATGGCGCTGCAAATGCCCACATCAGGCACCATCAAAATCCTAGGCAATGATGTCTGGGACTTGTCACAAAAAGATTTGTTCGGGCTTCGCAAAAAATTGGGCGTGGCGTTTCAGGCGGGCGCGTTATTCAGTTCCATGACGGTTGGTGAAAACATCATGTTGCCGTTGTACGAACATACCAAACTGGACCGTTTGACCATGCAAATCATGGCGCGCATGAAATTGGAAGTCGTCGATTTGGCGGGCTTTGAAGATTTGATGCCGTCAGAATTATCCGGCGGCATGGTGAAACGTGCCGCCGTTGCGCGCGCGATTATCATGGATCCCAGAATTTTGTTTTTTGATGAGCCCTCGGCGGGGCTTGATCCGGTGGTCTCGTCACAATTGGACGACCTTATTTTGCGCTTGCGTGATGCCATGGGCATGACCATTTGTGTGGTGACACACGAACTGGAAAGTGCCTTTAAAATTGCCGACCGCATCACCGTGCTGGACAAGGGCGATATCTTGTTTATTGGCACCGTTGATGAACTTAAAAAACATCCGAGCGAACGCATACAAAACCTGTTGAATCGTCGGTCCGAAGAAGCGGAAATCGATGCGGACGAATACCTGCGCCGCCTGATGGGCGAAAAGTTGGAAACTGAAGGAATGTCTAGATGAATACGGCACGGATAAATTACGTCGCAGCAGGCGGCTTTGTCGCGGTTTTTCTCATTGGGCTGGTGGTGTCTATCGCGGTGCTGACGGGCCGCACCGGGGCAACGGATAGTTATCATTCGATCTATAAAAATGTCACGGGCGTGAAATTTGGCACCTTGGTTTTGTACGAAGGTTACCCCATCGGTCAGGTCGAAGACGTGATCCCCCAACCCGACGGTGGATCGATGAAATTTAAGGTGAATTACACCGTCAACAAAGGCTGGAAAATCCCCGACGATAGCCAAGCCAGAATTGGCGCATCAGGATTGTTGTCGGCCATTACAATTAACATCGATGCGGGCGAAAGCATGACGGCATTTAACCCTGAATCTGAAATCAAGGGCTTAGAAGCCGCAGACCTGTTTGCGGTGGTTGGCGAAGTCGCGGGTGAAGTTTCCCGCATTGCCGAAAATGACATTCGACCCTTGCTGAATACCGTGAATAAAACCGTAGAATCGTTCGCCGTGACACTCGAAAATATTGGGGCGTTGGTGGATGGCGATGGCACCCGTATGGTCAGAACATTTGCCACCTTGGCCGATCAATTGGGGGCTCAGTTACCCGGCATCACGGACAACATTGATGCGTCGTCGCAAAGCTTTGCGACCTTGTCCAAGGACCTGTCGATAACGCGCAAAAAACTGGACAGTTTGCTGGAAAAAACCGAAAGCATGGTGGCGACCAGCGAAAGCCTGGTTACGGATAATCAGGGTGACGTTCGAAAGTCTATCGAAGACCTGCGCCACGTCACAGATTCCTTGGCCCGTCATATTGATTCAATCAATCAAAATGCCGAAGGCACGGCGCGCAACATGTATGAATTCTCCCGCGAGATCCGCAAAAACCCCGGCCTGTTATTGTCGGGTGGATCACCAAAGGATAAAGGTGGAAAATAATGAAATATAGTTCAAAACGATTGGGCAAAGTCTTAGCCTTGGGCCTGTTGAGCATGAGCGTTCTATCCGCCTGTGGCAGTGCCCCTGTTGTTCCCGAAGACGCTTTTTACCGCATCACGCCTCAGGCTGAAACGTCTGGAAATACAGCCCTTGACGGCATCGTCGAAGTGGGCCGTTTTTCCGCATCCGGCTCTTTGGGCAATCGCCCTTTATTAATGTCGTATCGTGATTCAAATGAAGTCACGGAATACAACTATCATTTCTGGATTGAATCCCCGCCGATCTTGTTGCAAAGCGCGCTGGTTTCATACCTTCGGTTGGCCAATGTGGCAACCCAAGTGGTGACGCCAGCCATGCGCGTTACGCCCGATTACACCGTCACCGGACGGGTGTTGCGTTTTGAAACCGTGCGCGGCACGGCGCCCGCGGGTGTGGTGACTTTTGAATTGGCCTTGCGTCAGGAACGCACCGATAAAATCTTGGTCTTGAAAGAATACACAGCCGACGTTGCGGCCAGCCAAGACCGGGTTCAAGACGGCGCCGTCGCCCTTGAACAAGCCGTAAATCAAGCCTTTCATAACTTTATTTCAGACATTCGGAAAACATCACCATGAGCCGCCGCCCGCATAAAAAACAATCCAGTCGTAACCGTGGACGCGGAGCCCGAAGCTCGGCCAGAAAAAGCGCTGTCGACAGTGAAGTTCTGGAATTGATGGTCGATGAATTAGGGGCGCAGGGTGATGGTGTCGCCGCATGGGCTGGTAAAAAAATGTATGTTCCGGGCGTTTTGGCCGGGGAAAAAGTGCGTATAAAAACCGGGCGCAGGCGCGGTGATGGTATCGCTTGTGAACTGCTTGAAATTGTCGAGCCAGCATCAAATCGGGCCGAGCCCCCGTGTCCTTATTTTGGACGCTGTGGCGGTTGCCAGCTTCAGCACTTAGATGACCAGACGTATACGGACTGGAAACGCGAACGCGTGACGAAAGTTTTGGCGCAACGCGGTTTTGACGATGTTAATGTTTTGGACCCGGTTCTGGTCGGTCTAGGCACGCGGCGGCGGGTCACTTTTACGGCCCAAAAGAATGGCAAAAACATTGAGTTTGGCTTTAACGCTCGGGCCAGTCATGACATTCAAAACATCAAATCGTGCCCGTTGTTGGTGGCCGACTTAGATGCGGCGATCAAACCGCTGAAAAACTTGTTATCAGAGATTTTAGAAGACGGTGTCCGCACCCGTGTTTTTGCCACGTGGTGTCAAAACGGCGTGGATGTTTTGATCGAAGGTGGCAAGTCCCCGGACTTGGCTGCACGCGAAGCCATTGCCGATTTTGTTAATCAGGGCGAAGCCGTGCGCGTGGCGTGGAAAGAAGAAAAGTTTCAGCCCGAACCCATCGCCATGATGCAATCGCCGATGATCAATATTTCGGGCGTTTTGGTTGAATTGCCTATGGGCGGTTTTTTACAAGCCAGCCAAGCGGGTGAATTGGCKATYTTAAAACAAGTTCTGRTCGGCGTCGAAGGSGCYRRACGCATYGCCGAYYTGTATTGYGGATTGGGCASYTTYACCTTGCCGCTGACCCGCCAAGCCGTGGTSCGSGCCGTGGACGTTATTGCTGACCCGTTGAAAGCCTTGGAACGGGCCGCCGGGCGCGCCGATTTGGGCGGGCGTGTGGTGGCCGAACTCAGGGATTTAGACCGCCAGCCCATTGAAGCCAGAGCTTTGGCTAAATTTGATGCGGTGGTGTTTGATCCTCCGCGCGTGGGGGCGTTGGCTCAGGTCGGTGAACTTGTCGCGTCAAATGTACCTCGTGTGGTGGCGGTATCGTGCAATCCGGCAACGTTTGCCCGCGATGCTCGGGTCTTGGTCGATGGCGGTTATCGTTTGATCGATGTGTTGCCCGTGGACCAGTTTACGTTCAGTCCTCATGTGGAATTGGTGGCAAGATTTGAGCGTTAACACCAATAATTGAGCCCTAACATTGATAAATTAGCGCSAATAGACTAAACATCACMMCAAACCTKYCGCSTKYGGSRCAAAACCAATTTATTTTAAGGATTTTYCATGGTGCAAACACCTGCCACCGCTGTGACGTCARCGGCCTTTAGCCAAGCCGCAAAAAAGTACCTCCCCGCAGCCGCAAAGTTGCGCGAAGACTTGTCGGTGAAGCTAGGGCAGTACAAGGATGAAGCTCAGGAAAATCACCTGCAATCAACAACACGGCGGATGGCGTTGCATGTATCGAGCATGAACCCGGATGGCGGTTTGGACATTGAACAAATGTCTGATTTGATGCGTTTGCTGACGCTCAATGCTTTCATGTTTAGGGCCAAACGTTTGCGGTCTTATGTTGGTGAATGTGATGTGCAAGCCAACGAAACCCACATGCGTGATTTATTCGCAGGTTTAGCCAAGGATGATGCGGGAACGGCTTTGTCGTTTGAAGGCTTTAAGGCCCGCGTGGAACGTGAAGTTTTTGGCATTGTCTTTACCGCGCACCCAACGTTCACGGTGTCTGAAAAGCTCACCCGCCTGCAGGCCACTTTGGCGATTGGCAAAAATGAAAATGGTGACCCGCTCAGCACCGAAGAACTCGACGCGCTGGTCAAAATTGCCGCCGATACTCATCATGGGTCCAAAGAAGCCATCACGCTTTTAGACGAACAGCGTTTTGGTCTGATGGCCATGGGCAACGTGCACAAAGCCTTGCGCCGTATTTATGCGATTGTTTTTGATGTGGCCCGTGACCTTTATCCCGACAATTGGAAAAGCCTAACACCACGCCTGTTAACGGTCGCCAGCTGGATCGGTTATGATTTGGACGGACGTGCCGACATTCGCTGGTCCGATACATTGTCCATGCGCATGGGCGTCGAACAGTTGGCGTTGAAAGAATACATCGTAAGCGTTGATGAGTTGGGCGCGGGCGCTGAACTTGATGAGATCAAAGCTCTGTTAAGCAACACGCTTGATCACGTGACCGCCGACATGGAACGTCTGGCCACCGATCCCGACAGCACCGATGACATGGGCAAATTCAGCCGGGCCTTGGTGGACAGTCTGGGAACACGTTTGGTGAGCATTGGTCAGGTCACCGAGCTGTTGACCAAAGCCATTGAACGGGGTGCCGATAATGCAACGGGCATGGCGGTTTTGCGGGCCGAAATGGCGAACTTTGGTTTGTCCTTTGCCCACACCCACATGCGCATCAACGCGGCTCAGCTGACCAACGCCATTCGCCATGACCTAGACATTGAAACATCCCCCGAAGACCCCGCCAGTCGGCGTCGTTATTTGGTCGAAATTTCCAAACTGCTGCAAAACGTCGAACCCGTTGATATCAACTTCGGTTCGATCATGAACGAACGCACCACGGCAAAACGCGTGTTTATGTTGGTGGCGCAATTTTTGAAATTTGTCGATGCAGATGAACCCATCCGGTTCTTGATCGCCGAATGCAATACACYGTTTACGGTTTTGACCGCGTTGTATTTTGCCAAATTGTTTGGCGTGGACGATAAAATCGATATTTCACCGTTGTTTGAAACGGGCATGGCTTTGGATTTGGGCCACGAAATCATTGGCGAGCTTTTGGAAAATCCAACCTATATGGATTATGTCAAAAAACGTGGTCGGGTCTGCATCCAAACCGGATTTTCAGATGCTGGACGTTATATCGGACAGGTTCCGGCGTCTTTGGCCATTGAACGTATTCGCATCAAATTGGCGGCTCGTTTTAAAAAGATTGGTCTGACCGATGTCGACTTTTTGGTGTTTGATACCCACGGGGAATCCATCGGTCGGGGCTCTCATCCGTTAAGCTTTGACGATCGTTTAGATTACACTTATCCGCCCTATGCACGGGCGAAATTTAACGAAGCCGGCATTCATGTAAAACAAGAAGTCAGCTTTCAGGGCGGTGATGGATACGTCTATTTCTCGCACCCCGATTTGGCCTTCGCCACGGTTTGCCGCTTGGTYGAACATGCTYTMAGCGATACCAAARRCRMYGGKGWWRRSGATGCTTTTTACGAAGAYACGGATTATTCKYTMGATTATTTCATGACCGTGACGGGCTTTAATGAACGKCTSATGGAMAAYAMMAAYTATGCSGCGACSYTGAACCTGTTTGGCACMAAYCTKTTGTATTCAACRGGWTCACGYAAGGTSAAACGYCAACACGAAGGCGGGGCTCAGGTTGATTTAGAACACCCCAGCCAAGTCCGCGCGATCCCGCATAACGGAATTTTGCAACAGATGGGGTATTTTTCAAACACCATCAGCGGCCACGGCAAGGCGATGATCAAAGACTTGGATCGTTTTGTTCAGGTCTATGAAAATTCAGACCGCTGCCGCCGCTTTACATCCATGGTGGCCTACGCACGTCATCTGTCCAGTTTGGACGCGATGCATGGGTATGTGTCTTTGTATGACCCGGCCATTTGGTTGCGCCGGGCCAGCATTGAAACCGATCCTAAACGGGCGGAACAAATTCAAACCTTGGCCAACATGCTGCGTCACAGCCGCCGCCATGAAAAGGTCAATCGGGTTTACCGCATTTTCTTAAACGACACCCTATATCTGGACAAGGGCTTAGCAGCCGTAAACGCCCACGCCAAGTTGCCTGATTTTGTGCACGAATGTGACGAAGATTTATTGTTGCTGCATGCGGTGCGCATTGCCTTGATACAGGAAATCTTTTTGCTGGTGGCGCGCATTCCAAAATTTTCCGACAGCCAAGAGGCGTCTTCGGTTGATCTGATCCACGAATTGCTGAACTTGGACGTTGAACACGCGTTGGGTATTTTGCGCAAAGCGTTCCCGGTTTCAGGTGTATCGGCAAAAGCCAAAGAATTCGGCGAAACCGCAAACTATCGCACCGATGACGAACACGGTTACGAACAAGAACACAGAGAACTGTTCGATCCGCTCCAAGAACTATACGACCTAGCCCGACGCGTATCATCAGCCGTCGCTCATATTTCTGGGGCGATTGGCTAGGGGCTTACGTTAGGCGCTTTCGTTAGTCAATGCGTTGATAACGTATTGACCCTTGCCAGCTGCTTTGGCTTGATACATCAGCTCATCTGCCCCATTGATGAGTGCGTCTRCATTTGTCTCTGCCGCTGTTGCTGTCATGAAAATGCCAATGCTGGCACTGATCTGCACGGGTTTTTCTCTTAAGGTATTCGTACAGGTTATCTCGTGAATAAGTTTGTCTGCGATACGACCGACTTCTGTTTCGTTGTGAAAATTATAGGCAACAATAATAAATTCATCACCGCCAATTCGTGWGCAAATGTCATTTTTTCGGGTATTGCCTTTGAGGGTCTTGGCGACATCAATAAGAACCTTGTCGCCCATGTCGTGACCAAGCGTATCGTTTACGGCCTTGAAGCCATCAAGGTCAATAAACATGACCGCCAATAAACCTTTTGTTCGATCCACGCTGGCGATGCACATTTCAAGAAGTTCCAACATGAGTGTTCGATTAGGCAGGCCCGTTAAATCATCATGAGTTGCCATGATTTGCAAATTTTCGAGAGCATTGTTTTTTGCTTTTYGTTCGTTCCGCAAATTTCTGTTTGATTGTCTGAGCAGGACAAGAAAGACACATAAAGTGAGGAATAAAAACAGACTGAGTGCTGTGATCAGTCTGTTTTGCTTGATGTAATCAACAAGAGAAACATTGCCATATTGCGCATAACTTCCAACCCGAAGTGTTTTCATGAGTTCATGAACAGATTGATAATTTTGAGATGGCATCCATTCCCAATACCCAGCCGTTAGGGCAATGTCATCTCCTGGGGGCAAGCTTAAAAGAGCGGTGGCTACTTTTTTGGCAAGACTTCTAGAAACGTGACTTGTTTTTGCCAACGCCCATTCTGGGTATAGGTCTGTGCTGAGTAAATATGGGAAACCCGGAACGGTTTGAGGGTTTAGAATTCTCAAGCTGTCGGTCTCAATTTCGCCTTTGGCAATAAGACCTTCAATGATTCCCGTGCGGACAATGCCAACATCTAGTTTGTTGTTGAATACAGCCTCAACGACTTTGGGTTGTGTGCCAAGAAAATGAACGCCCTTGCTTTGGCTTGTTAGATCGATTCCATTTTGGCGAAATAAATTATGGGAAACAAGCCAGCCTGCAAATCCTTTGGACGCCACAGCAGCTATGGATTTAGTTGTGGCATCCTGTAGGTTTTTTATCGCTGTGTTATCGTTACGGACAAAGATCACAGAACCAAAAACAGCCTGTTGTGATTTGTCGACCAGTGTTAAAATAGCTGATGCTCCATACAGGTTTTCAAGATCCGCAAACAAAGCTGGAGAGACAATAAAGAAATCAATATCTTTGTTTTTGACCATGCTTTCAAGTCGTTGCATGTTTCCGGGCTCAATGGCTACCAATACAAAATGTGGATTAGATTGGGCCGTCATGGCGGCGGAGTTTAGGTAGTCAATGGTCGGTGTCCAAGCTTCAACAGCGGCCTTTTTTCCTGAAATGGCCAAAACCCCAATACGAATATCTTTAGCCAGCGTATTCGCAGAATACAGGCTTAAGACCACGAATATGAAARGATGTATTATTCTCATTAAATAATTCCAATAAGCATTCTACTGCTTTGTTGGCTCTACCTTATATGAAGCGGTGTAGTACTACCATAGCACATGTGGGTTATGCAAAGATGGGGGAAAGACCCATAAATACAAGGGTGGGTTTTACTTTAACGCACCCCAAACAGTTTTTTGGCGCGGGCGAGGCTGTTTTCTTCGAGAATTTTGTGGGCCAGTTGGAAAGCTTTTTCGAAGTTTTCGGCGGCCAGGTCTTGGCCCATGACGCTGTCGACAAAACCTTTGATCAGGTCGGCTTTGTTGGCGGGCACGGTGAAGGCGATGTGGACATCGGTTTGCGGGCCGGTTTGCGGGCCATGTACGGACGTTTCGGGCGGTGGATTGCCTTCTTTTTCCCCGCGCACGTACGGCACATAATCCATATCGGTTTTTAAAATATGATCGGTCAGCCAATCGCCTAAAAAATCTAGGACTTTGTTGACGTCAACATTGTCTGGGTCTTGGCGGTACAGTTCGGCCAAGCTGTCGATCACGTGCGTGAAATCGCGATGCGTGGCCCGGTGGCGATCAAATTCAGGATAGCCCGCTTGTTCCAAAACATGTTCTTCATGTTCAAAATGCACCACCACATACGTCCGCAAAGCTTTGATGGCGACATCAATACGATCAACGCCGTGTCCGGATTCGTTGGCATCATAAAGCGCGTTGATGGCGTCAAACAGGTTCTGGTGGTCGATATCGATCACCCGAATGTTGGTGTTGTATTTGTCTGACCACTCTAACAACGGCATTTTATCAGCCCTTTGTCGATGCTTACATGTTTAGAGCGCGTTTATACAGATCAAGAATTTCTTCTTGTTCTTGACGGTCTGAAACGTCCATTTTGCGCAGGCGTACGATTTGACGCAAGATTTTGACGTCAAATCCGGTGCCTTTGGCTTCGGAATAAACTTCACGAATATCGGCAACCAAAGCTGCCTTTTCTTCTTCTAAGCGTTCGATACGTTCAACAAACGAACGCAGGCGATCACCTGCAATGCCACCAGTTTCAGTCATAAGAATCCTCTTTTGCGATCTTTAAAGGGTTAAGTTGACGCGAGATTACCCTTCACACCCGCTTTCGTCCATGGAAGAACGTGAGGTAACGCTGGAAAAGTTGGGGATAAGTTATAGAGGCCTCTAGCTTTCAACGGTGGTTTTAATCAGCCAATCCACCACGCCATGCAGGGCCTCTTCATGGCTTTCCCCAGCGTTCAAAAGCTCTTGAAAGATTTCCCTTTGTTTGTGGGCGCTGGTGCCTTGGGTTAAGATCGTGCGGACGTGGGCCAGCTCACCTTGGCAGTTGAGCGCTTCACCGTCTTCGCTGAGCATATCTAACAATTCGTCCATCAATTCATCAAACGGCACCAGTTCACCACGGCCAAAATCAATCAGGCCTTGGTCGATGCCATAGCGTTGAGCGCGCCAGCGATTTTCGCTGATCAACATGTTGGCGTATTTGCGCCAGCGCTGGTTGGACCGTCGAAAACGGTACAGCATCCGCAAAATACATTGATACAAAGCCGCCACGGCCGCGGCATCGTCCAACCGGGTGCAGACATCGGTGATGCGCAATTCCAAAGTTGGATAATTTTTGGACGGACGAATATCCCACCACAACATGGAACTGTCTGGAATCACGCCCGCATCGGTGAGGACTTTGACGTGGCGTTCGTATTCGTCAAAGGTATCAAAACGTTCCGGCAAGCCAGAGCGCGGCAATTCATCAAACACGCTTAAACGATAAGATTTAAGCCCGGTATCAGCACCCCGCCAAAACGGGGACGAAGTCGATAACGCCAACAAATGGGGCAGGAAATAACTGGCTTGGTTCAATAAATCGATGCGCAGGTCGTCGTCTTCGACGCCCACATGAACATGCATGCCGCAAATCAATAACCGCCGGACCACGCTTTGCAGTTCTTCGGCCAAGGCATGATAGCGGGCCTTGTCGGTGTGGACTTGTTCTTTCCACGATGCAAACGGGTGGGTCGAAGCCGCGATAGGGGCCAAGCCATATTCGCCTGCGACGTCGGCCACATTGCCCCGCAGCCCGGCCAATTGCGTGCGGGCTTCGCCTGCCGTGGTGCAGACTTTTGTGCCCACCTCAATTTGTGCTTTTAAAAATTCAGGTTGCACCAAGCCCTTGCTGCAGGCGTCACATTTGGCGAGCATTTCCGACGGAGGCTCGCTGGCGAGAGCTCGTGTTTTCAGATCGACCAACAGATATTCTTCTTCGATACCAATGGTAAAGCGGGGCTCTTTGACCGTCATGATGTCCCTTCTTAGTATTTTTGAAGCTCGTGCAAATTGTCCAATGTCAAAATATGGCGCAAAGCATCGGCCAAAATGTCGGCCCAATGGGTGGCTTCTTCTATGGTGCCGCAATGATCTTGGCGGATTTCAATGGCACAATTGGCAAGGCCCACATCGGTGCCGTGGGTGTCGATGGTATACGCCCATTCGGTCCCGGAATAAGGCTGATTATCGCCCACATGCAAACCATCCCAACGGCCTAAGTGTTCCATCAACGCCGACGACATGCGCGGGTCTTTGTTCCACAAAACGCCAACATCCCAAATACGATCGGCGCCGTTCATGGACGGCGTAAAGCTGTGAATGGAAAACAGCGCGGGCGGACGACCGTCGCGCGCCGTGATGGTCGAAATCTCTCCGCTGATGGCTTTGTGATAGGGGGTGTGAATTTCTGCGATTCTTTGAGCGTGACGGGTGGGGCTTAAATCTTGGTTGCCGGGGATCAACGTTTCGTCGCTGATTTGGGGCATGCATCCAAGGTCATCGGGGTCACGATTAACATCCACCACCAATCGAGAATATTTGGCCAGCACCGCGCGTGCATCCAAACGGTCGGCCAGACACCGGGTGATGCAATCGGCCCCTATGTCATAGGCGATATGACGGTCAAAATGTTCTGAAGACAGGCCCAAGTGATCTAGCTTTTTCGGCACAACGTTGCTGGCGTGATCGCTGACAATCACCAACGGGGCCGGGCCTTGACCATTGTAAATTTCAAAGGGCAGGGGTTCATCCACACATAACAATGGCCCGGAGCCTTTCTGATTAGAAAGACATCCCGGACCAATTTTTTCAGACATGGAGTTTATCGTGTTGCTCATACCATAAGTATAGAGCGTGTTTTATTTTTAGAGCAGAGAATTTTGCGTAGAAGCGATGTCGATTGTGCTTTCGTCAAACTGGTCAACGTTTTCATCATCGGTGTAGTCAAGAGCCAAAAAGGCTTTTTGAAAGGCGACGTCTTGGGTGCCCGGCAACATTGCTTTGGCCGTCGTTCCAGCGTGCGGAGCAGGTGTGCCATCTGGCAACAAAGCGATTTCAACAGGGATTGCGGTGCAAATATCTTCACCGTCCAAAATGCGGCTCATGGCACAGTCTTTTGCCGTGATGGTTGAAATTGCGTGGTCCGTTACGGTTTTTCCGGTGGCGGCATAACTGACCCCATCCAAGGCGAAAGAAACCAATTGAAGCGCCGGAGGAACGGCAACGATGCAGCCAGAAAGTGATGTTAAAAGACCGCATGTAGCAATGACATTGAGTAATTTTTTGTATGTGAACTGTTTCATGTCACTATTCCATAAGTAAGAGTTTATACAATACAGTAATGAATTAAATGGTTACTGCTTCATTATTTGTATTGTCACACATTTAACTTATGTTGTTAGTGATGGTTGTCACATTTGATGAAAATTATTTAATTAATACTTGATTAATAGATTTACAGGTGTCGTGTTCGTGTGTTGTATCTAACATAGGGATAACGCACCAGCCTGTGATTTAATCCACGGCTATAGAAATAATTTGAAATTAATCTGATTTTTTAAAAGGCAACGGTGGCAAAGGCCCGCTGGCGCTTGGCTTTGGGCCAGAAAATAGGGTCTGTGGGGGCTTGGTTTGGGGAACTGACGGTCGTGCCTTTACCGTCTTCGTCTAACAAAACTGATCCGTGCAAAGTCACCACATCGATTTTGCCATCCAGCAATAGAACGTCCAACGGATTATCCAAAGCACCACCCCAGAACGTGGTGCCGCGAATGCCGATGGTGGCCAGCGGTGTTGTGACTTTCATGTCCCGGTCATTTTGTTTGGCCATCAGACCCGATACAAACAAAAAGGCGCCTTGGGTAACCGAAACGGACAGGGTGCTGCTGTTTTGGGGATCATACACAAAATCATCCAACGTCAGGTTGGCTTGTTCGCCCAGGATCAGCACGGTGCCATCGGAAAAGGTGATTTCAAGGCGAGTGGCGTCTTGGGTAGAGATAATGTCGTCGGCGTGAAGCTTTGAATTTAAATGCAGGGCTTGTTCAACACCGTTGCGGATCAGGCTGGCGGAATGTTTGAGGCGTGTGACCTCAGCGATCTCTTGGCCAGCCTGGACCGATAGGGGAGCCGAGATACACAAAATCAGGACAAGGGCTGCGAATATCTTTAGGGCGTTATGGAACATTTTAAAAACCCATGGCCTTTTCAATATGTGAAAAAGAATCGATGTAAAATTGGCGTTCGTCGTGGGTTAAGCCCAGCATTTTATGTTTGTCGCCGATGGATCTTAGGTACACCGCCAGTTTTATTTTGTCGTCTTTTAAGCCATCAATGCTGCGCAGGGCGGCATAAAACATCATATGTTGTTTTTCAGGGTTCGCAAATAATTGCGTGAATTCAGGCAAATCGGCTTGCAGAACCTCGTAAAATTTATCGGAGGCGATTTGAAAATCTAGGGTGTTGGCCTCGTCTTGAAATTCAATGTCTTGAAATTCAATGTCTGGGGGTTCCATAACAAGATCACCTTATGACTAACCGAGGCCCATCAAATTGCGGGCAAAGTCCTTGGCGCTGAAGGCTTGTAAGTCGTCTACGGCTTCGCCCACACCGATGGCATGCACGGGCAGACCAAACTTATCGGCCAAAGCCACCACCACGCCGCCCTTGGCGGTGCCGTCCAATTTGGTCATGATCAGGCCCGTTACATCCACGGATTTGTGAAAAGCTTCGACCTGAGAATGGGCGTTTTGGCCGATGGTCGCGTCCAAGACCAATAGTGTATCATGGGGCGTGTCGGAATCGATTTTTTTCATGACCCGGACGACTTTTTCCAATTCTTCCATCAGATGGGTTTTGTTTTGCAGGCGGCCTGCGGTGTCGATGATCAATACATCCACACATTCGGTGCGGGCTTTTCCCAAGGCATCATAAGCCAGTCCAGCTGAATCAGACCCAATTTTGCGGGCAATCACCGGAGCCCCGGTGCGTTCGCCCCAGACTTGCAATTGTTCAATAGCGGCGGCGCGAAAGGTGTCACCTGCGGCCAGCAGGACCGATTTGCCTTCGTCGGTGAACCGTTTGGTCAGTTTGCCAATGGTGGTGGTTTTGCCCGATCCATTCACGCCACACACCAAAATCACGTGGGGTTTTAAGGTGGCGTTGATGGTCAGGGGCTTGGCGACCGGGGCCAGAATTTCTTCGATTTGGGCGGCAAAGGCTTCGCGCACTTCTTTGCCATCAACTTCTTTATCAAAACGTGTTTTGGACAGGCCTTGGATCAGCTTCATGGCCGTACTGACCCCTAAATCTGCGGTGATCAGGACCTCTTCTAATTCTTCCAGCGCATCGTGGTCTAAACGGCGGCGCACCGTAAACACTTGGCCGATGCCAGAGGTCATCTTTTCTGATGATTTACCCAGTCCGGTGCGCATTTTTTTCAGCCACCCGCCCGCGCTGTCGCCGCTGGTGGTGGTGTAATCGCCCATGGCCGAGCCCCGTAATTCGCCGTCTTTCAGGGCGGTGACGGCAACATTGGCAATTTGCCCAACGCCCACGGGCTTAGCAAGACGGACCGGGGCAAAGCTTTCAGTGCGCCCAAAAGAATCCGTTTCCATCAGCACCGCATGAACTTTTCCGGTCAGCACGTTTAAGTGTTTGTCCTGAGCAGATGAGGCAATGTTTTCAAGCTGAATGAGCCGGTTTTTAACAACGGCATCTAAGACTTGATCTGCAAATTCGGCCGACGCAGTATCGGGCAAGGCCCGAAACGTGAAAGCCTTTATCGTGATAAAGCCCCAGCGTTTGACAGCTTTTACCGTGGCGGCAAACATCTCATCGGTTTCGCCGGGAAAGCCGGCGATGATGTCGGCGCCAAAGGTCATGCCGGGCCGCGCGTTGCGGGCCTCTGCCATTAGGGTATTGATCTGGGCCACAGTATGAGCGCGTTTCATCAATCCCAAAACCACATCGTCACCAGATTGCAGGCTTAAGTGCAGGTGCGCCACCAAACGCGCTTCGCTGGCCAAGACGTCAAAGAAGTCTTGGTTTAAAAGCGACGGGTCAAGCGTGCCCAAACGCAAGCGAAGCAAATCGGGGACGGCTTGTAAAAGCTCTGAAATCAGTTGGGCAAGGCTGGTGCCGTTATCTGCACCATACGCAGCCACGTTCGGCCCCATCAAAACCACTTCCGCATGGCCCGATTGAACAAGGTTTTGTACTTTGGCAATTATGGTGGCGATGGACGATGAGGTCGCGGTCCCTTGGGTTTTGGGAACGGCACAATACGTGCAAAGGCTGTCACATCCGTGGCTGACCAAAACAAAGGCCCGAGTTTGGTCATCAAACCCATGGCTTAAGGCACCCGCCATATCTTCGACCTGATGAAGGTTCGGGGCGGGAAATGGGCTGTTTGTGGTGTCTTGATGGTCGGGCGTCGTCACGGTGCAGTCCTTTTTGTAAGTCTGTTGGTGTTTATAGACCTACACTTAGAAAACGGCAAGAAAACGCCATCGGACAAAAAAGACTAAATTTGCTTGGAAGTGGTTTGGGAAGTGGTGGTGTTGTCGGACAACTTGTTCTGCCGACAACACCGTTCACGATAAGTTTAGGGTCAGCCCCTTAGGCCTGCTTGATATCGTTCAGGAATTTCTCGACCTGTTTGGATAACGTTTCCGATTCTTCACCCAATTCCCGAGAAACTTCTAACACCTTCGTCGAGGCCGTTCCGGTTTCTCCGGCGGCCTGGCGCACACCTTCAATATTGGACGACACATCAGCCGTGCCTTGTGCGGCTTGTTCCACATTGCGGGCAATTTCTTGCGTTGCGGCCCCTTGTTCTTCGACGGCGGCGGCAATTGCGGATGAAATTTCGTTCAATTCGTTGATGGTCCCGCCGATGCTGCCAATGGCGGTCACGGCTTCTTGGGTTGCCCCTTGAACCCCTGAAATTTGCAGGCTGATTTCTTCGGTGGCTTTGGCGGTTTGATTGGCCAGATTTTTGACTTCAGACGCCACAACGGCAAAGCCTTTGCCCGCATCGCCCGCGCGCGCGGCTTCGATGGTGGCGTTCAAGGCCAGCAAATTGGTTTGATCGGCAATGTCGGTGATCATGGCCACAACTTCACCAATTTTATTTGCGGCTTCGGCAAGACCTTGGATTTTGCTGTTGGTGTTTTCAACTTCAACCACAGCCGTTCCGGCAATGGTCGTGGATTGCGACACTTGGCGAGAAATTTCGGTGATGCTGGCGGCCAATTCTTCGGAAGCCGAAGCAACGGTTTGTACGTTGACCGAAGCTTCTTCGGATGCGGCAGCCACAGCAGAAGATTGCTGCAAAGATTGCTCTGCAATCGCCGACATGGATTGTGCCGTTTCGTCCATGGACTGGGTCGATACATTGACACTTTTCAACATTGACGTGACATCATTGTCAAAAGCGGCGGTGATTTGATCTCTGAGCTTAACACGACGGTCGCGTTCGGCTTGATCGGCCTCGGCTTGCTTGGCCATTTCTTGGTTTTTAATAAGGTTGTCTTTGAACACCTGAACCGACAGCGCCATTTCGCCAACTTCGTCTTTGCGACCCTGTGCTGGGACATCTACGTTGGCGTTGCCTTCGGATAATGTTTTCATGGCTTCGGTCATGCCCTGAACGGGTCTGGAAATGCTTCGCCCGATAAGGGTGCCAATGCCGACGCCCAAAACCAACGTTAAAAGGGCTGAAATCATCAACGTGCGTTCGACGGCTATTTCGTCGTGTTCAGCGGTAAGCAGAGCCTTTGCTGTGAATCTATCAATTTCTGTTAAGAGCCCCGTGATTTCTGTGATGAGCTTTTCTTGTTCGTGTTCGATTGTGGAAATGATGCCCGTCAGTTCTTGTTCTTCAGCACCCGCGTTAATCTGTTCAATGGCTTTTTGCACGGTGTGGTCATAGATTTTGTGTTCTTTAGAGATTATCTCGACCTGAGCAAGTGCACGCGTTAGTTCGTCTTTTTCAAGAGCGCTGAGGTGATCGGCCTTTAGGCTTTTGGCGATCAACTCGCGTACAGCATCAACTTCCTTCGCGATCATCGTGCCATATTTGGTGAAATTTGCTTCTACTGCTTTGAGGTCTTGAGCGGTCCCCTTGCCATGACCGGACAGGCGCAGGATTTTTTCAAAACTGATGGCTTGTTCTAATTGATTGATTTCGATTTCCGTCAAGGCGGCGACCAAAGGCATGTCGCGTTCGGCAATGCCTTGAATTTCATAGCCTAAATTTTTGACGTTTGAAAAGGCCACCGCAGATCCAATCATCGTAATAACGACGATGGTCGCGACGATACTCTGAATTTTATAACTAATCTTCCAATCAACAAAACTTAACATGGTTCCCCCCCATAATGACGAAAATTCACACCTGCTTATTGTTGCCCTTAAGAGTGTGAAACTTGGTGCATAAAACTATCAAACATTGGTAAAGTCAAACAAAGATGTATAATTAATACTTGTTTGTAGTCTTTATAGTATAGGGCTGAATACTATGCTGTGTTCTTGCGAATGCTATGGTGTGTTGAGGTGGTTTTTCCCAAAATAAAACCCAGCACAGGGATGCTGGGTTCTACTTTTTTAGGACTGCTGGTAAAACTTGTTAATAGACTTGACCTAAACGGAGTTAAGGGGCGTCAGAGTACCTTGCGAAGGACATCTGCCGTGGTCTCGAACAATTGTTCAATTTCTTGCTTGTTGATAATGAGGGGGGGCGAAAAGGCCAGAACGTCGCCCGTCACACGAACCATAAGTCCTTTTTCCCAAGCGGCCTTCATCACATCATAGGCGCGGGCTCCAACGGCCCCCGGACGCGAGGCGAGCTCGATGCCCGCCACCAATCCAATGGTGCGAATGTCGGTGACGTGTTCCAGGCCTTTCAGGGCATGGGCGCAATCGGCCCAATGCTCAGATAGGTTATTCACGTTTTCGAACATGCCGTCTTCGACATACGCATCTAATGATGCCAACGCGGCCGCCGTTGCCAGTGGATGTCCGGAATACGTATAGCCATGGAACAGTTCAATGGGCGCATCGGCATTGTCCAACATGGTCTGATAGATTTCATCCTTCACGCCAACGCCACCCATGGGCACAACGCCACTGGTTAGGCCTTTGGCAAAGGTGATGATATCGGGTTCGACATCAAAATAGTCTGACGCCGTTGCGCACCCCAGACGCCCAAAAGCGGTGATCACTTCATCAAAGATCAACAAGATATCGTGAGCATCGCAAATTTCGCGCAGACGTTTTAAGTATCCTTTGGGCGGCGGCAATACCCCCGTCGATCCCGCGACGGGTTCGACGATCACCGCGGCAATATTGGACGCATCATGCAGCGCCACGATGCGCTCTAAATCTTCGGCCAATTCGTATCCGTGTTCCACTTCGCCACGGCTAAATCCGTTTAGGTCCGGATTATGGGTGTGCCGCATATGGTCAACACCGTTTAACAATGAGCCAAAATACATGCGGTTTTTAACCAGCCCGCCGACAGAAATGCCCCCAAAACCAACGCCATGATAGCCGCGTTCGCGTCCGATCAAGCGCGTTTTGGTGCCTTTTCCACGACAACGATGATACGCCAAGGCGATCTTTAAGGCGCTGTCGACGGCTTCTGATCCTGAGTTTGTGAAAAAGAAGTGGTTGATGTTTTCGGGAAATATCTGTGCCAATCGATTGGACAATTCAAACGCCCCGTCATGACCGAAATTAAAGCCCGGAGCATAATCCAAAGTTTGCACGGCCTTCGTTACGGCTTCGACGATTTTGGGATGGGCATGGCCAGCATTGACACACCACAAGCCCGCCGTGCCGTCCATAATTTGACGACCGTCACTGCTTTTGTAATACATGCCTTTTGCGGATGCGATCATTCGGGGGTCTGCTTTGAAATCCCGGTTAGATGTGAACGGCATCCAATAGTTTTCTAGGTTGTTGGGTCGCATGATCTGGCCCTCCTTATTTAAGCGTTGTGCGTATCGCTGCCGGAATGGAAATTAAACACCGCACCTTCTTTGATACCCGAAGGCCAGCGCGACGTGATGGTTTTTAAGCCGGTGTTAAAACGCACACCTTCCATGCCGTGGATATGGTGATCGCCAAACAAGGACCGTTTCCACCCGCCAAAGGAATGATACGCCACGGGAACCGGAATGGGCACGTTGACGCCGACCATACCAATGCGAATGCGTGAACAGAAATTGCGAGCCGTATCGCCATCGCGGGTAAAGATCGCCGTGCCGTTTCCATATTCATGGGTATTGATCATTTCAACCGCTTCTTCATAAGCATCAGCCCGAACCACGGACAATACGGGGCCAAAAATTTCATCGGTGTAAATGGACATGTCGGTGGTGACATTATCAAACAGACAACCGCCAATGAAATATCCGTTTTCATAACCTTGTAATTTTAAGTCCCGACCATCGACCACCAGTTTGGCTCCGGCGTCGATGCCTTGGCCGATGTAATCAACAATATTATCCAGACTGGCCTGCGTGATCACCGGGCCCATGTCTGAGGTTTGGTCCGTATAAGGTGCAACTTTTAAGGCTCTGATCCGGGGCGCCAAAACTTCGATCAAACGATCCGCTGTGTCCTCGCCAATGGCAACCGCCACCGAAATCGCCATGCAGCGTTCGCCTGCGGACCCGTATGCTGACCCCATCAAGGCATCGGCGACCTGTTCCATATCGGCATCAGGCATCACCACCAAATGGTTTTTGGCGCCACATAACGCCTGTACCCGTTTGCCGTTTGCAGTGCCGCGAGAATAAATATATTCACCGATGGTGGTTGAACCGACAAAACTGATGGCTTCGACCAATGGGTTGTCCAACAAGGCATCAACGGCTTCTTTGTCCCCATTGACCACATTGAAAACGCCCTTGGGCAGGCCCGCTTCATCCAACAATTCGGCAATGCGCAAAACCACAGAAGGGTCTTTTTCGGAAGGCTTCAAAATAAACGTATTTCCACAGGCCAAAGACACCGGATACATCCACAACGGCACCATCGCCGGAAAATTAAATGGCGTAATGCCCGCAACAACGCCCAAGGGTTGGCGCACCGCGTACGTATCCACACCATTCGCCACTTGTTCAGAATATTCGCCTTTTAAAAGATGCGGAATGCCACAGGCAAATTCGATGACTTCGATGCCACGGGCCACTTCGCCCTTGGCATCAGGAATCGTTTTGCCATGTTCCGCCGACAAAAGTTCTGCCAATTCATCAATGTTTTGGTTCATTAAATCGCGAAAGGCAAACATCACCTTAGCGCGTTTTGCCGGCGGCGTTGCGGACCAACCTTTAAACGCTTCATGGGCAATATTGACCACTTCATCGACGTCGGCTTTATTGGCCAAGACGACCTCGCCGGAGACTTCACCGGTCGCGGGATTGTGAATATCGGTCTTGCGTGTGCTGGAACCAGACCAAGCGGTGCCGTTCACATAATGGGCTTGTGTTTTCATTTTCTAAATCCTTGTGTTTCGTTATCCGTGTGGCTTTGGGGTATACACCTTGTGTTTAGCCATGTTCTTCTAAGCCTCGTAAGCGTTCAGAGCGTCGTCTTAAAAATTCTAATGTGATCAAAAATGCGACGGACACCAAAATCAACAGGGTCGCCACCGCCAAAATGGTCGGGTTGATTTGTTCGCGCAGGCCTGAAAACATTTGTCTGGGAATGGTGCGTTGTCCTGGTCCCGCCAGGAATAAAACAACCACCACTTCATCAAACGAAGTCACAAAAGCAAACATCGCTCCAGAAATCACACCGGGGCGGATCAACGGAACCACCACATCAAAGAACGTTTTCAGGGGCGAGGCGCCCATGCTTAATCCCGCAAAATACAACGAGCGATCAAAACTGCTCAACGTTGCCGTCACCGTGATGATCACAAATGGCACACCCAGCGCCGCGTGGGCAATAACCAACCCCACATAGTTTCCGGCGAGGCCAAATTTTGTGTAAAAGAAAAACATGCCCGCAGCGATGATGATCAACGGCACAATCATCGGCGACAACAACAAGGCCATGATCAAACGTTTAAAAGGCATGCGTTGGCTAGACAATCCAACCGCCGCCATGGTGCCCAAGGTCGTCGACAAAATCGTCGCAAAAAAACCAATCACAAAACTGTTTTTTATCGCCAATATCCAATTGGGATTGGTGACGATGGCATCGTACCAACGGGTCGAATACGCCGATGGCTCGAACGTCACCATGCCTTTGGTAAACGTAAAATAAGGTTCCACATTAAACGACAGGGGAATGATCACCACAATGGGTATGATCAGGAACAACAACACGGCAAAGGCGGTATATTTCAGGGCATAAGCCCCCAATTTGTGCCAAATCGTGTAATAGCTTGGAAAAGAGTTCGTCATCATTTCAAGATCACCCTAACTTAATATTACTGGCGCCGACAAAGCGGTCATAAACCCAATACAGGGTCAGGATTAAAATCAACAACATGGTGCCCAGCGCTGCCGCCAGCCCCCAATTGTTTGATTGCTGCATATGGAACGCGATGATGTTTGAAATCATCTGGCCGTCCGTACCACCGACCAGTGCTGGCGTAATGTAATAGCCAACGGAAATGATAAACACCAACAGTGCGCCCGCCGATAAACCCGGTAAGGTGTTCGGCAAATACACACTTAAAAATGCAGGGATCGGCCTTGCGCCCATGGACATGGCGGCCCGCATGTAACTTTTGTCGATGCCTTTCATGACGCTGTAAAGCGGCAAAATCATGAACGGCAAAAGAATATGTGTCATCGCAATAATGGTCGAAAATTCCGTGTACAGCATATCCAAAGGTTCAGAAATAATGTGCAATTGCATGAGGAATGAATTGACCACACCATTGGTTTGCAACAAGGCAATCCACGCCGTTGTGCGCACCAACAGGGAGCTCCAAAACGGCAACAGGACAAAAATCATCAACAAATTGGCGGTTTTTGAAGGCGCGTTGGCCAAGAAGTACGCCAACGGATAGCCCAGAACCAAACACATCAACGTGATCACCAACGCCATACGCAAGGTCTTGGCATAAAGTTGAACATAAATTTGCGTGGCTTCCCGGATTTGCAGTTCACCTTCAAAGGTGCGTTCAAGATCCAAGGCGGTTAGATAAAACGTATCTGTATAAACCTTGCCCGCCTTTTTGACGGCGCGCCACATTGTGGGATCGGCCCAGTTTTTATGGCTCGCCAACAACAACGCGGCGCCATTTTTTTCTAAGTCAGCATCATCCATGCGCCGTAACTTGCGCGCCGTTGACTTAACAGCACTGGATGCACCCGGTTTGTTGCGGTTGATTTCCGCCGCCAGCTTACCCGACGTGCGGTCAGCGGCCAGACGTTTTAAGTCAATTGCCATGCTGGTGAGAATGCTGTCGTTGGGCTGGCTTTTCCCATCCCACGCTTCTAGTTTTTCAAGCGTTTGCGGAATTAAATCGGCCACCACTGGACTGTAAAAACCTTGGTGTAACATGGTGAAAATAGGCGCGACAAAGGCGAAAGATATGAACACCAACAACGGCACCACCAAGGCGAAGGCGGTCATTTTGTGACGGCGTAATTCACGTCGTGCAAAACGAACTTCTTCTTTGGTCAAGATATCGCTGCGGCGTTGACCATTGGCTTCTGTTTTGATGGGGGCTGCGTTGCTCATGTTTTTCATCTCTAGCGTTTTTAAATATTTGTTTGTCTGACGGTGCAAAGCCTAAGGCACTGCACCGCCCGATTTCGACAAACTTATTTCAACAGCCACTCGTTAAATTTCTCACCGAGAGACTCTCCAAAATCAGCCCAGAAGATGCCGTCAGCTTTGACGCCTTTATCCAGGTGAGACGTTGGCAGATCAGGAATAACCGCTGGATCAACCAAGGCCATTGAAGATTTGCGGGTTGGGCCATAAGCCACGTCTGGCATGCCAGCTAGCGGTTTTGTTCCCGTCGCGAACGAGATGAAATCAAAGGCCAGTTCTTTGTTTTTAGAACCCTTAACCACAGCCCAAACGTCTAAGTCATAGACGTGCGCGTCCCAAACCATTTTGAAAGGTTTTCCATCCTTTTTAATGGCATCAAAGATGCGACCGTTGGCAGATTGACCCATAACCGCGCCGCCATCATTCAACAGCTGAGGCACCTGAGACCAGGAATCAAACCATACGATGTCGCCTTTGATCGTATCCAGTTTTGCGAAGGCGCGGGCTTGACCAGCGTCTGTCGCCAAAACTTCATAAACTTTATCCGGAGCAACACCATCGGCAATCAAAGCCCATTCCATGTTGACTTGTGGACGTTTGCGCATGGCGCGTTTGCCCGCGATTTTTTTGGTGTCGAAAAAATCACCAATCGACGTTGGCTTTACAGCCCCAATTGTTTTTTCGTTGTACGCGTAAATGATGGTCCACACGATGTTGCCAACGCCGCATTCGTTCGCTAAGGCAGCGGGAATGAAATCTTCGGCGCCGGGCGTGCCATCATCACCAACGGCCAGAACGCTGGCCGGAATGACTTCCAGCAATCCTTCTGAACAGGCCCGTTCAAGGTCGATGACTTCAATGTCAACCAAGTCCCATTGAATGTTGCCCGCGGTCACTTGCGCTTTGATTTCAGCGATGCCGCCGGAATAATCTTCGGACAAGATTTTAACGCCGGTTTTGGCGGCATATGGGTCCAACATGTGTTTCTTTTGGGCAGCGCCATAAGCCCCGCCAAAGGAAACAACCGTTAATTCTTTGGCCATGGCTGTCGATGCAAGCATCGTCCCCATCACCACGCCAGAAAGCAGTGTTGTCATTTTCATTGTTTTATAACCTCTTAATAGATTGTGAAAATAAAGCCGCGCGWATGTTCACGCAGAACGAACTTACGTCACCGCAAAGGCATAACAATCTTTGCGGCGTGATATCAAATGAGCTTCGTCGCCTTCTTTAAATTTCGGCGCTTCGTGGTCATTTAGAACTTTGACGACAATTTCCGTTTTGTCGGGCAATTCAAAGAAATAGCGGATGTAATCGCCAACGTATAAGCGGACGGAAAACTTAACCGTAATCATGTTGGCAAAATCATGTTCGCTGGGCAGAATGAACATTTTTTCGGGCCGCACAGAAACCCGCGTTTGCGTGCCGACAACATCGCTATCTGAATGCATGGCAATAATTTCTTCGCCCGTTGAAATTTTCACCCGGACCATGCCGTCATCCAAACCAACGATGGTTCCCGAAATAAAGTTATTTTCACCGATAAAATCAGCCACAAAGGCGTTGGCCGGTTGTTCGTACAAAACTTCCGGGGCGGCACATTGTTGAACGATGCCATCGTCAAACACAGCGATGCGATCCGACATGGTCAGGGCTTCGGTTTGATCGTGGGTCACATAAATCACGGTGAACCCCAGTTTTTTGTGCAGACGCATAATTTCCAACTGCATCTGTTCGCGTAGTTTTTTATCCAACGCGCCAAGGGGTTCATCCATCAACACCAAGCTTGGGCTGAAAATCAAAGCCCGCGCCAAAGCCACACGTTGACGCTGTCCACCAGACAATTGAGCCGGCATACGTCCGGCAAAGTCTTCTAATTCGATGAGCTCTAAGAAACGGGTTACTTTTTTGGCGATGTCGGCTTTGGACATCTTGCGCACCTTAAGCGGATACGCGAGATTTTCGGCGATGCTCATGTGCGGGAACAAAGCATAGTTTTGAAACACCATGCCAATGTTGCGTTTATAGGGGGCTGTTCGCGTGATCGGGTGGCCTTCTAATAAAATATCACCGTTGGTGACACTTTCAAAACCCGCCATCATCATCAAAACCGTGGTTTTTCCAGAACCAGACGGCCCCAGTAACGTCAAAAATTCACCCTTAGCAACGTCTAGGGTAAAGTTTTTCACCACCAATGTTTTCTGATCGTAACTCTTTTGGATATTCGCAAAGCGCAAAAAAACAGGCGCACCATCCGTACTCATTAACATCCTCCCAAAACTGTTTATGCGTATTGCATCGCATTTGTAAGAACAATGCATGGATATACAGACCAGCAACAGGTACAGTTAACGAGATTCGATTGGTACAGTTTTAAATACTGTCGAATACTCAAGGCCTTGGCATTGGTCATATAAAATATAATAAGAGGTTTACGTGAGCATCCTTTTTTCGCCCCTTAACAAGGCTTTAACGTCTCAGATTAATCTGAGAGACCAATTGTGCGAACGTATATCCCATTACATCACCAAAGGCCTGCTGGAACCCAATATGCGGTTGCCGTCTTGTCGCAAGCTATCCAGGCAACTTGGCATATCGCGAAACACCGTTGTCAGTGCCTATCAAAACCTCATCTACGATGGCTTGGTCGAAGCCCGTGAACGGTCGGGTTATTTTGTGCATAAATCCGTACGGCCCAGCGGGTTTTCACAAGAACAGGGCACTGCCTTAACAGACGACAAATCTTCGGCCGGGCTTTTTGATCGGCTTAGCCCGTCCCAAACGCCTTCGGACTTTGACATTATTTTACGGCCCAATGATTGGCTAAAACATCCTTACCCCTTTGTCTGCAATCAAATGGATGTCGATCGTTTTCCCTTGGCCGATTGGCGAAAATGTAGTCAGCAGGTTCTCAACAGTAGCAAAATCGCGGCCGTGACCAGTGATTACCTGTATGGGGATTGCGAAGAACTGGTGACGCAAATTCGCAACCGATTGTTGCCGCGGCGCGGAATTTACGCTGGCGAAGATGAAATTCTCATCACCGCCGGGGCTCAGCAGGCGATTTTCCTGTCCGCGATGATTATGGGGGGACCGTCCCGCACGATTGGTATCGAAGACCCTTGTTACCCGGATGCGCGAAATATTTTCAACCTGCTTTTGGGTACTGTTCTGCCCATCGAAGTTGATCAGGAAGGTCTGGTTTGTGATGATCGTTTGAAAAAATGCGATCTTGTCTATGTCACGCCAAACCATCAATATCCATCCGCGGTGCGTATGTCCAATGCGCGCAGAAATAAGCTTCACGATTATGCGTTGCGCAACAATCTGATTATTATTGAAGATGACTATGACAGCGAAACCGATTTTGATCCCTTGCGGGCCCCCGCCCTGAAAGCCAAAGCAAGCTCAGATCATGTGATTTACGTGGGAAGTCTGTCTAAATCTCTCGGTCCGGGATTGCGCTTGGGTTATATGGTGGCTTCTCCGGACTTCATTCGTGAAGCGCGCGCGCTGCGCGGTATGATGATCCGCCATACGCCACCGGCCATGCAATTAACGGCCGCACAATTTATTCGTCTTGGCCATCATGACGCTTTTATTTCTCGACTACAGGGTGTTCATGAACGACGCTGGTACGCTGCTGATGCGGCCCTTAAAAAATATTTTCCCGAGGCGAAGATTACGAATGGTTGGGGGGGGACAAATTTCATGCTGACATTTTCGCCAAAAACCAATCTGACGGGTTTGGTGGAAGGCGCCTTGGAAAAGGGGATTGTCATCGATCACATCAAGCCCTGTTACGTGCACCCCCAAGAAAGCTATAACAAAATGCGGATTGGCGTGTCGGCAATCGGCATCAAAAAAATCTCAACCGGAATTGAACAGCTCAGAGCTATTTACGACAGTTCTATTGCCTAGGGCCCAGACTCATTAAAACGATCCATTGTGCGTTGGTAGTTTTAGCAAAGGATAGGAGRCAAGTCGCAGTAATATTGGATATATTTCAAGACTTGTCGACGACGCCTTTGCTAAAACCACCATCGCCCGAAGGGTTAGACAAGGAAAGCCGACTGCGTCGTCAACAGTATTCGAATATGCAAAGGCATGTTCTTCATACTGATTTCCTAACATTCGGCTTTCCTTGTCTAACACAATTGTATCGTTTTAATGAGTTTGGACCCTAGTCTGAAAAGGACTGCGTTAAGGGGCTTTGTTGCAATGCAGGTTTGTGGCGTTCAGTAAATCACCAACCGTTCGAATTTTTGCATATGCATTCGTGTCCATACGACAACCCACGCGGTCTTCAAGAAACGCGCGCAGTTTGATAATGCGAAAATCCATGCCCTGCTGGCGAGGCGTTGCGGGGGCACCATAAAGACGCGTTGAATTTTCGAGGGTTACAGCGGGCATAAGATAAACCGTGGCAACCGCGTCGAGAATAACCTGATCAAAGGCCTTTTTATCTATATTGGGTTCGGGACGTTGAGGGCAATTGGGTTCCCSTATCATATTGACGTCAAACATTTGCGGGCCAACCCAGCCAAACAACACCCGCCAATTCCTTGTATACGTAATTTCAAACGTATACGAACAATCGGCTTCGACAAGATATGTGGTGGAATCGGCTCCGCGCAGTGAACGAATGCTGTAGATCGTTTTGCCTTGGAGCTCATCAGAATTAAGGACCGCGTCTTTCTCTTTGTATTGCTGAGCCTCTGGCGGTAAGGCAGCCTGAGCCATGTGTAGGGGAATGAACGCTAGGCTAACGAATATAGGCAGCCAAAAAAAGCGGGGCATTGTATCTCTCCGAATGTGAAGATGGGTCAGATATACTTTTTACCGCAGTGTTGATTAATATTGTTAAAAGTTCTGCGCAAAAWCATGCTGTCTTCTGCCAAACCCAAAAACGGGGCTGACAGGTTAAAAACGCAGTTAATTTCAAGGGGGGTTAATGGTGCCGCCGGTAAGAATCGAACTTACGGCCTCACCATTACCAATGGTGCGCTCTACCCCTGAGCTACGGCGGCCTGCTTTTAGAAAGCGCGCGGAAGATGCCACACAGGTTACATAAAGGCAAGGGGGCAAGCGCTCTTGACGGCATTTTTTTTAGTGACCATGCTAGGCGCTTCAAAATTTGAAGCAAGGATGGTCAGTTTCGTGACGGGTAAACCTAAAAACGCACAAAAAAAAGACGAGAGCCAAAAACGCCAAGAGCGRCTGGATGARKCTTTGCGGGCGAATCTGAAAAARCGYAAGCAACAGASCCGYAAACGCRCGGATGCKGATMAAAAGTAAACGCTTGTGGGGGCTCAATGGTTAGTCTAAAAGCCATGCTAGGTAACACTTTAGGGTAACTATTATGGACAAAATCGTCATTCGCGGGGGCAATCCCCTTATTGGTACTATTCCCATCGGCGGCGCAAAAAATGCGGCTCTGCCTTTGATGGCAGCGGCGTTGCTGTCGGATGAACCTTTGCGCTTGTCCAATTTACCCCATTTGGCCGATATTTCGACCATGGCTCACCTGCTCAGTGATATGGGCGTTTCCATTGCTATGGAAGGCGACGCGCCGGAGGGCGGTCACATGGGCCGGGTCTTTGCTTTGGATGCGTCGACTTTAAAAAGCACCACGGCACCTTATGAATTGGTGCGCCGTATGCGCGCGTCGATTTTGGTGTTGGGGCCTTTGTTGGCCCGTCATGGTCACGCGCGGGTATCGTTGCCCGGCGGCTGTGCGATTGGCACCCGTCCGGTGGATTTGCACTTAAAAGCCCTGCAAACCATGGGCGCCGAAATTGAGTTGACCGAAGGTTACATCGACGCCACCGCCCCAAATGGTCTGCAAGGCGGGCATGTTCTGTTTTCCAATATTACGGWMKSTGGMAYNCKAMNAMYMYWKYSWTGSCSRMGNACTWWRNGCCWWKRKYGAMRMCRWRATCGCCAATGCGGCGCGCGAACCCGAAGTCATCGATCTGGCCCATTGCTTGGTTGCCATGGGGGCCAAAATCGAAGGCATCGGCACCGACACCTTAAAAGTCCAAGGCGTCGAAAAACTTCATGCCGCCGAACATACGGTGGTCCCCGATCGTATCGAAATGGGATCGTACGCGGTGGCCGCAGCGGTTACGGGCGGCAATGTTCTTTTGCAGGGCGGCCGGGCTGATTTGTTGGAATCGGTGATTGACGTCATGCGCGAAGCCGGCGTGGATATTAAAGACGAAAAAGACGGCCTGCGGGTGCAATGCATCCCTGGAAACCTTAAAGGCTTTGACGCCATGACGGAACCGTATCCGGGTTTCCCCACCGATATGCAGGCCCAGATGATGGTGCTGGCTTCGGTGGCCAGCGGGGCGTCGATGTTGACCGAAACCATTTTTGAAAACCGCTTTATGCACGTGCCGGAATTGGTGCGTATGGGCGCGGATATTAATGTGCATGGCCGTTCGGCGATTGTGCGTGGCGTTGCAAAATTATCCGGGGCGCAAGTGATGGCAACCGACCTGCGGGCGTCCAGCTCGTTGGTCTTGGCGGGCTTGATGGCCGAAGGCGAAACGGTGATTAACCGTGTTTATCATTTGGATCGTGGTTATGAACGATTGGAAGAAAAACTCGCAGCGTGCGGTGCTCAAATCGAACGCGTGCGCGGCGAAGGCTAGAAATTTCCTCTAAAACCCTTTATATATGCACAATCTGAGGTTTGATCCTCGGCCTCATAGAATGAACGAGAATGAACGTGACGAACACTGCAAACGAAAAACTGGTTTTGGCTTTGCCCAAAGGTCGCATCTTAAAAGAAGTGATGCCGATTGTGCGCGCGGCGGGGATTGAACCCGAAGCCGATTTTGATGATCCAAAATCGCGCAAGCTGACGTTTGCCACCAATCACGACAATATTGAAATCATCCGCGTGCGCAGTTTTGACGTGGCGACCTTTGTGGCCTTTGGCGCGGCCCATTTGGGAGTCGCAGGCGGCGATGTGTTGATGGAATTTGACAGTCCTGAAATTTATGCCCCCCTTGATTTGGGTATCGGTTATTGCCGCATCAGTGTGGCTGAACCTAAATCGTTAATGGGCGAAGACGACCCCAGCACGTGGAGCCACGTGCGCGTCGCCACAAAATATCCAGAAATCACCAAAAAGCACTTTGCCAAGCGCGGCGTGCAGGCCGAATGCATCAAACTGAACGGCGCCATGGAATTGGCCCCCACATTAGGCCTGTGCAATCGCATCGTTGATTTGGTGTCCACAGGCGATACGCTGCGCGCCAATGGTTTGGTTGAAGTCGAAGTGATTGCGGAAATCACGTCTCGTTTGGCCGTCAACCGCACGGCGTGGAAAACCCGCCCGGCTGAAATCGGCGGTTGGATCGAAAAGTTTAAGGAGGCGATAGATGCCCAAGCGTCTTGAAGCCCAAACTGCTGATTTTGAAACCCAGTTTGCCGATGTGTTGTCGGCAAAACGCGAAAGCGACGTAGACGTCAATCAAACCGTATCTGAAATCCTGGCTGCCGTGGCCAAGACCGGTGACGCAGCTTTGGTCGAATACACCAACCGCTTTGATCGCCAAAACTTAAGCGCCCAAGACTTAGCCTTCAGCCAAGATGATTTAGACGCCGCCGAACAGAGTATCGAACCAGACCTGTTGGACGCTTTAAAGCTGGCCCGAGATCGCATCGAAAAATTCCACAAACGCCAATTTCCATCCGGTGAAGATTACATCGATGATGTCGGTGTGCGTTTGGGSTATCGGTGGAGCCCSGTGGGCGCYGCKGGTYTRTAYGTYCCCGGYGGSCTRGCGGCYTATCCRTCGTCTGTMTTGATGAATGCYATTCCGGCCCGYGTGGCGGGYGTGAAACGTTTGGTGATGGTCGTGCCGACMCCSGAYGGYATTGTGAAYCCSTTGGTTTTGGCCGCGGCAAAAATATCCGGCGTGTCTGAAGTCTACCGTATCGGTGGGGCTCAGGCCGTGGGGGCCTTGGCCTATGGAACGGCAACGATTAAGCCTGTTGATAAAATTGTCGGCCCCGGAAATGCCTATGTGGCCGCAGCAAAACGTCAAGTTTTTGGCACCGTGGGTATCGATATGATTGCCGGACCCAGCGAGATTTTGGTGGTRGCCGATGGGCAAAACGATCCGGCNNGGATTGCCGCTGATTTGTTAAGCCAGGCCGAACACGATCCGGCGGCTCAATCGATCTTGATTACGGACGATGCCGATTTTGCTGACCGCGTAGAACAGGCCGTCGAAAGCCAATTGAAAACCTTAAGCCGTGAAGACATCGCGCGGCCCAGTTGGAATGATTACGGCGTGATCATTGTTGTCGGTGACGTGATGACGGACGCCGCAGTTTTGGTTGACCGCATTGCCCCTGAACATTTGGAATTGGCGGTTGATAAGCCCGATGCTTTGTCCGACCAGATTTCCAATGCCGGGGCGATTTTCTTGGGCCGTTATACCCCCGAAGCCATTGGTGATTATGTGGCGGGACCAAACCATGTGCTGCCAACATCGCGGACGGCTCGTTTTTCATCCGGTCTTGGGGTTTTGGACTTTATGAAACGCACCACGTTCATCGCGTGCAATGCGGACAGTCTTGGCAAAATTGGCCCGGCCGCCGTTCAGTTGGCCAAAGCCGAAGGTTTAGAAGCCCACGGACAATCCGTTTCCATTCGTTTAAATCAAAAATCGTAACGGGCGGGCGGGGGTTCCATGACGGATACATCTCGCATTCAAAACATCTTCTTGGACGAACGCACGGTGGTCAACCGCACGCCACAGGTTGAACACGAACGCAAAGTAGCCCTTTTTGATTTGATCGAAGACAACAGCTTTGGCCTGATCGGTGGACCGGACGGACCATACGTGCTGCATCTCAGCATCGAAGAAAACCGTTTGGCCTTTGATGTACGTGATGTGCACGACAAACCCTTAAAACGTTTCATCTTAGCCCTGTCACCATTCAGGTCCATTGTGCGCGAATATTTGATGGTGTGTGACAGCTATTACACCGCCATTAAATCATCCAGTCCTTCGCAAATCGAAGCCATCGATATGGGCCGTCGCGGTTTGCACAATGATGGCTCGGATATTTTAAAAGAACGTCTAAAATCCAAGGTCGAATTGGACAAGTCCACGGCCCGGCGTTTGTTTACATTGGTGTGCGTTTTGCACATCAAAGGGTGAGGGAGCGCATAGACATGACCCTGCCCAGCGCCGTTCTTTTTTCCTGCACCATGAATGCCATTCGTTCGCCCATGGCCGAAGCGATTATGAAACATTATTACGGCGCGGAAGTTTTTATCGATTCTGTGGGCACCAGAACCCAAGAATTAGACGGCTTTGCGATCGTTGCCATGGCCGAAATTGGCATCGATATTACGGCGCATAAGGCCAAGACTTTTGATGATTTAGAAGACACTTCGTATGATTTGGTGATATCCTTATCCCCAGAAGCGCAACACAAAGCCGTGGACTTAACCCGCTATATGGCGTGCGAAGTCGAGTTTTGGAACACCTTTGACCCCAGCATTATCGAAGGCAGCCGGGAAGTGCGCCTAGAGGCCTACCGTAAAGTTCGCGATGAACTGGTCAAACGCATTCGGGATCGTTTTTCCGACGAAGATGAATAAGCCTTGACCTTTGGTGCGCAACACGGCACTTAAAGGGCGAAATAAGCACACAAAATATAGAGAGATTGATGGCTAAAGAAGAAGTACTTGAATTTTCCGGGATCGTGAACGAGCTCCTGCCGAACGCAATGTTCCGTGTAGAGCTGGAAAACGGTCATGAAATCTTGGCTCATACCGCTGGTAAAATGCGCAAACACCGCATTCGCGTATTGGCGGGTGACAAGGTTACGGTCGAAATGACACCGTATGATCTGAGCAAAGGCCGGATTACGTTCCGCTTTAAGTAAGCGTTGCGTATTTGGGTTTTGCAGGAAAGGGATAGGTATGTCTGAAACTCAGAACATGACTGTCCCTTTTGTTTTAGCGTCCGCGTCACCCCGCCGTGTCGATCTTTTGGCACAAATTGGCGTGACCCCAGACCAAATCATTCCCGCAGACATTGACGAAACGCCGCTGAAGGACGAAAGCCCTGTGCAATTGGCGCGCCGTTTGGCTCTGTTAAAAGCCCAAGAAATTTTTAAAACACATCCAGACAGTTGCGTTTTGGCCGCCGATACCGTGGTTTGTGTCGGACGGCGTGTGTTGGGCAAGCCCCAAGACGACGCCGACGCCAAACGCATGTTAGAGATGTTGTCCGGTCGTCGCCATAAGGTGATTGGCGGATTGTGCGTGTTGGGTCCTGACGGCAAACAGGTTCTTAAAACCATCACCACGGCGGTGATTTTCAAACGTTTAGAACGCTCTGAAATCGAGGCTTATGTGAAAAGCGGCGAAGGACAGGGCAAGGCCGGAGCCTACGCCATCCAAGGCCGCGCCGGGGCCTTTGTGCGCCGCCTTAACGGATCGTATTCTAACGTGGTGGGGTTGAGCCTTTTTGAGACCGCCAACGCCTTAAAAGCGTTCGGAGCGTAAGCCATGCCCACAGATATCTTAGCCGTACGCGTGCGGCCCGGCGAAATTCGCCTTGCGCGGGTTGATGGGAACGCACACCTGAGGGACTTTGCCGTATATCGCACCGCCTTGGCCGATGGTTCGGGCCAAGTTGGGGGTATTTATTTGGGGCGTGTGAAAAAAGTTGTTCCAGCCTTAGAAGCCTCTTTTATCGATTTAGGTTTAGACCGCAACGGGTTTTTAGGCCTCGCCGAAGCCCGTCCGCAACAGCATATGGGYGGCAAGTCCGCCGGCGACCGTATTTCCGATCACATGCACGAAGGCCAAAATATTCTGGTTCAGGTTCTGGCCGCTGCACGCGACGATAAGGGATCAAAAATCACCAGACGCCTGTCCATCGCGGGGGCGCATTGCATTCTGACCCCCGGCGATCCCGGTGTGCGGCTGTCCAAACGCATCAAGGACGATACCGAACGCAATCGTTTGCGGACCATGGTGGTGGGCAAGCTGGCCGACGATTTGGGCTGTGTTGTGCGGTCCTGTGCCATTGATGTCAGCGAAGACGTCATGATGCGTGAAATCAAATTGCTGCAGGCCCATTGGCAAGATTTACAGGCGCGCGCCAAAGATACTCAACCACCCAGCTTTTTAAGTGGCGAAGATACACCGCCTGTTCAATTTTTATCAGAAAGTGGATTTTCAGGGTTGGCGAAAGTGGTCATCGACGATCCGGCTCTGACCAAAGCGGTCGAGGCTGAATTGCATGCGTTGGGCATGGTGCCGCCTGGCGGCGTGGTGCGCCATCCAAGCGGTCGCGATATCTTTGACGAATATGGTGTGGCCGATGCGGTGGCGGGCGTTTTGGACCCGGTCGTGCGGCTGAAATCCGGTGGCTCGCTGATTATCGAAGAAACCAAGGCCTTAACGTCGATTGATATCAACGCGGGCGGGGCGGCGGCCGCGCAAAACAGCACGCGCGGACAAGACTTAGCCATGGCGACCAACATCGAAGCCGTTTGGGAAACCGCCCGGCAAATCCGCTTGAGAAATCTGGCGGGCCTGATTGTTTTAGATTTAATGCCCGTGCGCGGACAAGACGCCGTGGGCAAAATCGTCAATACTTTGAAAAAGGCCCTCAGTCACGACCCCACCGGGCCACAGGTTTTGGGCACCACCAAGGGCGGGTTGTTGGAAATCACCCGGCCGCGCCGCCGTGCCCCGTTAAGCCATATCCTGCACGGGCCATGTTCAACGTGTGGCGGCAATGATGCGTCATCTGCGCTGACCGTAGGGTTGGCGGGTCTTGACCGGGTCTTGGCCGAAGTTTGGGCGTCCCCGGCCTTAATTCCAGCGTTGCGCACAAACCCGAACGTGGTGAACGCTCTTAAATCAGATGGTGTTGAGGCTTTGTTCGACATTGAAATCAAACTGGGGCAAAGCTTAGACTTGATTGCAGATGAAAATATGCCCGCCGGAACCTTTCAAGTGGAGGCCACAAAAGACCATGCCTGATCAAACCAAAAAGCCATCGAACGTGGTGGAGCTGAAAACGGCTAAAAAAGCTTCTAACTGCCCGATGTGTAAGAAAAAAACGGATCAAAAATTCAAACCTTTTTGTTCCAAACACTGTGCAGATTTAGATCTGGGGAAGTGGTTGGACGGAGGTTACCGGGTCCCTGCAGAAGAGCTTTTGGGCGCGTATGATGATTTTGATGAAGAAGATTAAAAAACCCCGTGGACAGACGGCCAGATATTGCCTATAAACCCGCGTCTACACCGCATCGCGTTTGCGTGATTCGGAAAGCCCCATGCCCGGGTAGCTCAGTTGGTAGAGCAGCGGATTGAAAATCCGCGTGTCGGTGGTTCAAATCCGCCCCCGGGCACCATTATTTTAAAAGGCCCCAGTGTAAACGCTGGGGTCTTTTTTTGTGTCTGTGTGGGGTGTTTTTTTAGGGTTAGCCTTGAATGGACGCCTGTATAATTCCAAGTCTTTGTCAACCAACTTATGCAAAAAAGATGATTGATTATAAGTGCATACGTAAATTAAAATCACAGCACCCTTCCCACGTAATTTTATAGGACGTACAGTTATATGTTTCTTACTTATAAAAAATTTAAAGACACACTTTCCATTTTTAACAAGGCTGTAATAGCCTTCGCGGTGATGGGTTTTATATCCACAGCATCGGCGGGCGTTGCCCCCATTGAAAGCCTAGCAGACGATATTTCAAGCAAGGCGAAAACGGTCTCTAACCAAATTACCAACAAGATTATCGTTGCACAGATGCCACGTTCGGGGATCAATTTTGAAGAACTCAAAAGAAAAAGTGCCGCGGCGAAGGCAAAACGCGCAGCTGATAAAAAGGCGGGAATAGTACCCAAAACAAGAAAGTCTACAGGTTGGAAAAAACCTGGAAACGTGCCCAATACAGGTCAATCTAGTGGGAATATACGAGATACAAAAAAGTTATTTAACGATATGCGAAAGAAGGCGCTGATTGAAGCCGCAAAGAAGAAAGCAAAACAAGCGGCTGACTTGAAAAAGCAGGAAGMARRARAAGMNGGCYRAMWWRRMWRARAAGGAAGCGAAAAAAGCAGCGGCTTTAAAGAAAGTACGCGCAATACAATTCGCTGGTGTGAAAAAAGCAAAGCTTAAAAAGGGTGCAAATATAGCCCTCAACACAACCGTGACAATGTCATCTGTTTATAGTGCTGCTTTCCCCGCGCAAAATGCGGTGGATGGCAACGAGAATACCTTTCACCATACGAAGGGTAGTGTTGCTAATGATTGGCTGGCTATTGATTTAGGAGCTGAATCTCGGATCGACTATATTCGTATCGTAAACCGCAAAGATTGCTGTTACACACGTTTGAACAATGCTCTTGTCTTTGTTTCCGATAAGCCTATCACTAAGCAAAATCCCGGGCRCAAGTACGATGAAATCCGGACCGCACRGAATGTAACAGAATTTGCCGTTAACAAAACCGGGCGATACGTCAAAATTCAACTTCCTGCAAAAAACTATTTACACGTATCCGAACTGGCCGTCTTTGGTGCCCACATGACACCCGCTGGTCGCGCCTGCAAAATGGTCGACAATTTAGAAGGCGCCTTTAAGAAAAAACTGAACAGCAAAGCCGCTCAGAACTATGATAAAATTATCAGATTAAAGTTAGAGCTCGCCAAACTGGAAGAAGCTTCTGCTAAATATAACAAATTCTGCAATCAATAATAATCCGCAGAATTAATAATGATTTACGGCTGCGAACACACCGTTCGCAGCCGTTTTTCGTGTTTATTAAAATGCAATTTTATAAACTTGGCAAAGCCATTATTCTTGCAGTTYACAATGTCATATTCATAACACTTAAGCCCGAAGACACAGCATTAGTTAAAGGTCTGCTTTTGGCTATTAGCGGAAGTTTTTAAAGTGTCAGTATAATGTCTGAATTTTCTGTCATTTCTGATGACCGGCCCGGCCATGTCGAATGAAGTTCGGCGAAAATCACTTTTACTTTCTTACTCTTACAAACTAAAACCAGAATATATTTTGGATTGAAAATCCGCGTGTCGGTGGTTCAAATCCGCCCTCGGGCACCATTATTTTAACAGGCCCCCGTGGAAACGCTGGGGTCTTTTTTTGTGTCTGGGTGGTGGGGTTCTTGGGCTAGCCCTCCATTTCCATAACGACATGATCCGCATGGGTTCGGTAAGAAGCGGTGCTTTTGCTCTTGCTTTGATTGGTTCGGCTTTGGGTTCTGCATAGGCGAAGAGATGGGAGAAGGCTATTTACCTGTCCTAAATGATGTCTACTTACCGCTCGGAAGCGGACATTTTATGTATCCCTTAAAAACTTCCGCTTATAGCCAAAAGTGGACTCATTGATGTTTTGTCCTTGAATGCCTTTATTTCATCGCTATATAGAAGAGCGTTATAAAGCTGTTTAAGGATATATTTTCTTGAGGACAATCTGATGACGCTAACATTTCGTCTTACGTCAGTCGTCATCACGGCTTATGCGTTGTTTATTTTGGCTAACGTATCTTATGCTGACACCACCACTAACCATCCAGAAGATACAAAATGGTGTTTCCATTGCCACGGCCATACAGGTACGYCCGCAAATTCCCGCATCCCAAATCTGGCAGGACAGAAAACTGAGTATCTAGCAAATCAGTTGGCTGACTTTCAGCAAGGCAATAGTTTTGGCGATACCCATAAGGATAGAGCAGAAAAAGAAATCTATCGCGTCCACCGTTCCGCGGCTTACAACGCCAATCGGTTAAGCCTCGAAGATATCACCGCTGTCTCGATGTACTACTCGTCCCAAACGTGCCAGTCTGATGCGCCCACAGATAAAAATCTACAACCCCCACCGACTGTGGAGCAATGCGTGAGATGTCACGGTCCGGCAGGCATCAGCACCGAGGTAAACACCCCCAACTTGGCAGGACAGAAGCGTGCCTACTTAGAGAAACAACTGACCAGTTTTGGTAGAACTGCACATGGACACGACATCACAGACCTGAAAGATCGGCGGCATCACCCCGTTATGAGTGAGTTGGCTGGCGTTCTCAGTGAGAAGGACATGAATGCAATAGCGGCTTATTATAACAGCCTGCCATGCGACTAATTTCAAGACAATCTGAGTGGTCCGTCAATCACGCAATATCAATTTTGAAAAGTGAAAACGGCTCTTTAGGGACATATTGGACTTGCCTGAATAAAGTGGACAGCCCCTCGCTCTTTAGGCTGCTATATTTTCATACCTCATTGGGCTGATGTTGCCCAGAGCAGAATGGCGTCTCCGGCTGTTGTAGAAGTTGTTGATGTGATTTCTAATGGATATTTCAGCCTCTAATCGTGTTGCAAACTTTGTCCGCCAGACCAGTTCGGCCTTCAAGGTTTTAAAGAAGGTCTCCACGGGGGCGTTGTCATAACACGCCTTAGCGCGCCTTCGGAAACAACGTTTCCAGGGGCCTTCCCTTTTCCTGACATTGATATTTTGATGCCATGGCGTTTCAGTTCCATTTGGTATTCAGTTGCACAATATTGACTGCCGCGATCCGAATGATGAATGAGCCCCGGCTTTGGGCGACGTAACGTAATTGCCCTTTTCAAGGCTCGCAACGCCAGGTCTTTTTTCATTCGATCACTGACGTCCCAACCAACAATCTTGCGGGGATACAGGTCGATAATTACTTCCGCTTATGACCCAACTCGGATGTCTTCTGAATAGTGTTTTGCCATTGATTCGGCCCGTATCACCGAWCGGACTTAGCCGTTAGTCCAAAATTGCAATTGGCAAGAGTCCGTTGTCTTCAGCATGCTTTTTCAGTCGTCCGTCGATCTTAATGCGTTTGATGAAATTGTTGATGTAGGTTAGCCATTCGGGATCACCTTTGTTGATAGCGTAGGCATATTCGGTTTTCCAGAACGGCTTACTTGGTTCAAGAAGTTTGGCCCAGTCATAGGTGAGGAGGATCTTTTTTCCGTAGGGGAAGTCCGTGAGGAAGGCATCTGCGCGTCCTGTGCGCACTTCCTTTTCACGTTGTTGAAATTTCACCACAGACAAGATAGAGGCGTTCTTGAATGCAGAGGCAGCGTCTTCCATATAGGTGCCTTTTTGCACCACCAGAATATGCCCCTCCTTGTCCAAGTCCTCCCAATTTTTCAAGGTCGGGTGGTTCTTGGTCACGATGGCGTAGATATCGCTACTCAAGTACGGGTCACTGTAGTCAAGGTGCTGGGCACGCGCTTTGGTGATGCCAACACCAAACATCG
The DNA here is from genome assembly GCA_002401565.1 of Rhodospirillaceae bacterium. Lineage (GTDB taxonomy): Bacteria > Pseudomonadota > Alphaproteobacteria > Rhodospirillales > Magnetovibrionaceae > JANLGW01. The sequence goes on from NVTL01000008.1 coordinate 43,376, forward strand.
CGATGTCACATTTATCAGCCTGAACGTCCTTAATGAATTTGGCAAAACTGGTTTTGACGAATTTCAGTTCAACGCCCAAATCCTTTGCCAGTTCCCGAGCAAGACCGATATCGATTCCTTGCAACTTCCCACTTTTCGCATTGTTGTACGAGATGGCATAATACGCGGGCCAGTGACAAACGCGCAGAGTATTGGTTTCCTTGATACGGTCCAAGTGTCCGGCGGATGCTGCTGTACTTGCGGCCATCAGCAGAGTTATGGTTACGAGAAACCTTTTTATGATGTTCAACATAGGAGCCTTCAACATTCTATAATTTACTCACTTTACATCGCAAAAAAAGACGAATGAAAGTGACATTAAAACATACAATAGTATACAATAGTGCGTCTGCTTAATGCAGGTTATTTCTGGATTTAATTTAGGATAATTCCTTGCTGTTTGAAACAACCAATATTCCCAAGTCTAAAATATCATGGCTTGGGGGGCGCTATGGTGTTTTATTTTTTACCTTTGTCGTAACGGCTGCATTTATTTCGGTTTGGACGCATCAGTTATGGCTTGGTAAGGAACGGGCGCTGTTAGTGGCAGAGGTCACAACGGCCAATCTGGCCCGCGCAATCGAGGTTTCGAACAGTCGTACAATCCAAGCCGTCGACTTGATCCTCTCTAATGTTGCGACAAGCGCAAAACCTGGCCACTGGACCGAAAACTCTGACGTCAAAAAGTTCTTTCAAGCATTGCTGGACGAAGCCCCACAGGTGCGCGAAGTGGCTTTCGTCAATGCCACAGGTCTAGTGACGGATATATCTAGACGTGGCCCGTTGCCCATCCTTTCGATTGCAGGCGAAGCGTACTTCAAAAAAGCACAAGATGGATTGTTGCAAGGCTTGTATATGAGCACCCCGTACGGTGGGCGCCTTTTGGGCGACGGCACCAAAGCTACAAGCCCTTCCCAGCAATGGCATCTAATTGCCGCACGGGCTGTCTATGACGAAGAAGAAAACTTCCTCGGTGTTGCTCTTGCCGTGCTCAATCCGGGCTTTTTCCAAGAACAATTCAGTGCGTTGGATATTGGACGTAAAGGCATGGTGACACTCTATCGCTACGACGGGGAAGTTCTGGTGCAGAGCGGTATGGACGGGCTCAACACCGGCGATACAAACCATGCAGATACGGAACTTTTTAAGACTCATTTGGTGAAGCAAGAATGGGGCACGTACCGACAGTTTGCGTCCGACCTTCACGATCAGCGCGAAAATCAAATCATCAGCTATCGGGCAACAACACGGTGGCCGTTGTTGGTGGTTGTGTCCTTGCACCAAGATGAAGCCTTAATGTCTTGGTACCTGGATACGCGCGATTTCAGCACCACCATGGGCGTGGGACTAACCGTGCTTTTCATCTTAGCATTCATCGTTTTTCGTCAACGCACTTATGCAGAAACTACTGAACAGCAACTCAGATTATTGAGTACGGCTTTAAAAACATCGGCCAATATGGTTCTAATTACAGATATCAATGCGAAAATTGTTTGGGTCAACGATGCATTTTGCACACAGTTCGGCTACGATTTTAGTGAAGTGGCTGGACAAAACCCACGGATACTCAACTCTGGTATGATGACTCCGGCAGTTTACGAAGAACTATGGAGCACTATTCTCAACGGGAAGATGTGGAACGGCGAATTCATCAACCGCCGCAAAGACGGAACGCTGGTCATCGTCAACCAAACGATCAGCCCCATCACGGATGCCGATGGTCAGGTCACTCACTTTATTGGCATTCACGACGACATCACCGAAAACAAAGAAAAGGAAATTGAGTTACGCGAAGCCAAGATTAGCGCCGAGGCTTCCAACAAAGTCAAAACTCAATTTCTGGCCAACATGAGYCACGAACTGCGCACCCCCTTGAATGCCGTATTGGGCTTTACTGATATGATGCGCATGGAAACTTTTGGCCCACTTGGGCATAAAAAATACGATGAATACGCGAATGACATCCACAGTTCAGCCTCGCACCTTTTGACGCTGATTTCCGATATCCTTGACGTTTCAAAAATCGAAGCGGGCAAGATGAACTTAACGGATGATCACATTCAGCTCGACGAACTGGCTGAATCATRCCGTRTACTGCTGAGCCTCCGGTCCTTGGAAAAGAAGATTTCCTTGGTCGTTTCGATCCCGGAAAACATGCCGATTTTGATTGCCGATGAAGTGCGCATAAAACAGATCGTGTTGAACCTACTGACCAACTCCATCAAGTTTACGCCTCCTGAAGGGCATGTCACATTGACTATGAATTTAACGAATCAAGGCGGTATAAAAATTAGCGTCAAAGATGATGGCGTAGGCATTGCGCCGGGTGATTTGGCTAAAATTCTTGAACCTTTTGGTCAGGCTAACGATACCAGTTCGCTCTCGTGTGAAGGTGTAGGTTTGGGCTTATATCTGGTAAAAATATTTGCAGAAATGCATGATGGACATATCGAGGTCGTCAGCGACTTGGGAATCGGAACCCTTGTATCCGTAACCTTCCCGCCAGAGCGGAGCCATCGCGCGGATGTTCAGTAAAAAAAACCGACAGGGACGATAATGTCGCCTCCTGGCTATTAACGGAAGTTTTCAAAGTGTCAGTATAATGTCTGCTTTTCTACGCATAGCGGAAGTAAATTTCTGAATTTTCTGCCATTTCTGGTGACTGGCCCGGCCATGTCGAATGAAGTTCGGCGAAAATCACCGATATCTCATTGAGAAATATAGTATATTTTTTCTAATTGGTTCGTTTTGCTCGTTTAAGTTCGGCATAGGTTCGAATATAGACCACCCATCTATGACCACATGAAAATCACCTTTACTTTATTACTCTTAAAGTCTAGATATCAACCCATCTTTTGGATTGAAAATCCGCGTGTCGGTGGTTCAAATCCGCCCCCGGGCACCATTATTCAAAAGGCCTCGGCAGAGATGCTGGGGCTTTTTTGTGTCTGGCGGGGTGCTTTCTGAGGTGTTTTTTTTCGCTTCGGCGCAGGCGTCTGCGGCCGTCTGCAGCTTTACGTCCACGAAGTCAGCCCAATCATTGTTTGTTGTTGGCTTGTTAGGGTAAAGTGACTGAATATTTTGCGACAGAGCCATAATTATCTTGGAAAAAGTACTCAAATGGAAATCACTGTAAATTTTTTGGACAAACTTCGCCTTGAGGCTAAGTTTGATGATTTTACGATCACGGCCGATCAGCCTATTCGGTATAAGGGCGATGGAACGGCGCCCAGTCCTTTTGATTATTTTTTAGCCTCTTCCGCCCTGTGCGCCGCCTATTTTGTTAAGCTTTATTGTGTGTCGCGGGACATCCCAACAGATGACATTCGGGTGTCGCAAAACAATATTGTTGATCCCCAAAACAGATATAATCAAACCTTTAAAATTCAAGTCGAATTGCCGTCCAGCATTTCAGAACGTGATCGGCTGGGCATTTTAAGGTCGGCTGATCGCTGTACGGTGAAAAAAGTTGTTCAACAAAACCCTGAATTTAAAATTGATGCTGTACAAGATTTGGATGATGCATCGTTACTGCAAGCGTTTGAGGGCGACAGCACGACGATGATCGAGGGTAAAGACCTGCCTTTGGAACAAACGATTGCGAATATGACGTCGATGCTATCGGATATTGGCCTTAAAATTGAAATTGCGGCGTGGCGTAATATTGTGCCAAATGTATGGTCGCTTCATCTTCGCGAGGCTGCGTCCCCTATGTGTTTTACCAACGGCAAAGGGGCGTCGAAGGAAAGCGCTCTTTGTTCGGCTTTGGGTGAATATATTGAGCGGATGAGCTGTAATTTCTTCTATAACGATTATTATTTTGGGGAAGAAATCGCGAACAGCAAGTTTGTCCATTACCCCAATGAAAAATGGTTTAAAGCCGGGATAGATGATGCTTTGCCAGAAGGGCTGATGGATGAAAAATGCCTGCAACTTTATAATCCAGATGGTGAATTACGGGCGTCTCATTTAATTGATACAAATTCGGGACTTGTCGAGCGTGGGATTTGTGCTTTGCCCTTTACGCGCAGTTCAGATCAAAAAACGGTCTATTTCCCGTCTAACTTGATCGAAAATATATTTGTTAGCAATGGTATGAGTGCCGGCAATAATTTGTATGAAGCCAAGGTACAATGTCTGTCTGAAATATTTGAACGCGCAATCAAACGCCAAATTATCGAAGAAGAAATCATTCTGCCCGATGTGCCAAAAGAAATTCTAGCCACATACCCTCATATTTTGGCCGGTATAGAGGAGCTGGAAAATAAAGGCTTCCCTGTTTTGGTTAAGGATGCCTCGATGGGGGGGAAGTTCCCTGTCATGTGTGTGACCTTAATGAACCCGAAAACAGGCGGCGTTTTGTCCTCATTCGGGGCGCATCCAAGTTTTGAAGTGGCATTAGAACGATCCCTCACCGAATTATTACAAGGCCGCAGTTTTGAAGGCTTAAATGACGTGCCGCCCCCGACGTTCAATAGCCACGCGTTGACCGAGCCGGGTAATTTTGTTGAGCATTTTATTGATTCAACGGGTGTCATATCGTGGAAGTTCTTTAGCACAAAACATGATTATGAATTTTGCGCTTGGGATTTCAGCGGCACGACGGAGCAAGAAAATGAACGCCTGATGAGTATTTTAGCAGACCTTGGAAAAGAGGTTTATGTGGCAACTTATGAAAACTTTGGGGCCGCAGCTTGTCGGATGTTGGTGCCAAATTATTCAGAAGTTTACCCAACAGAAGATTTGATTTGGGATAACACCAATAAAGCCCTGATGTTTCGCGAAGACATTTTAAACATCCATTCCCTAACGGACGAACAGCTTGAAGATTTGCTGGAACGTTTTGAAGAGACGCAACTGGACAATTACACCAAAATTTCAGAATTAATCGGCATTGCCTTTGATGAAAATACGGTTTGGGGCAAGTTAGATATTGGTGAGCTGAAAATACTCATTCATTTAGCCTTGAACCAATATGAAGACGCGCAAGAGATCGTCGCCGATTTTTTAAACTTTAATGATAATACAGTGGACCGTGGTTTGTTTTATCAGGCCATGGGTGCGGTGCTGGACATTACAATTGATGATGAATTAGATATCGATGATTATGGGCCAAACCTCAACAGAATGTATGGCATGCAAGTCATGGAAAATGTGGTGGGGTCTGTGACGGGGGATGTGAAGTTTTATGGCTTAACAAAGACCAGCCTGAAACTTGAAGGCTTAGACAAACATCTGCAATTGATCGAAAGCTACAAAAAACTACATAAGGCGCGGGGCTTACAGAGTGGAAAAGTGACTAACCGTTAAGTAACGTGTTGGTTTTAGCGCGTAAGGTCGTTTTCCCTGTTTTGGCAAGCCCCTCGACCAAACCGCCGTCATTCCGCGCGTAAAGTTTCTATGGGATCTAAGCGCGCGGCCGACGCTGCGGGGTAGGCTCCGAAGAATAGTCCAACCCCTGCGGAAATCACGGCACCAAGGGGCAGAGCTAACGAGGACGGGGTGAAGTCCCAGCCCGAAAAATCTGCATAGATGTAGGCCGCTAGCATGCCCAAAACGGTCCCGCATATTCCCCCGGTTAAAGACAAGAGCGCGGCTTCCATCAGGAACATAATGCGGATGTGACTGCGCCGCGCGCCCAAGGCCATGCGCAATCCGATTTCACGTCGTCGTTCCGCAACATTCATCAACATCACATTCATCACGCCGACGCCACCGACTAAAAGAGAAATAGCACCAATCGCCGCCAGCAATCCCGCCATGATAGAGGCTTGCTTTTGCATGCCTTCGATCAATTGGCGTGCGCTTCGTATCTGCACGCGCTGCCCACCATGCAGGTCGCGCAATCTTTCCCCTAATATTTCGGTGGCAAGAATGGGGTCGCTGTCATCAGCGGCGGCGGCCAAAATAGTTGAGCTTCCCGTTTGTGTGGCCACGCGACGCATGGAGGCTTCGGGGATGATAACGCCCTTGTTTACATCAAAGGGCAACAGCGGATTATGAGTGGTTTCGGCCAATATGCCGATGACCGTGAACAAATAATTACCGAGACGAATGCGGTCGCCGGGATGTAAAGGGGTGGCGCTGATTTTGCGTGAAGCGGCTATGGCTGAACCAATAACGGCATAGGTTTCTTCTTTGTCGAATGCGGACAGGAAACGTCCTTCGACGGTGCGAAGACGGATCACGTCTTTAAGCGATTGGGTCGCACCGATGATACTGCTCTGCATACCCTGCCCACGCCCCAAACGTTTGCCCGTGATGGAAAGTGGGGCGATTTTACGAATTTGGGGAAGATCTTTTGCGAGGTCTTCAATGGCTGAGGCCGAAGGCCGAGCCCCCTTCATCTGACCTAAAAAGGCCTGAGCAACGATCAGATCCGTGCCCATGGATTTGAACTGACGGATCGATTCAACTTCGGCATTGTGGCCCACATTTAACATGGCAATGACCGATGCGGTGCCAATAACAATGCCCAGCAACGCCAAAATCGAACGCTGAGCAACCGCCATTACATTCGCAACGGCTTCGTATGCCAAGAGTACGAACAAATTGGGTGCAGGCGTGCTCATGTTTCAATGATCCCATCGCGCACCAAAATACGGCGGTGGCAACGTTCAGCAACGGCCAAGTCGTGTGTCACGACAATGACTGTAAGCCCCAAGGTATCGTTCATGTGCGTCAAAAGATCCATGATTTCGGTGGCCGACGAAGTGTCTAGGTTACCGGTCGGTTCATCGGCTAAAATCAACGAAGGTTTTGAGACCAAGGCCCTCGCAATCGCGACCCGTTGGCGTTGCCCGCCCGACAATTCTTCGGGCAGATGATCCATGCGGTCGCCTAACCCAACGCGTTCAAGTTCCGTCTGGGCCAAAGGCCTACGTTCGGATCGATTTAACCCCCTATATAATAAAGGGTGGGCAACGTTGTCCAAGGCCGACAATCGCCCCATCAGATGAAAGGCCTGAAAGACAAAGCCAATGCGGTGATTGCGCAGATCAGCCAGTTCATCGGCATCGGCGTCTTGAACGTGCAAATCGTCCAACCGATAACGACCCGATGTCGGTTTATCCAAAAGACCAAGGATATTAAGCAAGGTGCTTTTGCCCGACCCGGACGCCCCCATAATGGCACACATCTCGCCACGTTTTACGCGCAACGATACACCTTTAAGAACCTCGACGCTGGCCGCCCCAGTTCCGTATGTTTTATGGATGTCGTCGAGTTGGATCATTGCCAAACGTGTCTTATTTTTTTAACGGCAACAAGGGTTTCGTTCCACCGGGCATTTTATCCCCTGGCTTAAAACCTTTTGCCATTTGTTTAAGGCCCACAGTGGGGAACTCGCTCACTGTTCCGTCACCGCATTGCGCAGGGTCTGGAACAATGTCGGTTGCCCAAATTTCATCGCTTTCCAAGACACGGGCCGCAATGGTAATGGTGCGACTAGCCTGACAGTCTTCGCCAGACAAAGCCGCTTTAAAGGTCAGCAACCCATTGGCCAATACGTACCAACCTTGTCTTTGGATGCGAAAAACTTGTTTACCGGATTGATCTTTTCCGGTGACCGAGGCTTCACCAACATAGGTATGTTCTGTCCCACTGTTAAAAACGGTGAAGTCAATTTTTCCATTGGTGACAGGGGTGGTTGTTAGGCGACCGACATGGATTGTTTCCAACGGTTTATAAAACACGGGAAGTGTAAAAGACGCAATAACCTGAACATCCTTTTCACTTTCTTCACGTTTGCGGTCACCACGTTCGACAATACGAAGGCGATAAACTTTTTCCGCATGACCAGCTTGGGGGGCGGGCACCAAAGCCGTAACCCGTATTTGGGCACTGCCATGGGCGGGAATGTCCAAACTGGCGGGCTCGACCCGAATACCTTCTGTGGGGGGTAACAGGACCTTGCCATCGTCTTCTTGCTCCCACCCCAACGCTTCAATATCGTACCCCGCCACAACATCTCGGTCATTGGTGATGGTTAATACACCCTCGCGATTGTCCGCTGTTAGGGTGACAAGCGGCGGGTTAATCCCCGTTCCCGCTTGGGCAGAAGGAAACAGTCCTAAGAGGCCAAAGAGCATAGCTGCGAAGGTGGAAAAGAGGCGTTTGTTCATACAGATATCCGTCCTATTATGTTGTTTCGACTGGATCAACGTCTTTCGCAGAAGCTGAGGCAGATTTTTCTTGGCTGATGAGGTTTTGTAGATAATCCGATCGGGCTTGGTTGTAGTCGGAATATGACGGCCCGCCGGCCCGCCTGGACGCAGACCATTCCATCGTATCATCATGGCTCTTCGGCAGATTGGCGTTGAATTCGAGCAAGTTGAAATAAATTTCGGCAGGCGGCAGGTCCTGTGCTGTCAGATTTTCGTAATATGCGGTGCGTTGTTGTTGGACAGCTTCTATTCCTTCCCTTTGTGACCTTGCGGCTGCGACAGCACGACTGTTTGTCGGGATTTCTTTAACAAAGTACATCTCACCAGAGGTTCCAAATAACTTAGCTTGGCTCGCTGCATATACCGGATCATTGGCAATGTCTTCAAGATGATGACGTTCGCCTATGGACAAAGGTCCGTCGTATTCTTCTGTGTTGGCATTCGATACACCGATCTCTTGTGCCTCAGCAATCAATTGCCCCACCACTTCCTTCGATAGGTTGCTGCCTGTGACCCCGGTCACGGGTGCGGCTTTTGCCGTGTTGGCGGTATCCGTTTCACCGTTTTGAGCCGGAGCCGGTGTTGAGGCCCATTCGCCACCTTTGTTCTCAGCACCATGTGCCGCTCGCGTAAATAGGGGGGATGTATAGGCTGAACTGTTTTCGACTTGCATGATCATTATCCTGTGGATTGTTCAGAAGATGTCGCTGTATCGCTCTGATCAATAAGGTTTTGCAGGTGGTCGTGAGAAGCTTGAAAGGATTCAACAGTACGCGTTGACTTATCAAAACCAATACTCAACGAATCCCAATAATCTTGTRACAGGGTTGCGTTAAATTCCATCAGATTTGCGTAAACTTGGGCCGGAGAGTGTCCTTGCTTAACTTGGGCCTCATAAAACTGCATTCGTTTTGCACTCACCTCAGATGTTTTTAACTGTAAACTGTCAATGCGTTCATAAAATGCTTTGGCATAGGCAGGGTCACCGCCATTTTTTGGCATTTGGGATTCATGAATACGAAGAAGGTCAGCCCCATTGCCTATAGTTTTAGACATTTTTTCCGCATAGTTTGCATCACTGGCAATGCTTTCAAGCCCATAACGCTCGGGTGCCGACAAGATGCCATCGTACGCATCTGTCGGGAAAATTGCCGCAGATATTGCGGTGTTAATCATATCCAGATCTTGCTGCTGCATAGACTTATAAAATCCGGGTGAATAAGAATTTGTTGGATCAAGATCACCCTCTGTATAGCGATCAGAAAGATTAAGGTTAAACCTTAGAAGGTCAGCATATATTTGCGCAGGAGGGGTGCCTTTTGCGACCTCTTGTTCGTAAAAGTTTGTTCTTTGCTTTTGAACCTTGAGTACAGGGTTGTTGGGGTCATTGAGTTCATACCCTTTTCCAGGTAGACGTCCGCTCGTCCTAAAATCGTCAAAAACATCATTGGGAATGAGTAGCCCGTCTTGACCGGTTCCTAGAATCTTAGCCTGTTCTGCCGCAAATTCAGGGTCAGTTACAATGTCGCGAAAATAACGCTTTCTTATTTCCTTGGGGGAATCATGATCGGCAGCAACTATGCTGTTACGCGATTGCTGCGTCTCTTGTGCCTCAGCAATCAATTGCCCCACCACTTCCTTCGATAGGTTGCTGCCTGTGACCCCGGTCACGGGTGCGGCTTTTGCCGTGTTGGCGATATCCGTTTCACCATTTTGAGCCGGAGCCGGTGTTGAGGCCCATTCGTCAGCTTTGTTCTCAGCACCATGTGCCGCTCTTGTAAATAGGGGGGATGTATAGGCTGAACTGTTTTCGACTTGCATGACTATTCTCCTGTATCTGTTTAGATATAGTTACATGAGATAGTGGTTTGCAACTATCGTGCCAGTTGCATTGAAGGCGTATGGGTGAGGTCAAAGCCCCACCCATACCCTGTGACAGCCTAGTACTGATAGAAGATTGCAAGTTGATGTCCGCCGCAGACGACTGGTGCAATCAATCGTGTTGGGGCTGAGATAACACCAACGATGAAGCGCATGCTTTGATTGGCAGAAATGCCACCAGCGGTGAATGAGCCACTTTGAGTAGCAAGTGGCACGGTATTATAACTCGGAATGTCGAGATACTGCACGAAGCCCGCCGGGTAACTGAAACAACTTATAGCCCACGAACCGCCAGTCATTATTGCCGTAGAGGGGGTCGATGCTGATGGGTTCGCCCAGCCGCTAGCGAAACCCCAGTTTGTTTGAGTGATCGTTGGTCCATTGGCTGTGTCGTTCCAACTGCCAACAGCCGCCTGAGCCGGGGCCGAGACGGATATGCCGACCAGCATGAATGCTGAAACAGCTGCTATTTTTAGAAATGATAGTACTTTCATTTGTAGTCTCCCTAATTAGATTTTACAATTTTTAGAAGTTAGTAAATGACTCATGCCACTTATGAGTCTATGAGTCAATGATTGCAAAAAGCATACAAATTATACCTTAGGGTTGCACGCGCAAAAAGAGCTGATATGGGTCATATTATGCCTTACGTGGGAAAAAGATTCCGGGGACTAGGCAAAAAGTTCCTACCTTTAAGGATTAAAATTTAGATTCAGACTATTGAAAATAAAGAATCATTTTTACAAATACGCACGAAGTGCAGCGTAGTTAATAATCTTTTGATTGTGAATATAGGCTTGAATCATTACACTTTTAGGTTATGTCTTGATGTGTAATGTCATCTTTTTTGGCCTAATTTTATCGAAATAATATGTATAAATAAGCTGTAAGTAATCATTGTTTTAAATATGTATAGGTGGCATTACTAATCGTATATGCTATTTTAATATTTAAACGTAAATATCAGAAATAAGGTCATGTACGTCCCGTATGAATAACTCTGCACAACACCCTAAAACCGTAACGTGGCGCGCTTGGATTTCAAGACGGATTTTCAGACGTCCTGTGTCACGGCCTACGTCGCGTTTATGGTTTGGGAGCTTGGGATTGGGCGGTTTGCTGCTGACCTTGTATTTCACCCTGCCAATATTCACCGTTGGTGGTGGCGAAGCTCTTTCTGGCCCCGCCGCTCAATCAAGCATCATTCGGGTTATGGCACGGCCCTTGGTGCAATCGCTTGGGGTGGTGGGTAAGGTTGAGCCGGGCAATGTTGTGTCTATCACGGCTCCTTTCGATGGCCCAATCAAAGAAAGCCTTGTGAATTTCGGATCACGGGTTGAACGCGGTCAAGTGATGTTGGTTTTGGATGCCGGCGAAGTTGAGCTGCACATGCGCGACGCCGAAGTGAATGCCATTAAGGCCACGCAAAAGGTTGCGGAATTGAAAAACTGGGCCAACGGTTCAGAAGTCTTAAGAGCCAAAAATTCCATGCTTTCCGTTCAAATCAGAGTGGATGAACTGACCCGCAAAGAACACGACAGTAAAACCTTGCTGGTTCGCGGCATCATCCCGCGCAATGAATTTGAGGCGACGGCTAATGAATTGAAAGCCCAAAAATTACAATTGAAAGCGGCGCATCAGGATTTAGAAGCCGTTTTGAAAAAGGGCGATGGGGAACACCAGTATCTCGCCGCTTTGCAATTGAAGAACGCAACAAAACGCCTTGAAGAATTGCAGCGTCAAATCGCAGATGGAAATGTTAAGGCCCCGGTGTCTGGGTTGGTGTTGCGGCCCACGGCAACGTCTGGCGGAAAAGATTCAACGCCCGCCGATATTCAAGTGGGCAGCCGCCTCAGCAAAGGTCAGGCCTTGATGACTGTGGCCGATACCCAAACTTTAAAAATTCGCGCCCAAGTCAATGAGATTGACGTCAACCGTATCCATGAAGGCCAAACCGTGCGGGTAACAGGCGATGCCTTTGGCACCACATCTTTGCGGGGCGAAGTTGTGCAAATTTCGGCAGAGGCCAGTGGTTCACGATCATCACGTGGCGCCGCCTTTGAAGTTGTGGTGGCGGTGGCGAGCTTAACGCCCGATCAGCGCAAACGCGTGCGCATCGGCATGTCGGCGAACCTGACCATTGTTATATATGAAAATGTCCAAGCCGTTGTGGTGCCCGTGGGGGCCGTTCATATTGGGCCCGGCGGCAATTTCGCCATAACCGTTAATCCGACCACACACAAACAGACCAATGTTCCCGTTACCATAGGCCGGTCCACCGAAGGCGGTGTTGAAATTTTGGCGGGCCTAAAATCAGGGGACAGCATCGTGGTTGAAGGCGGGGCGGTTTTGCAACAGCCCTTGCTTGGGTCGGGCCAGCTTGGGATGAGACCGGGTGGTGGCCCACCACAAATGTTAGGGGGGCCGGGTTTTGTCGGGATGTGAGCGGAAGCCTTCGCCTGTCAAAATGCGTTGGTTGGCTGTTGTCACATATATAGTGTGTATCAGCACAGCCATCCCCGGTCTTGCGCAAGAACAGCTCGTTCCTGAAAACCCGCCCGAAATGACTTTGGCGGCGGTGGTGGGGCTGGCTTTGCGAAACAATCGCACCATCAAGACGGCTCAGGTGGCCCGCGAAGCCCAAAATTTCGCCGTGACCTTGCAAGAAAGTTTGTTTGATCCCCAGTTGTCGTTGACCACCGAAGGCACGGTAACAAAGACCCGCCAAAAAACCTACAGCACCACTGGTGTCTCCCAAAGCGAAGTTTCCTCATTGGTCAATACGTTGGGCTCTGCGGCGTCACTATCCCCAACGGCAACTTTGAAATCAAAGTACGGGACGTCTTATACCCTGCAATGGAACAATTCGTTTGCCCGCACCGTTGATCGTACGGCTGCCTCAAGCCGGCCGACGTTCACCGTCGACCCGGAACTCACCATCGTACAGCCTTTGTTGAAAGGCTTTAATCGAAATGTGAACACCGCAAACCTTGAAATTTCTCGATTGAATGAAGAGCTTGGGCGTTTAAGTATGAACAATACAATCGCCCAAGTTATAACGGCGGTGGTCAATGCGTATTGGCAAGTGGTTCTGAATAAAGAACAATTGGCAATTGCGGGTCTTGCGTTGGACCGGGCACAGCAGGTTTTGGATATCAACCGTGCCCTCGTCGCATCGGGGCGCATGGCCGAATTGGATATGGTTCAAGCCGAAGCCGATGTCGCGCAAAAAGAATTCAGCTTAGACGTTGCCGAAAATGTCTATAAAAAAGCCAAAACCAGTCTGATGGCGTTGCTGGCCTTGCCGAAGTTTATTGATTTCACACCGACCCCGATTGGTGACATTGAACAGGTTGAAATCCCCTTAGGCCTTGCCTTTGGTTTGGCGGAAAGCAATAGGCTTGAACTGACCCAGGCGCAAATCAATCACGCTTTGGCAAAGATCGCCTTGGTCGTTGCCAAAGACGGAAAAAAATGGGATTTGGATTTAACGGGTAAAATCGGCAGCAACAATACCCGACGACAAATTGAAGATGCGATTAAAGGTGTGCCAACGGATAGCCACACCATGTCCATTGGGGTGTCGTTGGTTATTCCGTTTACAAGCCTAACCCCCCAAGCAGAGGTGATCAGTGCCCAAGGCGCCTTGCAAACGGCAGAGATTAATTTAGGCCAAGTCAAACAGACCGTGCGCATAGATACTCAAGATTCTGTACGGGACGCGAACGCGAATTACCGCCAATTGCAACTCGCTCAAAAAGCCACAGTCTTAGCCGAAAAGCAATTGGCGGTGGAACGCGACAAACTGGCCATTGGGCGGTCGAGTAACTTCCAAGTTTTGAGCTACCAAGACACCTTGCGTACGGCTCAGTTAAATGAAGTCTCTGCGCGCGTGGGATACCTAACCTCACTGTCAAATCTTGACCTTGCCTTGGGGACGACGCTAGAGACGTGGAACGTTGAGATCACAGATACCAAAGCCCGCGCAACGGATCAATCTCCACAATCTATGCAACGCTTAACAACGCCTCCCGGAACGCCAAGAGGAGCCCTTCCGCTGCACGGAAGATGAGCGAGAAATGTACAAAAAAGAGCTCGTGACCTTGGGGTGCGTTCAGAGCAAGGATTTACCTTGGCAGAAGCCTCAAAAATAAAGCAACTAGGGGCTATTTTTCCGACTTGAAAGCCATCTTTACTTTCTTACGCGTACAGGCTAAAAATCGACTATCTTTTGGATTGAAAATCCGCGTGCCGGTGGTTCAAATCCGCCCCGAGCATCATTATTCAAAAGGCCTTGGCAGTGCTGTTGTGGCCTTTTTTTAATACCTTCTCAAATAAATGTGTAACTCAAACAGGCGAAAACCAATGCAAACCTTCAAACTCACCCCCAAGCCTAGAAGCGATTATCGCTTGGAAGTTAAAGAGATTAAGAAAAGATGCACGCTTGAAAAGCATGGATATCGCCATAACAAAATCGTTTATGGCTTTTGTGAAAAATTGCCGGATTTGACAGAGCTTCAATCTCTGGGTTTAAATATTGAAGAAATTGACTTTGATAAGGCTCAGATGAACCTGATGAATGGCCTGATTGGGCGCGGGCGCGCAAAATCGAAAATCGACCACATTAAATATGAACGCGAAGAAAACGGTACAGAGAATGAGGCCGAAGAAGCTGACGTAGAGCAGAAGTTGGCGGACTTAAACAACTCTATTCAAGCCGCCAAAGAAGCGCTGGGCATTACAGGCGTCCTCAAAGTATTAAAGTTTTAGCTTAAGACGATGCTATAGTCTTCTTCTCACTTATTTTTATCGGAGCCAAAATGAAACTGATTGTCCTTAATTTGCCACGAGATTTTAGCGATAAAGATTTAGCAAAGCTATTCAAAGTTCATGGCAATGTGACCGCCTGCACGGTTGTCCTTAATGGCAAGGCCGGCGTTTCAAAAGGCTTTGGTTTTGTCGAAATGGAACGCGAGGAAGACGCGATGGTTGCTATTGAAAAATTACATGGCACCAAGGTGAATAAAAGTAAAATCCGCGTGAAGCCTGCAAAGTAATTTTCGGATGAGTTGCCTGTCAGAGCGGGCGTTGAAAAACACCGTAATTTAAAACGCTTCAGCAGAGATGCTGGAGCTTTTTTTATGTCTGAAAAACCAAGGGGTAGCTCCTTAATTTTGTTGTATGTGCAGTATGATCCGTTAAAGTTATTTTTATAACGATTTGAAATTAAATGTTTTGGGGGCAGGGGCTTTGCATCTTAGGGGTATTGTTGCGTATTCTTGTTTTTTGTTTTTTGTTTTCTTCAGCAGCGAAAGTTTTGCGTTGTCATGGACTGAATAGCCCCTAGATTTCTAGACACCTTGTCGTTTAAAAATGAAGCAAGGAGTTTTGATTATGTCAGGCATTCGTTACACAGAAGAATTTAAGCGCGA
>NVTL01000098.1 GCA_002401565.1 Rhodospirillaceae bacterium
CACAGAAGCATTCGAGGCCGATGAATTTCCAAAGGCGATAAGCGAAGCGGCTCAGGCTGCTGCACTGGCCGAGGCGTCACTGCGCCAGGCCAAAGCCGAACAGTCCGCCTGGCTTGAGCGATTCCCCAAAGCCTCTGCAAATAGGACTCCAGCACCAATACAATGAACCGCCGCGAATTTCTCGACATTCTCTGGAAGGCTAGCCTCACTGCAGGGCTCAGCGGCTGTGGACGCTTACAGGATGCTTCGGACTCGGACTACTACACGTTACCCGCTATGGGTGATGCGCGCATATTGCATATCACCGATACCCACGCACAGCTGCTACCCATCCACTTTCGTGAACCCAACGTTAATATTGGTATTGGCAAGGCGAAGGGGCGCTTTCCCCATCTGGTGGGGAAAAACCTGCTGGCGGAGTTATCTGCTGCCGGTGGTTCCTCTATAAGTGCCAGGGAGATACATGCTTACAGTTATCTGGATTTCACTGAATCTGCCGAGCAGTTTGGCAAGGTAGGTGGCTTCGCCCAGCTGAAAACACTCATTGACCAGCTCAGTGCAGAGGCCGGGGGCGGCGCTTTGCTTCTCGATGGTGGCGATACATGGCAAGGGTCTTATACCGCGTTGAAAACCGACGGTGCCGATATGGTCGAAGTCATGAATGCCTTGGGCGTTGATGCGATGACCGCGCACTGGGAATTCACKTACGGYACYGACCGGGTGAATGAACTYAAAGACATGCTGGATTTCCCATTCTTGGCCGGTAACGTTATGGACACCGAATGGGAAGAAGAAGTCTTTGAATCCACCTCGTACTTTGAACGGGGTGGCGTCAAAATTGCCGTCATCGGACAAGCCTTCCCGTACACACCTGTGGCAAACCCACGTTATATGATCCCCGATTGGTCCTTTGGCATTCGTGAAAAATTGGTGCAAAAACGTGTGGATGCAGCCAAAGAAGCTGGCGCCAAGTTGATCGTTTTGCTTAGCCACAACGGATTTGACGTGGATCGCAAACTGGCCAGCCGGGTCAATGGTATCGACGTGATCTTGACCGGTCACACTCACGATGCTCTGCCCGAAGCCATTAAAGTCAACAATACGTTGATGGTAGCGTCTGGTTCACACGGTAAATTTTTGGCGCGTCTGGATTTGGACGTCAAACCGGATGGCGGCATTAAGGATTTCGAATTCAAATTGATACCCATTTTCTCGGACGTGATTACGCCGGATGTTAAAATGGCGGCCTTGATCGACAAAATCCGGGCTCCGCACGAAGAAGTCCTCAATACTGTTTTGGGCACCACCGACAGCCTGCTTTATCGGCGTGGTAACTTCAATGGTACTTTTGATGATTTGATTTGTTCGGCGTTGATCCAGGAACGTGATTCTGAAATTTCACTATCACCGGGTTTCCGTTGGGGCAGCAGCTTAATTCCGGGTCAGGAAATCACCAAAGAACACGTCTTTAACCAAACCGCGATCACTTATCCAAATGCCTATCGGTCCAACATGACGGGCAAATTGATCAAGGACATCTTAGAAGACGTTGCCGACAACCTGTTCAATCCCGATCCATATTACCAACAAGGCGGTGACATGGTGCGTGTGGGCGGAATGGCGTACAGCATCGACATCCACAAACCCATCGGTGAACGCATCACAGATATGACCGTATTGCGGACTGGCAAACCGGTTAATGCGTCTGCTGAATATGTGGTYAGTGGCTGGGCTTCTGTRAACGAAGGYACCGAAGGTCCTCCGGTTTAYGACCTTGTRTCRAAATACATCCAAGACAAAAAAGTTGTAACTGTGCCTGAAAATAACAACATTAAAATTAAGGCAGGTTAAKMACATGGGTGGATTAGACGTTTCATAYGCYGGGGCWTTGGGGGCTGGRATTCTCAGYTTCTTGTCGCCGTGCGTRYTGCCTTTGGTTCCCCCCTATTTGTGTTTTCTGGGCGGCGTTTCGCTKGACCAGTTAACKGAYGATGACAAACCCGCCGAGCCTCAAGTGGCGCGACGGGTCTTCATTGCCGCAATCGCCTTTGTTTTGGGCTTTTCGACAGTGTTCATCGCCTTGGGGGCCACCGCATCYTTYATCGGACAGATCGTTTTRGAATACCTAGACGTSATGTCCMAAGCCGCTGGCGTGGTGATCATTTTGTTAGGCCTGCACTTTACCGGCATTTTCAAAATCAGCATGCTTTATAAAGAAGCACGCTTTCACACCCAAAACAAACCCGCGGGATTGGTGGGCTCGTACATCATCGGGTTGGCCTTTGCGTTTGGCTGGACGCCGTGTGTTGGTCCGGTTTTGGCCGCCGTGTTGTTCATCGCGGGCAGTGACGGCAGTGTCGGATACGGCACCAGCTTGTTGGCGGTGTATTCCTTAGGTCTTGGCATTCCGTTTTTATTGGCTGCCTTGGCCATGAAACCGTTCATGGCGTTTATGACGCGGTTTCGCCAACACATGAAAAATGTTGAACGCTTCATCGGCGTTTTGTTAATTCTGACCGGTATTATGTTCTTAACCGGCAGCATTTCAGACGTCGGGTTTTGGCTTCAGGAAACTTTCCCGATCTTCAGTCAGGTTGGTTAAGACATTCTCACTCATTGTTTAAGGAGAAACGACATGTTTACTCGCAGACAACTGGGCAAAATGATCATGGGTGGGGCGGCTGCATTTGCGGCCGCCCCCTCTTTGCATTCAGCCGCAAACGCCGCCGAAGAAGAAGGCGCTATATTAAGAGAGGACGGGCAATACACGCAATCTTGGTTCCTCGACAGTTTTTTAGATTTGGCTGACGATTTCAAAGAAGCCCGCGCGAACGGCAAACGCCTCGCCATCATTTGGGAACAAAAAGGCTGTCCTTATTGCAAAGAGACCCATCTGGTTAACTTTGCCAAACCCGAAATCAGAAATTACATCCGCGATCATTTTGAAATCGTGCAAATGGACATCTGGGGGGCCCGCCAAACCACCGATTTCAAAGGCGATGCCATGGAAGAACGTGCCCTGGCCCGCAAGGCTGGCGTCATCTTCACCCCCACCATCCAATTTTTTCCAGATACCCTAGACGCCGTTCAGGGCAAAAGCATGCGGGACGCCGAAGTCATGCGCATGCCCGGATATTTCAAACCGTTTCATTTTTTGACCATGTTTGAATACGTCTATGAAAAACAATACGACAAAGTCGGCTTCCAACGTTTTATCCAAAACAAAGGCGACAAACTCAGAGAAGACGGCAAAGAAGTCACGATTTGGTAATACCCACACTGAAAGCATTGCTTTTTCAAATCGCCTAATGTACATTCAGCAACTGTAAATATACACAGGAAATTTTAGGGAGGACTACGTGAAAAAATACGCATCATTTAAAATCGCTATCGTCGCAGGGCTAGGCCTTGCAACAATGGGCCTTGCGAGTTCAGCAAGTGCCGAAATGGCATCCGGACAAGTTTTAGCAAACACTTGCTTTTCTTGCCACGGCCCCGCCGGGCACAGTGTTGGCGCCATGCCGTCTCTGGCTGGTAAAGATGGTGAAGCCATCAAGTTCTTACTTGAAGGCTATCGCTCAGGAAACCTTAAAGGCACGGTCATGAACCGCATTGCTAAAGGTTATAGCACCGGAGAAATCGAAGCCTTAGCTGGCTATTTCTCAAGCCAAGCGAAATAGGGGATTATCATGAGCAAGAAAAATATTTCACGTCGTACGTTTAACCAACTTTTGGGCGCTGCTGGTGCCGCGACCGCTGTTGGCCTCGCCGCTCCTTCTGTTATGGCAGCCGGCAAAGGCCGAGTTGTTGTGATCGGTGGCGGTTTTGGCGGTGCTACGGCCGCCAACTACTTAAAACAATTTGATCCATCTCTTGATGTAACCATGATTGAACCGAACAAAACCTTTGTTACCTGCCCCTTTTCAAACACAGTGATCGGTGGTTTGAACGACATCAGCTTTATTACCCAAAGCTTTGATGGTTTGCGGGCTAGGGGCGTTAATGTGGTTCACGACATGGTGACCATGATTGATGCGGCTAAAAAAGAAGTCACACTCAGCAGCGGCAAGACCATTTATTTTGACCGTTGCATCGTATCTCCGGGTATTGATTTTAAATATGAAGCCATCGAAGGCAACAGTGCCGCTTTGGCTGAAACTATGCCACATGCTTGGAAAGCGGGTCCTCAAACTTCGCTTTTGCGCAAACAGTTGGAAGCCATGCCGAATGGCGGAACGTTCTTGATTTCACCTCCACCAAATCCTTTCCGTTGCCCTCCTGGGCCCGGCGAACGGATCAGCTTGGTGGCGAACTATTTCAAGCAACACAAGCCAAAATCAAAAATCATTGTGCTTGACCCTAAGCAAAAGTTCTCCAAACAAGGCCTGTTCAAAGAAGGTTGGGCAAAACTGTACCCCGGCATGATCGATTATCGCCATCAAAGTGATGACGGTGTTGTGTTGCGTGTGGATGGTGACAAAAAGACGCTCTATACCGACTTTGGTGAAGTCACGGGCGACGTTGTAAACCTTATTCCCGCACAAAAAGCCGGAAAAATCGCCGCAATTGCGGGTTTGACCAACGATCAGGGCTGGTGTCCTATCAATCAACAAACGTTTGAATCCACCATTCACAAAAATATCCACGTGATTGGCGATGCGAGTGTTTCCACACCCATGCCTAAATCAGGCTTTGCGGCCAGTACACAGGCTAAAATCTGTGCGGGTGCGGTGGTTGCCATGCTGAAAGGTGAAGCTCCGGGCACGCCGAAGTTTGCAAACACCTGCTACAGCTTGGTTTCTGCTGATTATGGTATTTCCGTTGCCATGGTTTATGGCTTTGCGGATGGTCACATCACAAAAATCAAAGGTTCTGGTGGGTTAAGCCCAACCGGAGCCAGCGATTCCTTCCGCAAACAAGAAGCGAATTATGCCGAAGGCTGGTATAAAAGCATCACCAAAGACATTTGGGGCTAAAATTAGCTTGTAATTGACCGCCCGAGGACCAATATGTCTTCGGGCGGTTTTTTATTGAGCGCCCCGCACTTTTTTATTGCCGACCCAACAAGAAGAAAGTCAGCCCATGAAAGCTTATCTCACGCGTTTTTTACCTTTAACGGTTGTCCTGTTTTACGGGCTTTCCGTCCACGCCACTGAGCTTGTCATGTTCGATTCCCCCACGTGCGATTGGTGCGAGGTGTGGAATGAAGAAATTGCCCCGGTTTACGGCAAAACCACCGAAGGCAAAGCCGCACCGCTGCGCCGCCAATCCATTCACGATGATCGTCCCGAAGATTTAAAGCACTTAAAGGGAATCGTTTACACACCAACCTTTGTCTTGATGGATCAAGGCAAAGAAATTGGCCGCATCGCCGGATATCCGGGCGAAGACTTCTTTTGGTTCATGTTAGATGAATTGCTGACCAGGATTCCGGCCAAAAACAAACAAGCCAACGCTGGTAAATAAGCTGGTAAATAGGTTAGTAAAGAATAAGTGATTAGGCTTTATCGGCCCAGTTTCCCACCACTGCGGCCAATTTGATTGCCGTTTCGGGATCTAACTCTAAATCAGTGATTCTGCGGCCTTCGCGAATCCGCAAACGCAGCTGTTTAACCCCGGTTTCATAGGTAAGCTCCTGAATTTCAATGCGTTTGCCCCAAGGCGCTGAAATTTCGCCCTTATCTTCTATATTTTCATAAACACTCATGATTCTCTCCTTTTGCTTTTTCACTCCCAGATATAGGGCTGAAATTATTAAATAAAAGACTAATCCCTTTTGATTAGCGGCTATATCATACCAATCTGGATTTAAAAAGGCTTGAAATCTAAGGGTTTAAACACAAAATTAGTGTTTATAAGAATTTTCTTATAGAAATACATTCGAATATGATGTAATCATAATATACAAGTCCAGAATACGCAGTTTTATAACACGACCCTGTCTGTTTTGAAAAACTGTGTTGCACGGGTAAGCGCTAAGCAAAAGGCTGTTAAGGCCTGCTGTTGGCAACTGGGGAGATTGAAAATCCATGACTAAAAAAACACCAACTACGCCCTTGTTGGATCAACTCGAAGACGGACCGTGGCCWAGTTTTGTCACAGGTCTWAAACGTCTTGCAGATGCTGACGACAAGCCTTTCGCRCCCATGATGAAAGATCTATTGGGCCAACTTGAACATTCTTACGATACACGTAAAGGATATTGGAAAGGCGGCACCGTGGGTGTCCGCGGTTATGGCGGCGGTGTTATCCCTCGCTTCTCCGAAGTTTCCAAAGAATTCCCTGAATCGTCTGAATTTCACACGTTGCGCGTGATGCCACCTGCGGGCATGCACTACAACACCAAAGTGTTGCGTGAGTTTGCTGATGTTTGGGAAAAATACGGCTCTGGCTTGATTGCTTTGCACGGCCAAAGTGGCGACATCATGTTGCAAGGTTGTTCTACCGAAAATGTTCAGCCCGCTTTTGATGCCATCAATGAAATGGGCTTTGATCTTGGTGGCGCTGGCGCGGCCGTTCGGACCTCTATGAGTTGCGTTGGCGCGGCACGTTGCGAACAGTCTTGCTATGACGAAAGCAAAGCTTTACGCATGGTGATCAACAACTTGCTTGATGACATGCACCGTCCTTCATTGCCTTACAAAATAAAATTCAAGTTCTCTGGTTGCGCAAACGATTGCGTAAACGCTACACACCGTGCCGATTTCGCTGTGTTGGGAACGTGGAAAGACGATATCAAAGTCGACCAAGAAGAAGTGAAGAAATTCGTTGATAATCTTGGCCGCAAAGAAACCATCAACCAAGTGATCGCCATGTGCCCAACACGTGCACTGTCTTTGGAAGATGACAATACTTTGGAAATCGACAACAAAAGCTGTGTGCGTTGCATGCATTGCATTAACGTCATGACCAAAGCTTTGTCTCCGGGCGACGAAAAAGGCATCACCATCTTGATCGGCGGTAAACGCTCTTTGAAAATTGGTGACCTGATGGGCACCGTAATCGTTCCGTTCATGCGTATGGACACCGAAGAAGATTACGAAGCTTTGGTTGAACTTACAGAACGTTGTGTTGAATTCTTTGCCGATAATGCTCTTGAACATGAGCGCACCGGTGAAATGATCGAACGCATTGGTCTGGTTAATTATCTCGAAGGCATCGAAATCGACATCGATCCAAATATGGTCAGCCATCCACGTACCAGCTCTTATGTACGTATGGACGGTTGGGATGCCGAAGTAGAAAAGTGGAACGCGCGCAAAGCTGCAAAAGCCGCTGCCGAATAACGCTGCCTAGTTGGAGAAAGAAACAATGAGTACAGCTGAGAAACTCCGTATGCCTATCGAATCTGGCGTACCTGATAATAAACAATACATGCACCCTACGTTGCTGGAAAACTATGGCAACTGGGCATGGCATGAACGTCCTCGTCCAGGTGTTTTGCACCACGTTTCACACAGTGGTGGTGAAGTTTGGACTGTTAAAGCCGGTACACAACGTCAGTTAGACGTGTTTACCCTTCGCGAACTTTGCGATATTGCTGATGAATTTGCGGATGGACRCGTTCGTTTCACCGCTCGTTCAAACATCGAATACATGGTTGCCGATGAAAGCAAAGTTGATGCTTTGATCGCAAAATTGAATGATTGTGGTTACCCCGTTGGCGGTACAGGCAACTCTATTTCCATGATTTCTCACACCCAAGGTTGGTTGCACTGCGATATTCCAGGCACCGATGCTTCTGGTGTTGTTAAATCTTTGATGGATGAACTGCACGAAGAATTTGTGCGCGAAGAAATGCCTAACCGCGTTAAAATYACCACCTCTTGCTGCCAAATTAACTGTGGTGGYCAAGGTGATATCGCGATTAACATTCARCACACCAAACCRCCGATCATTGACCACAGCCAAGTGGCTAACGTCTGTGAACGTCCTGCKGTTATYGCCCGTTGYCCSGTTGCGGCTATTCGCCCAGCCTTGATCGACGGCAAACCTTCTTTAGAAGTTGATGAGCGCAAATGTATCTGTTGTGGTGCTTGTTATCCKCCGTGCCCACCRATGCAAATCAAYGATGCWGAGCATTCWAAGATTGCSATCTGGGTTGGTGGCAAGCATTCCAGCACCCGTTCCAAACCAACGTTCCACAAATTGGTTATTGCGGGTCTTCCGAACAACGCTCCGCGTTGGCCTGAAGTTGCAACCGTGGTTAAACGTATCCTTCACGAGTACAAAAACGACGCTCGTCCTTGGGAACGTATGAATGAATGGATCGATCGTATCGGTTGGCCTCGTTTCTTCGAGCTTACGGATCTGCCGTTCACGAAATATCACATTGAAGATTGGCGCGGTGGTCGTAACTCGCTCAA
>NVTL01000009.1 GCA_002401565.1 Rhodospirillaceae bacterium
AAACCGCCGAGCTTGCCATGAAAGCCCGGCGGTTTTTTTTATGTTTAAACCTTAATACAGGTTTAGTTCGCTCTGTGTCCAAAGGTGGCTGGGCCGCTTACGCCGGTCACACCCGCCGGTAATTCATGCGCGATGCCTTTGTGGCAATCGATACAGGTCATACCAGCGCCGATAGCCTGATCATGACTTTCCCGCGATCTTTTTTGTTGGGACGGGAAATCCATAAATTCAAAGTTATGACAGTTCCTGCATTCGCGAGAATCCGTTTCTTCCATAACYTTCCACACATTTTSWGCCARYTCTAAACGCTTGGCTTCAAATTTTTCRCGGGTATCAATGGWSCCCAAAAKYTTRTGATASAYTTCGTTTGAYGCTTTGATYTTGCGCGCMATYTTATGWATCCAYGTTTTWGGSACRTGRCAATCTGGACACGTGGCCCGCACRCCYGTSCGRTTTGAATAGTGGATKGTTTGTTTATATTCACGGTAGACGTTCTGTTCCATTTCGTGACATGAAATACAGAACTCTTCGGTGTTGGTGATTTCCAACGACCAGTTAAAGCCACCCCAAAAGACAACCCCTGCAACAAAACCGACACTCAACAACGACCCCAAAGCGTATTTTTTGTTGGGGTGGCGTAAAGCCTGCCACAAACTTTTCAGCATGGACGATTTAGCTTTATCTTCATTTTCACCAGTCATGACAAATTCCTATTCTAAATCACTAGAGGATTCAAATGTGTTTGGCACAAGCGCCTTAACATCGTCCTGTGGTACGTGACATTGTGTACAAAACCACCGACGAGAGGCGACCTTATTTAAATTATTTCCATCGCGCCCAATATAATGGGTTTCGCTGATTTTAGGAGCCCCGGCGGACACATTTTGCGGCCAATCGTGACACGCAATGCATTGGTTAACCCGAATATCGATTTGATACGATGAAATTGCATGGGGCACCAGTGGCGGTTGTTGACGATAGTTTTTTTCAAAACGTTCGCCGACAAGTTTATTGTTCAAGTCCGCAGCGTCTGCATTTTCTTGCAACGTGGTCATGCCGCGCAAAGAATGCAACTCACCGTCCAATGCCCAAGCTGAGACACTGCCGCCTGTTAAGATAGCCGCCAAGGCTAGTCCTTTAAGCGTTGTTGTTAAAATTGTTTTCATGGTCTTTTCTCCGTTTAGAAGCTTCCCCCCCAAGTATGCACTTTAAGCCGCACGCTGGGGAGATGGTTTATTTTCACTATTTTCTGTATTCGTTTTGTTCAATTCTGGAAGTCTATTTTTAAATCTGGTCGTAAAGACAAAGACGTCTTTGGCGCAAACGTCGATGCAACGTCCGCAATTGGTGCAATCGCCCGACACTATGATCGGACTTGATTGGGTGGCGCCGCCGCGCAGAGCGGGGGTGATGACGTGAGCTTCGGGACAGACTTCGAAACAATCCATGCAATCGTTGCAGTCTTGTCTTTTTATGGCCGAAATCCGCAAAATACTGGCACTGCCCAGCAACCCGTAAAAGGCCCCCATCGGACAAAGGTGGCCACACCAGCCGCGTCTGGAAACCACCAGATCAAAGATAAAGATCGCCAAGGCAACGGTCCACACCGTGCCCGTGCCATACACCAAAGCCCGGTGCAACATGGTCACGGGGTTTAACATTTCCCAGGCCATAACGCCCGTCACCATGGCCGTAATCATCACCGTRCCYAASGYCCACAAMCGSGCATGRCGCGACRNGWTGCCASSMYTYGSRCWWNGKCMMRYYKCTTKKSNNACCRANCSCGCNAKCAKCGKTYWNCCAAATTCATCGGGCAAACAAACGAACAATACACCCGTCCGCCCACCAACAAGTACGTGACAACGACAATCGCCGCCCCGATCAAGCCCGTTGAAGCGACCACATGGCCTGCAGAAAAACTTTGCAGAATGATGAATGGATCGCTCAGCGGCAAAAAGCCAAGGGTCAGGCTAGACGTCAAATTACCTTTGACAATCCACACCCCGGTCAACGGCCCGATCAAAAATAACGCCATAATGAAAAACTGTGACGCCCGGCGCAACAGCAACCATTTGTGCGCGCCCAACCAGCCTTTTGAGGCGATCGCATCTTGTCCGGGGAACTTGTCGTTTTTCATCACTTAGGCCCCCGTGGTGCAATGGTGCTGCCAAAGGGAAGGCGGTCCGGCATGTCTTGCACGGCCGGAACAAGTGATTCACCCTTGTTTTCTTTTTCGACCCAACCCAAACGATAATGTTCGCCGATGCTACCCTTCGCAAGATAACGCGGAAGGACTCTAATGGCGGCTTTGTCCAAAACACAGGCCCGTTCGCATTTTCCGCAGCCCGTACATTTATCGGAATGCACGGTCGGCACGAAAATCGCGTGGGCTCCGGTTCTGGTATTGTGTTGCGGTTCCAAAGTAATGGCTTCGTTGATCAACGGGCAAACCCGGTGACAAACATCGCACCGCAAACCTTGCATATTCAAACAGGTCTCGTTATCGATCAACACCGCCARSCCCATRCGGGCATCRTCGATGTTGGTTAGTTTTGAATCCAGCGCATTGGTCGGGCAGGCTTTTACACACGGAATATCGTCGCACATTTCGCACGGCACATTACGGGCAATAAAATAAGGGGTGCCGACGGGAATATCGCCAGCAACATCTGCAAGACTTAACGTTGGATAAGGACAATCGCGAACGCACAATCCGCACCGCACACAAGCGGCCAAAAAGTCGTTTTCGTTGCCCGCCCCCGGTGGACGAAGAACCTGAGCCGGAAGCGATTGCGCTTGCCGCCCAAAGATCCCCACCACCAATCCAAAAGCACACGCTCCGCCGGCGGCCCGAGCAATATTGCCCAAGAACCGACGACGAGACTGTGTGTTAGGAGGAGCTGAAGGTTTGCCTGTCATGGCTTTATTCCATTACCTTCAGATCAMGCTTTTTCAACGCGACARGCACACTTTTTGAAATCCGTTTGTTTRGAAAGCGGATCAGTGGCATCCAGCGTCAATTTGTTGACCAATTGTCCGGCATCGAACCAAGGCATGAACACCARACCTTTTGGCACTTTGTTCCGACCACGGGTTTCAACACGGGTGGTGACTTCGCCACGGCGCGTGCTCACGATGACTTCCACACCACGTTTCAAACCACGTGCTTTGGCGTCATCGGGATGCATATACAATTTTGCATCCGGATAAGCCCGGTACAATTCTGGAACCCGCCGCGTCATAGACCCAGAATGCCAGTGTTCAAGAACCCGGCCGGTGCTGAACCACAAGTCAAATTCTTCATCCGGGCTTTCGGCCGCAGGTTCAAACGGTGCGAAAATAATCGCCGCGCGATTATCGCCTTTGCCATAAAACTGGACTTCAGATCCTTTTTCGACGTGGGGATCATAACCTTCCCGGTAGCGCCAAAGGGTTTCTTTGCCGTCGACAATCGGCCAACGCAATCCACGAGAATTATGATACTCGTCAAAGTGCGCCATTTCGTGGCCTTTTTTCGGACGATCTTCAGCCGAGTTGAACATCCGGTATTCTTCGAACAGGCCTTTTTGAACATAGAAACCAAAGTGTTTGGATTCAGAGTTGTTATAAACATTGCCCGCGTTATCGGTGACCGGATCAGCCGGGAACTTATCGACCTGACCGTTGGCATACAAAACATCAAACATGGTTTTACCGCGATACTCTGGCATTTGGTCGAGCAGTTCGTCGGTCCAAACTTCTTCCATTTTGAAGCGTTTAGAGAATTCCATCAATTGCCAGACGTCCGATTCAGACTCACCCGGAGCATCAACTTGTTGACGCCAAAACTGCGTGCGCCGTTCGGCGTTACCGTAAGCGCCTTCTTTTTCCATCCACATGGCGGTTGGTAAAATCAAGTCGGCGGCCAGGGCCGTTACGGTTGGATACGGGTCCGACACGGTGATGAAGTTTTCAGGATTGCGATAGCCCGGCAGACCTTCTTCATTCATGTTCGGTGCGGCTTGCATATTGTTGTTGCACTGAACCCAGTACGCATTCAACACACCGTCTTTCAGTTTACGGTTTTGCAACACGGCGTGGAAACCTGGTTTGGCAGGAATCGTGCCTTTTGGAAGTTTCCAGACTTTTTCGGCATAATCGCGATGAGCTTCTTTCATCACGACCAAATCGGCGGGCAAACGGTGAGAGAACGTGCCCACTTCGCGCGCCGTGCCACAAGCCGAAGGCTGACCCGTTAACGAGAACGGGCTGTTGCCGGGTTCGGAAATTTTGCCCATCAACAGATGAACGTTATACATCAGGCCATTAACCCAAACACCACGGACGTGTTGGTTAAAGCCCATGGTCCAATACGAAGAGACTTTTTTGTTGGGGTCCGCATAAACCTTGGCCAAACGTTCCAATTTTTCAGCCGGAACACCCGACATTTCAACGGCTTTTTCCAAGGTGTATTCGGACACCATTTTGGCATATTCATCAAAGCTGACTTTGTTGAATTTACCTTTGTTGGGGTTCTTCGCCGCTTTTTGCAACGGATGTTCGTCCCGTAATCCGTAACCAATATCGGTGGTTGTCGCATTAAAGGTAACGTGTTTGTCGATGAAGTCTTGGTTGTACGCTTTGTTTTGAATGATGTAGTTGGCGATATAGTTCAAGATCACCAAATCAGATTGCGGCGTAAACAACATGCCGTTGTCGGCCAGATCAAAACAACGATGTTCAAACGTGGACAAGACGTGCACTTCGCAACCCGGTTTGGTCAAACGGGTGTCGGTCAAACGCGACCACAAAATGGGGTGCATTTCCGCCATGTTGGCGCCCCACAAAACAAACACATCCGCATGTTCTAAATCGTCGTAACAGCCCATGGGTTCGTCAATGCCAAAGCCGCGCATAAACGCGCCAACCGCAGACGCCATACAGTGGCGTGCGTTGGGGTCTAAGTTATTTGAACGAAAGCCCGCTTTCATCAATTTAGACGCCGCATAGCCTTCCCACAGGGTCCATTGCCCGGAACCGAACATGCCCACGGCGGTGGGGCCTTTTTTCTTTAAGGCTTCTTTCCATTTGGTCGCCATCACGTCAAAGGCTTCGTCCCAAGACACTTCGGTGAATTCACCTTCTTTGTGGAATTTTCCGCCTTTTTTACGGAGCAACGGTTTGGTCAGACGATCTTTGCCGTACATAATTTTCGACAGGAAATAGCCTTTGATACAGTTCAGGCCTTTGTTGACGGGAGCATCCGGRTCRCCCTGKGTTGCCACAACGCGGCCTTGTTTGGTGCCAACCAAAACGCCACAACCTGTTCCGCAAAAACGACAAACGCCTTTATCCCAACGAATGTCGCTGTGGCCTGCTGCATTGGCCGTCACGGCTGGCAACGTCACACCCGCAGCAACGGCGGCGGCCGCTGCTGCTTGGGATTTGATGAAGTTTCTTCTGGTGATGTTCATCGTATTTGCTCCTTTTCGACGAGGTTTTCCTCGTCAGATTTTTCGAAGTGATTGTAAATCAGCGAGGCCGACAAAACGCCTTCCTGCTTTTGCATTTCTATTAACGTGTCCGCAGCGACCCGATCGTTTTCCACATCAACGGTGACAACTATTTTCCCGGCGTCGCTGACACCATGAATTTCAACGCCTTCCAACGCCAGCAATCGTTCTTTCACGACGGCGACTTGTTCGGGGCGGGCATGGACGACCAGTCCGGATATACTCATGCGGCACGTTCCTCTGTTTTAGAATTTATGGTTACACTGTTGGTTGGGCAGGGGGCGACACAGGCGCCACACCCGGTGCACAACGCATCATCAATAATGGGGTCGGCAATACCGCCAACCGCCAGCTTAAATTGAATGGCGCGGACATCGCAACGATCCCCGCAAACCCGGCACGTGATGGCATTCGCCGAAAGACACTTGTCGTCGATTTTTGCCAACATATGCCACGGTTTAGGTTCAGACGCGTCGGCATCAATGTGCAACGCGTCATCCACACATACATCCACACACGCTTTGCAAAACGTGCATTCACCAGATTTAAAGTTAACTTCGGGGTATCTGCCCGCACCACGGTGCAAAATGCCTTCATCACAAGCCGACAGGCATTTATCACAGAGCGTGCACGCGTCAAGAAAGGCATCTTCCACCAACGCCCAAGGCGGGCGCATGGGTGGGGCTGAGCGGGCTGTTGGCCGCCCCGTAAACATAGACCTGCGTGTCAAAGATACTTGCATAAAGACACCTGCATTTCGAGCTCCAGTTCAACGGCTTAACGCCGTATTAAGCCCGGTTTAAAACCGAGCTCAGCAACTCTTAAATCCTGCTCCCCCGACAATATTTAAATTGCACAGTTTCAAGATGCATAAGTTTGGCACAATGATTTCAGTATGGTCAACACAAGAAAGTAAAAATCGTGATTTTCATTGATATTATAATATATTAGCTGAATAGTAGGATATTCTAATACTGGAAAACAAAGGCCGCTTTACAGACATTATGTCTCATAAAAAGAAGGCTTTAGGTGTCGGCAACCGTCCACGTATGGCCGGCCCGCAGCACATCGTTAAGGTTGCTTGTGGTGCCCGAACTTTCGCGTTGAACTAATTTACGAATTTCAACCTCAAAAATATGACCGGGTTTGCAATACAATACGCCAATGGCGATGGGCAGTTTATCACCGTTCATATCGGCCAACAGCGCCGCCAGAGCGCGATCGGTCTCGTCATGGACCAAAATATCGTCTGCGCTGATGCCCTGTTCACCCAAGGTGACAATCTCCAAAGACAATGTGCCGGGCTTGATTCTTAAACCAAGGGCATGGTCTTTGCCAAACAACAAGGGTTTGCCATGTTCCACATAAACCTGTTTGACGGCCACTTTGTCCTTAGCCGTGAATTCGGTGAAAATACCGTCATTAAAGACGATGCAGTTTTGGAAAATTTCGACAAAGGACGTGCCTTTGAACGCATGCGCGCGGGTTAAGGTCGCAACCAGTTGCTTTTGCGCATTGTCCACACCGCGCGCCACAAAATGCGCGCCTGCCCCCAAAGCCACCAGCGCGGCGGACAAAGGGTTTTCGATGCTGCCATGGGGCGTTGACGGCGAACGTGTCCCGACCCGAGACGTGGGTGAAAACTGCCCCTTGGTGAGGCCGTAAATTTCATTGTTAAACAGCAAAAACTGCACATCAACATTGCGCCGCACCAAATGAACAAAGTGATTGCCACCAATCGACAAAGCATCGCCATCGCCAGAGACCACCCACACATCCAAATCTGGGTTGGCCAGTTTAATGCCCGTGGCAATGGACGGCGCACGGCCGTGAATGCCATGAAAACCATAGGTCTTCATATAATAGGGAAAACGCGCTGCACAGCCGATGCCCGATACAAATACGGTGTTTTCGGTTTTGGCTTCGACATCCGCCAAGGTCCGCTGCACGGCTTTTAAAATCGCGTAATCACCACAACCGGGACACCAGCGCACTTCTTGATCGGAGACGAAGTCTTTGGCTGTTAATTTTATATCACTCATTTTGCAGCCTCCAAATGGGCGCGAATAGCGTCTTCCAACTCAACGATTTTAAAGGGCTGTCCGGTCATCTTGTTCAAACCTTTAGCATCTAACAAGTACTGATCGCGCAACACTTTGACAAATTGCCCGCAGTTCATTTCTGGCACCAAGATATGGTCAAACCCGGCTAATAAATCACCCAAGTTTTGCGGCAACGGCCAGATGTGGCGCACGTGTACATGGCTGACGTCGACCCCGGCCTCTTGTAAATTGTTCACGGCGCGGCTGATCGGGCCGTATGTTGAACCCCAGCCAACGATCACCAGTTTGCCGCTATCTGCGCCGGATTCAACATGTTGATCGGGAATATCACGGACCACGCCGTCGATTTTTGCGGCGCGGAGGTCGGTCATTTTTTGATGGTTTTGAGGGTCAGACGAAATTTCACCGGTTTCATAGCTTTTTTCCAAGCCGCCAATATGGTGTTCTAAATTCGGCGTTCCGGGAATTGCCCAAGGCCGCGCCAAGGTTACCTCATCGCGCACGGTGGAATCAAAATATTCGCCTTCTTTGTGCAGATTGATGGGGAATTTTTCCAGCTGGTCAATGTCGGGAATCAACCAAGGTTCAGACGCATTGCCGATATAGCCATCGCTGAGGACCATCACGGGCGTCATATATTTGGTGGCGATTTTACTGGCTTCGATGGCGACGTTGAAACAGTCGCCCGGTGACCGCGCCGCAATCACAACAATTGGTGCCTCTCCGTTACGGCCATACAGGGCCTGCAACAAATCAGATTGTTCGGTTTTGGTGGGCAGCCCGGTGGACGGTCCGGCACGTTGCGTATTGATCACCACCAACGGCTGTTCGGTGCTGACGGCTAAGCCCAAAGCTTCGCCTTTTAAGGCAATGCCGGGACCGGAACTGGACGTCACGCCCAAGGACCCCGCATACGACGCGCCAATGGCGGCACACACGGCCGCAATTTCATCTTCGGCCTGAAAGGTCACGATATCGTGTTCAACCATGTGCGACAAAGCGTGCAAGACAGGGGACGCAGGCGTAATCGGATACGAGCAAAAGACCAGCCTTAAGTCCGCCAGTTTTGCCCCAACGGCAAGACCCCAAGCCATGGCTTCGGCACCCGTAATGGTGCGGTACAAGCCCGGTTCAATATTCGGAGCTTTGGCGACAGAAAAACTGCTCAGGCCGTCTGAAATTTCCATGGTTTCGGCTAAGGCATGCCCGGCATTCAATGCGGCAATGTTGGCTGCGGCAATTTGTGGACGTTTGGCAAATTTGGTTTTCAACCAATCTACGGTGGGGGTGCGCAGACGATCAAACATCCAATAGACAAAGCCCAGCGCCCAAAAGTTTTTACACCGCAGAGCTTCTTTTTTCGACAAGCCTTTTTCTTTCGACAAGCCAAGGCTTGCGACCGCATCAAGGGTCAGCTTGGAAATATCCAATTCAATCACCCGGTAAGCGTCTAAGCTGCCATCGGTGCGCGGATCAATTTCGTAATTGGCGCGGTGGATGTTGCGCTCTTGAAAAGAGCCAACATCTAAAAGAATGATGCCGCCGATCTTTAAGCCCGCCAGTTCGACTTTCAACGCAGCCGGGTTCATCGCCACCAAAACATCAAAATTATCGCCTGCGGTTTTAATAACGCGCGAGCCAAAATTGATTTGAAAAGCCGACACGCCAAACGTGGTGCCAATGGGGGCGCGAATTTCAGACGGATAATCGGGAAACGTCGACAGGTTGTTTTGCGCCACGGCCGTGGCCAGCATGAACTGGCCCCCGGTGATTTGCATGCCATCACCGGAATCACCGGAAAAACGAACCACCGCAGATTCAAGCGTTTGGCGGGATGGGGATTTAATTTGAGCGTTGAGCGGAGTTTCAGGCACAAGGCATCCTTTTTGTGAAAGTCCAAGGGATAAGGATTCTTATCACAATTCGGTGAATTTCTACAAAAATACTTTTGAAATTATACTAAGACAGCATTTCTTGGAGGCGACTGATCAGCTGTTTTGCATCTATTGGTTTTGAAATATAACCCGTCGCCCCGGATTCATATATTTCATCATAAGACTTAGGGTCCGCGACAACCGTCGCCGCCAAAATAGGTGTGTTTTTCAGCGTATCTTCTTGGCGCATGCGGCGCATGGCTTCAAACCCAGACATTTCGGGCATTTGGATATCCATGATGATCAGATCAGGGGGATCGGCAAGAGCGGCCTCCACCGCCACGGCTCCGCGCGTGACAAAGGTGATCTCATGACCAAGATCTTTTAAAATGCCCTCGTAAATGTCGAGGTGCAATTCATCGTCATCGACTATTAAAATATTTGCCATTTTTTCCACCCGTTATGGACCGCCCCCCAATGCCTCAATAGTATCACATTTTCAAGGAAGCCGCGGCCTTTATTGCCGGAGCCAAAGCCGTTTCTAAGTTATCGAGCAAATCGCCAATTTGGTCCATTTTATTTTCGGTTAAGGCGATTTCAAGTTTACTGCTGTGGGTGCACACGTCTTTGGCGTCTAAAATGCCCGCACTGCCCATCAATGTGTGGGCCAGTCTTGATGCTTCACTATAGTGTTTGTTGTCCACCATTTTCCTCAAATTGGGCATCACATCGCCGTAGGCCACATTAAATTTCACCAGAACCTTGTACAAAAGATCTTTTTTACCGTTCAAGCGCTCCAGAGCAATCTCAAGATTAAAAGGCGGCAAGTGGGCTGGAAGGCATGAAGCCACCGATTTGTCCGCCGGTTCTTTCTGCCCAATCCATTTCAAAATGGTTGCAAACAAAATATCGGGATTAATCGGTTTGGTGACAAAGTCATTCATGCCGGCGGCAAGCGCCTTGGTGCGCTCCGTCTCCATAGCATGAGCGGTCAAGGCAATAATCGGCAAGGTCCTTTGCCCCAAATCATTGCGTATAATTTTGGTCGCCGTGTAGCCATCCATGATCGGCATCTGAACATCCATCAGGACAAGATCAAATTTAAACGTTCTGTTGCCTAAGGCTTGCACGGCGTCTTCGCCATTGTTGACGGCCGATACGATGGCCCCTTTGTCTTCTAACAATTCACGCGCAATCATCTGGTTGATGTCATTGTCATCCACCAACAAAATATGACGGCCGCGCAGGCCATCCAAATTTTGGTGTTTTGGGTCCGTATCTCTGCGGTGCAAATGAGCCTGTTCGCCCTTCACGGCGGCCAAGGCAAATGTCGCGGTGAAGAAAAAACAACTGCCTTTGCCCAACGTGCTGACCACGCCAATTTCGCCACCCATCAGTTCCACAAGTTTTTTGGAAATGGCAAGCCCCAAACCCGAGCCACCATATTTGCGCGTGGTCGAAGCATCGGCTTGAGAAAAGGATTTAAACAAACCGCTCATTTGTTTCGGCGTGAGACCGATGCCGCTGTCGGTCACTTCAAAACGCAAACAAGCTTCGTTTTTGTTTTGACTTTCCAAGGCCACGGACACGTTCACGTTGCCGTGGTCGGTAAATTTGATGGCATTTCCGACAAGGTTGGTCAGGGCTTGTCCCAACCGTAAAGGATCGCCCACCAAATTTGTTGGCACATCGTCGGCACACGAAACCTCCACCGACAAACCTTTCTCTGCAGCCTTGGTTTCGATCAAAGTCGCGAGGCCTTTTAGAACAGTGCCGATTTTAAAATCAACGTGTTCCATATCCAATTTTCCGGCTTCTATTTTTGAAAAATCGAGGATATCGTTAATCAGCCCTAACAAGGCGTTAGATGAAAAATCTATTTTTTCCAAATAGTCCTGTTGTTTTTCATCAAGTTTGGTTTTTAACATTAAATGCGACAAACCAATGATGGCCCCGATGGGGGTTCTGATTTCGTGGCTCATGTTGGCGAGGAACTTCCCGCGTGCTTTGTTGGCTTGTTCTGCCGATTGTCTGGACACCTCTAACTCTTCATTCGACAATGCATTTTCCAACATAATCGAAATCTGATCGGACATGTGCGTTAACACTTCGACGTCTTCGGGGGTGTATTGCTTGAAGGTGCCCAGAATGATAATGCCAAGGGTTTTACCTTTCGACAGCATCGGCAGCACCAGTAATTCTTTGGGATGATGTTTGCTGAGACCCAAATCGATGGTGGGCGCGGCGTCTTCGGGCAGGTCCTGTATATGGCGCACAGTTTGATCGGCGGCAACTTG
Organism: Rhodospirillaceae bacterium; assembly: GCA_002401565.1. Taxonomy (GTDB): domain Bacteria; phylum Pseudomonadota; class Alphaproteobacteria; order Rhodospirillales; family Magnetovibrionaceae; genus JANLGW01. Next base: position 11,727 of record NVTL01000009.1, read on the forward strand.
TGCCGGAAGGGAATCGCGCAAACCCACAGAGCTCATCGACGCGGCACTGACACCGTGAAAAACAAAGGGGTACACAGCCTGCTCTGTTTCTTCCAACAGATAAATACCGCCAATTTTTGACTCGCTCAGATCAACAACCCGGTCCAAAGCTTTCTGCAGCAAATCGCGGGGATCAAGCGTGGTGATCAGCAACGATGTTAACTCATGAAACTTCCGGATTTTTTCCAGATAAGCCAAAGCCGCTAAATTTTGTTCAATTTGGACTTCAAGCTTGCCGCCATGTTCGGCCAGTTTTTCTTCTGCTTTTTGGCGTTCGTTGATTTCAAGTTTCAGGCTTTGCTCTGAATTTTTAAGCTTTCGGTATAGTTTTGCGACATACGTTAAAAGCCCGGCCATAAACGTGAACGAAATGGTAAAGGCCACAATCCAGCGCCAATATTCTTCAAACAACATGGACAAAGACACGCGGCCAAATTCACGAAACGGGCCGATGCGCAGATTTTGCATCAACGTGCGAATGGGTTGGTAATTTAAAGGAACCGTCCACCCCGCATTGTTACCCGCCTGTGCGGCCGGATCGGTGGCCTGCATTTCCAACAAAGCAATTGCGACTTTTTGGGCGACATCATCCGGCGTATGGGCCAGTTTTGCCATGGGCCATTCTGGCACCAGCAGGGTGCTGATTTTATAGGGAAAGCTTTCAATGCCTTGACCGTATCCGGTGCCGATGACCTTAAAATCATCCAGATTAATTTTGCCTTCTGCGGCCATGCGTTCCAGGGTGTCGGTGCGCACGGTGCCCGCGTCGACTTCACCATTGCCCACGGCAAAAACAACCGCGTCATGTTTGCTGCGAAAAACCAAGGCCTCAAAATCGGCATAGGGGTCAATGCCATTTTTTTTGAGTTCGAACCACGCCGCCTGAAAACCACCCAGAGAATTTTCCTTCACTGCCATAAACGAAGTGATGGTTTTTAAGTCTGCGATGGAGTGAATATCATTGCGGCTGGCTTTGACAAGGATCACGCCGCCAAAAACCGTCAACGCACGCCCGTCGGGGCCACGGTTTTTTAACGTCGCCAAACGGCTGGTGCCGTACAGGGTTTCCATTTCCACGTAAATAGAGGGGTTCACCAGCAAAAAATCGACGTCACCGCCCGCGACCTTTGGCGTAATTTCGTCAAAGCCCAAAGGCACCAATTCGATTGTATACCCCTCGATTTTTTGGCTGAGAAAGTCGGCCGTGGGGGCCCATTGTTTAAAGGCTTGTTGTTCGCCACGTTTCGCCAATACGCCCAGTTTTAAGACTTTATCCGCCGCAAAACTGTCCGCAGAAAAGCCCATGACCAGCATCAGGCTCAACAGCCCAATGGCGATACGAAAGCCCTTATACAAAATGCCCCTCATGAAAAAAATGCCCCTTCCCTTTTTTCATCCCCTCAACTCATAGCAAATTTTCGGACCAGAAGAAACTTACAATACCCAATCTGGGCGCACAAAATGGCAGGTGTACCCGTTTGGTAGCGTTTCCAAATAATCTTGGTGTTCCGGTTCGGCCAACCAAAAATCACCTGCTGGTTTGACTTCGGTGACCACCTTGTTGGGCCAATGTCGCGAAGCATTTACGGCCTCAATCGTTTTCAGCGCGACCTGTTTTTGCTCTTCGTCGACGTAATAAATGCCGGATCGATAAGACGTTCCCCGGTCATTGCCCTGTTGGTTCACCGTGCTGGGATCATGGATTTGGAAGAAAAATTCTAAAAGTGTGCGGTACGATATTTGCTCTGGATCAAATTCAATTTCGAGGCCTTCCGCATGAGTACCATGGTTAGGATACGTGGCATTTTGAACATCGCCGCCCGTATAGCCAACCCGCGTGGAAAAAACACCCGGCAACTTTCGGATTAAATCCTGCAGCCCCCAAAAACATCCCCCGGCCAATACAGCACGTTCAACCATGTTCGTTCCTTAATCTGCTTTGATGTGAATTTTAAGCTTACACCGATTGTGCACAAAAAAGAAAGCGAGACTGGTCAGCAACGGACAAGTCTTTATACTGGGAATGGTTCAGACTTAATTCATACGGTCATAGGTTTTTCATGCGTTTTTCCTGCTTTATTTTGGTCCTGTTTTATAGCGTTTCTTGGGGAGCCCAAGCCGCGTCTTCCCCCCCAAACCTGCGCTCCAGCCTTGATAAGGCGGCGCACAACATCGTGTGTTTGGGCTGGGCCGATCTTCAAGGCACCCCACGTTCTATACAATTTAGTTCGCCAAAAAAAGATTGCAAAAAACCAACCTCATATAAAAGGCCCGCACTGTTTGTTAAATGGCGAAAGGATCAGAGAGCCCAATACGTCGACGCCTTGGTCCAAGATGAACAGGGGACTTATACGTCCATTTGGCATGCGACGCTCAGCGCTCCACATTTTAAAACCATCAATGCCATTAAGTTGCGAAGGTTTAAAGACCAGCTTGAATTAGACATTGTGATCCATCAAACCGCCATGCCATCGGCGCCGCGTGAAGGCTCACAATCAGGCAAAACAAGCTCTTTTCGTCCGGGTCCTCCGTTAGAGCGCCGTTTTGTTTTTTTTGAACACGGGTATCTGTTGGCCCCTAAATCATGTGCAGAGCAAACATCACCAACGCCCTTGGTCTGTCTTAAAAGGTATCGCGCGCACCTTGAAAAATTTTGGGTCAAAAAACAACAAGCCTCTTGCCCTGACCAAACCGCACGCAAACCAGATCAGCCCGCAACCTATTGCCAAACCCACGTTTATACAGATGATGAACGACAAGCCGCCCTGCGCGCGGGCCTTAAACCGTTCACAGGCAGCTTGTGGGTGCGGCGTTATCTGCGCTGTGAAATCAATTGGCTCAAAACCCAACTGTTGGCCCCAGACTGCCCGTAAAAATTACCTCCCTTAAGAAATAAAACCCCGGACGCGATTGCTCGCCTCCGGGGCCTTGGGATTGTGCTGTGGTGCAACAACAACCCCATGATGAGCCGAAACTCACCGGGTATAGTTTTTGCGGTCTTTGCATTCGAAGTCAAGACACGGAAAACATTAAGCTATTTCTGCCTAATATTTAGACACAGAATATTTATTGCTGAATAAATAGGCAGGAATACCGGTTGCCGTCTTTAATTATAAGTAAGATACATTCCAAATATTTTCACATCATATTGATTTATAATGATTATTTCTAACTCTCTGTAAAAGAAATCCTCTGGCACGCTCTTTGCATTTATGGCGACGGTGCAACAACAACCCTTTATGGAGCGTATTGAAAAATGAAATACACTATTCGTACTCTGATTGGCGCAGGCGTACTTGCGACAACAACAGCCCTTTCCGGCATGGCACAGGCGGCCGAAACCATCAAAATCGGCGTCTTGCATTCTTTGTCCGGAACCATGGCGATTTCGGAAACAACACTTAAAGACACCGTGTTGATGATGATCGAAGAACAAAATAAAAAAGGCGGCCTCTTGGGCAAACAGCTTGAAGCCGTGGTCGTTGACCCTGCGTCGAACTGGCCTTTGTTTGCGGAAAAAACCCGTGAATTGATTTCCAAAAATAAGGTTGATGTCATTTTCGGCGCTTGGACTTCGGTTTCTCGTAAATCGCTCTTGCCTGTGATCGAAGAATTGAACGGCATGCTGTTTTACCCCGTTCAATACGAAGGCGAAGAAAGCTCGCGCAACGTTTTTTACACCGGGGCAGCCCCGAACCAACAAGCCATTCCCGCGGTTAATTATTTGTTGAGCGAAGACGGCGGCAAAGCCGAACGCATTATCTTATTGGGAACAGATTATGTGTATCCTCGGACCACCAACAAAATTCTGCGTTCTTACTTGAACAGCAAAGGCATTTCCGATGCGGACATCATGGAAAACTACACTCCGTTTGGCCATTCTGATTGGCAAACCATTGTTGCCGACGTAAAGAAATTCGCGTCCCAAGGCAAAAAGACCGCCGTGGTTTCCACCATCAACGGTGATGCCAACGTGCCTTTTTATAAAGAACTCGCAAACCAAGGCATCAAAGCCGAAGACATTCCCGTGATCGCATTTTCCGTTGGTGAAGAAGAACTCGCCGGATTGGACACGGGCCCCTTGGTTGGTCACTTGGCTGCGTGGAATTATTTCATGAGCGTTGAATCTCCTGAAAACGAAAAATTCATCAGCACGTGGAAAAAATTCATCAAAGACGACAACCGCGTCACCAACGATCCAATGGAAGCAACTTACATTGGCTTTAAAATGTGGGGCCAAGCGGTTCAACAAGCCGGCACCACAGACGTTGATGCGGTTCGCCAAGCTATGTACGGCCAAAAAGTCAAAAACCTGACTGGCGGCATGGCTGTTATGAACACCAACCACCACTTGTCAAAACCTGTTGTCATCGGCGAAATCCAAGACGACGGTCAGTTTGATGTTGTGTGGGAAACAGACGGCGTTGTCAAAGGCGATGCTTGGTCTGACTTCATTCCCCAAAGCGCAAAGCTAAAATCCGATTGGACCTATCCTTGGGCTTGCGGAAATTGTTCTGTGGCTAAATACGCGGCCCAATAAGGCCTGGCCTTTTCAAAACAAAAACGATCCGGGGCGGAAATTAGATTTTAAATTTTCGCCCCGGCAGTTTTTTAAACCTATATTTTTTATAAGATGAAGGCGATGTTCATGCCGAAATTTAAATTACATTTAGCCCTGATCGTGACCACGTTTGCGGTTCTGTTTTCCAGTCCGGCTTTGGCGATTGATTTTGCTGATGGTGTTCAAGCGCTCAACGCAAAAAGCTATTCAGACAAAGGTCGCGCCGCCGAAGCCTTGGCCGCCACCGGGCATGAGCGCACCGTCACCGTTTTGACAGCCCTGTTGAACAGTGAACTGTTTTATCAAAAATCAGATGGCGAAGTTTTCATCGCTAAAAAATCCGGAAAAGTTTATATCCTCAGCTCACCCCTGACCGGGGCTGATCTTGGCGAGACAAAAAAAAATGCCCTCAAAAAAATTCGCATCAACAACAAATTGCGCGGAAAACTAAAGGGCTTGTTGGGCGGTCTCACGTTAATGAGCGCGGATGCCGATCAGCGTTTCAGCGCCGCCGATAAAGTCTTCAAAGCCAGCGACCCAGCGATGCTCGGTTTACTAGAGCGAGCTCTGTCCCGCGAAGAAAACGAAGACGTTAAATCCAGATTAACCCGCGCCCATGCGGCCATTGTTTTGGAACATTCCAAAGACAGTTCGGCCCGCATTGCGGCAGCCAAAACCCTCGCCAATTTCACCAATCCCGATGTCGCTTCTTTGTTGGGAAAACTTTCGTTTTTAGATGACAACGGACACCCCATTGAAAAAGACGCCGCCGTTTTTGCAGCCATAAAAGACGCTCATAAAACCGTTGAAAGTCAGCTTTCAAAATGGGCGGTTCTGGGTAATTTATTCCAAGGCGTATCGTTGGGATCTGTGCTTTTATTGGCCGCCGTTGGCTTGGCCATTACGTTTGGCGTGATGGGCGTGATCAACATGGCGCATGGCGAAATGGTGATGATAGGCGCGTATACGACTTTCATCGTGCAAGACCTGTTTCGAAGCCATTTTCCAGAGGCCTTTGACTGGTCTCTGGCCGTCGCCGTACCTGCCGCTTTTTTGGTTACCGGCGCCGTGGGCATTGCCATTGAACGCGGCGTCATTCGCTTTTTATATGGGCGTCCTTTGGAAACGCTGTTGGCAACGTGGGGTGTCAGTTTGGTTCTGCAGCAAATGGTGCGGTCGATCTTTGGCCCCACCAACCAAGAAGTCGGCAACCCGTCGTGGATGTCCGGCGCGATCGAAACATCAACCGGGTTGGTGCTGACCTATAACCGCATTTGGATCATTGTTTTTTCCCTGGCCGTTTTGGCCATGTTGGCCGTGATCGCCAAAAAAACAATGTTTGGTTTGCAAATGCGCGCGGTCACCCAAAACCGTGCCATGGCATCCAGCATGGGCATTCGGTCCGGTTGGGTTGATGCCTTAACCTTTGGCTTGGGGTCTGGCGTTGCGGGCATGGCGGGCGTGGCGCTCAGCCAAATCGACAACGTGTCCCCAAACTTGGGCCAAGCTTACATCATCGATAGTTTTATGGTCGTGGTGTTTGGCGGCGTTGGCAATTTATGGGGAACCTTAGTCGGCGCATTCTCGCTGGGTATCTTGAACAAATTCATGGAACCGTACGCCGGGGCCGTGTTGGCGAAAATCTTCATCTTGGTCGGCATCATCTTGTTCATTCAAAAACGTCCACGGGGGCTGTTTGCCCTCAAGGGCCGCGCGGTGGAGAATTGACATGACACTCGCCAGAAAACCGCTGATCATGCGCATTGGCAATGATCGCCTCGCCCGTAATGTTTTGGGGCTTCTTTTGATCGCCGCGTTCCTTGTGCCGATTTTAAATTTATGGGTTCCCGAAAGCTCACCCTTTCATGTGCCCAGTTATGTTGTCGCGTTGTTTGGCAAATACCTAACTTATGCTTTGTTGGCCTTAAGCGTCGATTTGGTGTGGGGTTATTGCGGCATTTTAAGCCTTGGCCATGGTGCATTTTTTGCGCTGGGCGGATACGCCATTGGCATGCATATGATGCGTCAAATTGGCGAACGCGGTGTGTATGGTAATGCTGAACTTCCTGATTTTATGGTGTTCCTGAACTGGCAAGAACTGCCCTGGTATTGGTACGGTTTTGATAGCTTTGGCTTTGCGGTTTTGATGGCTCTGTTGGTGCCGGGATTGCTGGCCTTTATCTTTGGCTGGTTTGCCTTTCGGTCCCGCGTCACGGGCGTGTATTTATCGATCATCACCCAAGCCATGACCTATGCTTTGCTGCTGGCTTTTTTCAGAAACGACATGGGCTTTGGCGGCAACAATGGCCTCACCGATTTTAAAGATATTTTGGGGTTCAGCCTGCAAACCGATGGCATGCGCGCAACGTTGTTTTTCCTGTCCGCCATGGCGGTCATTGGGGGCTATTTAATTTGTCGCATGATTGTGGATTCCCGGTTGGGCCGGGTCATCGTGGCGATCAGAGATTCCGAAAGTCGGGCTCGTTTTTTAGGCTACCGGGTTGAATATTACAAACTGTTTGTCTTCACCGTATCAGGTGTTTTGGCGGGCGTCGCCGGAGCGTTGTATGTGCCGCAGGTCGGCATCATCAATCCATCGGAATTTGCGCCCGCGAATTCCATCGAAATTGTTATCTGGGTGGCGCTGGGCGGACGCGGAACTTTGATTGGGCCTATCCTTGGGGCCGTGGCGGTCAATTACGGTAAGACCTATTTCACCGGAGCATTTCCCGAAGGTTGGCTGTTCATGTTGGGTGGTCTGTTTATTGTCGCCACCTTATTTTTACCCAAGGGCATCGTCGGCACCAAGAGCATCATCGAAGGCTATGAGCGTTATCGATTGCGTCTGGCGAAATACTTAAGGCCCTATGATTACGTCAAAGGAGGATCAGGCCGATGAGCCATACTCAAGAAGTCAAAAGCATTCTTTATTTAGATGGCGTGTCGGTCAGTTTTGACGGATTTAAGGCTCTGAACAATCTTAGCCTCTATGTCAACGAAGGCGAAATGCGCGCCATCATCGGACCAAACGGTGCGGGCAAAACAACCATGATGGATGTCATCACCGGAAAAACGCGCCCCGATGAAGGCGACGTTATATTTGGTGGTAATGTTGACCTGACCCAATTGGACGAAGCCGCCATTGCAAATTTAGGCATCGGTCGAAAATTTCAAAAACCAACGGTGTTTGAAAATCAATCCGTGTTCGACAATTTAGAATTGGCTTTGGCCGGCAATCGCCGGCCTCATGAAAACTTATTTTTCAAATTGCAATCGGACCAGTTGGATCACATCAACGAAACACTTAAGCAAACTTCATTAGCCATCCACCGTAATAAAATTGCCGGGGCTCTTTCCCACGGTCAAAAACAGTGGTTAGAAATCGGCATGCTGCTGATGCAAAAACCCGACTTGTTGTTGGTGGATGAACCGGTCGCGGGCATGACCGACGCGGAAACCGCCACCACCGCCGAACTGTTAAAAGACATTGCCAAAACCAGATCCGTTGTGGTGGTTGAACACGATATGGACTTTGTCAAAGCGCTGGATTGTCGGGTCAATGTTTTGCACGAAGGTTCGGTATTGGCCGAGGGCAGTTTGGAAAATGTTCAGGCCAATGAACAAGTTATTGAAGTGTATTTGGGGCGTTAAGAAAATGTTGAACGTACAAGGAATTGATCTTCACTATGGCGCGTCACAAGCTTTGCGGGGCGTAGAGTTATCGGCGGAAATTGGTCAGGTGACCTGTATCATGGGGCGAAACGGTGTTGGCAAAACATCACTGCTGCGCGCCATCGTCGGTCAACAAGCCACCAGCGGCGGGACCATCGAATGGGAAGGCCAAGACATTACAAAACTGAAACCCCATGAACGGGCACGCCGGGGCATTGCTTATGTTCCCCAAGGCCGCGAAATCTTTCCGTTGATGAGTGTCGAAGAAAATCTGCGCACCGGGTTTGCCCCCTTGCCTAGGTCGTTGCGTCATGTGCCCGACGAAATATTTGAATTGTTTCCAGTACTCAAAGACATGCTCCACCGCCGAGGCGGAGACCTGTCCGGCGGTCAGCAACAACAGCTGGCCATCGCCCGCGCGTTGGTCACACGGCCACGATTGTTGGTCTTGGACGAACCCACCGAAGGCATTCAACCGTCCATCATCAAAGACATCGGGCGGGTCATCGACTTGTTGGCGTCGCGCGGGGACATGGCGGTTTTGTTGGTCGAACAATATTTTGAATTTGCCAGAGATTTAGCCGATGCCTATTGCGTAATGGACCGGGGCGAAGTCGTCATGGCCGGAAGCAAAGCTGAAATGGTGGAAGATGATGTCCGTCGTCACCTCACCGTCTAAGACCCTCAACAACCAAAGCCAAGGCATGACGGGCGCCGTAAAATTGGCGTTTGCAAACTCTGGTGGAAAAACCCATTTGGCCGACCTGTATCAGACGTCGCCGTTGCGCGTGCTGTTTCCAAACGCTGCGCAGGACGATATTTTATCAGCCGCCTTGGTCACGACGTCGGGCGGGCTGGTCGGCGGCGACCGTTTAAGCATTGAGGTTAAACTAGATGCTTATACCAACGTTCAAGTCATCGGCCAAGCCGCCGAAAAAATTTATCGATCCAATGGCCCAGATACTATTTTTGAGGCCGATTTGACGGTTGGCGAAAATGCATGGCTGGAATGGTTGCCCCAAGAAACCATCGTTTTTGATCAAGCCCGTCTGCGCCGCAAAACGTCTGTCGATGTTGCCACAGGCGGCACGTTTTTAGGCGCGGAAATATTGGTGTTTGGACGCACCGCCATGGGCGAAAGTTTTGACGCCGGGCTGGTCCGCGATGCGTGGGACGTTCGCCAAAATGGAAAGTTAGTTTGGCAGGATGCTTTGTATTTATCCGAAGATATTAAATCGATATTAAATCACCCGGCGGGATTTGACAGGGCGCGCTGTGCCGCCACCAGTATTTTGGTCTGCGGTGATGCCGGTGATTATTTAGATTTTGTCCGCGCTCTTTTAAGCACGGCCCCCGATGGCGTGAACTGTGCCGCGACAGTTACCAACGGCATTCTTGTAACCCGTTGGATGGCCTTAGAAGCTCAAGATTTGCGAAAATGTTTTGGCGAATATTGGGCGGCGATGCGCCATGAACTTAAAGGTCTTCCCCAAACCATGCCACGACTTTGGCACATGTGATTAGGAGTATACAATATGAAATTAACACCCCGAGAAAAAGACAAACTGCTGATTTCTATGGCCGCCGAAGTCGCGCGCAAACGATTGGCGCGCGGCGTAAAATTAAATCACCCCGAAGCCATCGCCCTGATCACCGATTTTGTAGTCGAAGGCGCGCGCGATGGAAAAACCGTTGCCCAAATGATGCAAGACGGCGGCAAGGTGTTAAGCCGCGATCAAGTCATGGACGGCATTGCCGAAATGATCCACGACGTTCAGGTCGAAGCCACATTTCCCGATGGCACCAAGCTTGTCACCGTTCACCAACCCATTCGTTAACAGGACTATCATCATGATCCCCGGAGAAATCATCACCGCCAAAGGCAACATCATTTTAAATGCAGGGCGAGAAACCTTAACCCTGTCCGTTGCAAATGCAGGTGACCGCCCGATACAAGTCGGCAGCCACTATCATTTTTATGAAACCAATACAGCCCTGACCTTTGACCGTAAATTATCGAAAGGCTTTCGCTTGGACATTCCGGCCGGAACCGCCGTTCGGTTCGAACCCGGTCAAACCCGCGACGTTGATTTGGTTGCTTATGGCGGGGACCGTATTTCCATTGGATTTAATGCCCGCGTTGATGGAAAGTTAGAGGATTAAACATGGCCTATTCAATTGACAGACCCTCGTACGCCGCCATGTTCGGCCCCACCAAAGGCGACAAAGTTCGCTTGGCCGATACGGAATTGTTCATCGAAGTCGAAGAAGACCGCACCACGTACGGCGAAGAAATAAAATTCGGCGGCGGCAAAGTTATTCGTGACGGCATGGGCCAATCCCAATCTTCACGAGCCCAAGGCGCGGTGGATACCGTCATCACCAACGCCCTGATCGTCGATCATTGGGGCATCATCAAAGCCGACATCGGCATTCGCGGTGGACGCATCGTGGGCATTGGCAAGGGGGGCAATCCCGATACTCAACCCGACGTCGACATCATCGTCGGCCCCGGCACCGAAGTCATCGCCGGTGAAGGCCGCATCATCACGGCGGGTGGCATCGATGCACACATTCATTGGATCTGTCCGCAACTGATCGAAGACGCTTTGCATTCGGGCATCACCACCATGTTGGGCGGCGGCACCGGACCCGCCGAAGGCACCAACGCCACAACCTGCACGCCCGGACCATGGCATATGAAACGCATGATCCAAGCGGCCGATGGCTTGCCCATGAACTTGGCCTTTTTTGGTAAGGGTAACGCATCGCGTCCAGATGCATTGTTGGAACAAATCAGCGCCGGAGCCTGTGGCCTTAAACTGCACGAAGATTGGGGCACCACGCCCAGCGCCATCGACATGTGCTTGACCGTTGCCGAAGACACCGACATTGGTGTGGCTATTCATACCGATACCTTAAACGAGTCCGGCTTTGTCGAAAATACCATCGCGGCATTCAAAGGTCGCACCATCCATGCCTTTCATACCGAAGGAGCGGGCGGCGGCCATGCCCCCGACATTATTACGGTGTGCGGCGAACAAAATGTATTGCCGTCATCGACCAATCCAACGCGGCCCTATACCGTTAATACCATCGATGAACATTTGGATATGTTGATGGTGTGTCATCATTTGGACAGTCGCATTCCCGAAGACATCGCTTTTGCCGAAAGTCGTATTCGCAAAGAGACCATCGCGGCCGAAGACATCCTTCATGACATCGGTGCTTTTTCCATGATCGCGTCCGACAGCCAGGCCATGGGCCGTGTTGGCGAAGTGTTGATCCGCACCTGGCAAACCGCTGATAAAATGAAACGTCAACGCGGACGGTTAGCAGAAGAAACCGGCGACAACGATAATTTCCGCGTCAAACGTTACATCGCAAAATACACCATTAATCCAGCCCTCACCCACGGCATCGCCAAACATGTGGGATCAATCGAGCCCGGAAAGCTGGCTGATTTGGTATTGTGGAATCCGGCTTTTTTCGGCGTAAAGCCAGACATGGTGATCAAAAGCGGCATGATAATTTCCGCAGCCATGGGCGATCCCAATGCGTCGATCCCCACACCTCAACCCGTGCATTACCGAAAAATGTTTGGCGCTTACGGCAAGGCCCTAACACAAACGTCTGTCACCTTTGTCAGTCAAATCGCTTTGGAAAATGACATTGCCAAACGATACGGCACCAGCAAGGAAATGATCGCCGTTAAGGGGTGTCGCACGGTAAAAAAGGCCGACATGATCCATAACTTTGCCACACCCAAAATCGAAGTCGATTCCGAAACGTATGAGGTCCGCGCGGACGGTGAATTGTTGACGTGCGAACCCGCCGAAATCCTGCCCATGGCGCAACGTTATTTTTTGTTTTAGGAGCACACCATGCGCCGCGTAACGCACATTATCTTTAAGGCTGACCAAGATCAAAGTGTTGTCAAAGGCACCGTAACCTTAAATTTCGAAGACCGCTTTCGCCGCCGCATTCGTCTGCACGATGATGCGGGCGAAGCGTTTTTGTTGGACCTGTCCCATGCCACACGGTTTGAAGACGGGGATGACTTGGCGTTATCAGATGGGGGCGTATTGAAGGTCGTCGCCGCACAAGAAGATGTGCTGGACGTTACGGGAAAAGACAACCAGCACACGGCGCGTCTGGCGTGGCATATAGGCAATCGCCACACTCCGATCGAAGTTTTAAAATCAGGTGAACTACGCATTCAATACGATCATGTTTTGCTGCATATGCTGGAAGGTTTAGGGGCGACGACACAGCGAGCATCGGCTCCGTTTGTTCCAGAATCCGGAGCCTATGATAATACCGCACAAGGAGCGTCTCATGACCACGCTCACGGATAGAGCCCTTCTTAAATTATTGGCGTGGCTGTCGCCGTCCTTTCCCGTGGGGGCATACGCCTATTCTCATGGATGTGAATATGCGGTAGAACGTGGGCAGATTTTCGATTATGCCTCGGCCCAGTCGTGGACAACCTTTATCTTGGAATTTGGGTCCGGCCGCATTGATGCCGACCTTTTTGTCGCCACCTATAGGGCGGTTGAACAAAATGATTTTGATAAATTTATGCAGATTTCCACTCAAGCCGATGCGTTAAAAGGTACATCCGAATTGGGGCTAGAAGCTCGCGCCCAAGGCCAGGCTTTTATAGACGGAGTATTGCGGGCTTGGCCGGATGACAAAATTTCTATGTTTTCTAAACTTTTAAAAACACACAACATCAAACCGTCCTACGCCGTATCGGTTGCCGTGGCGGCGGCGACCTCTAACATTGATTTGCAGGCGGCATTGGCGGCGTATCTTCATGCCTTTGGTGCGAACATTGTCAGTGCCATTGTGCGCTTGGTGCCGTTGGGCCAGACCGATGGGCAAAAAATAATTGCGTCTTTGGAACCCGTCATTGAACGGTCCTTGGCAGAAAGTTTGGCGCGTTGTTCTGATGATTTAGGATCGGCGGCTTTTGGTGTGGACCTGATGTCCATGAAACACGAAACTCAATATTCAAGGTTATTTAGATCATGACAAGCAATCCCCTGCGCGTTGGCATTGGCGGTCCCGTTGGTTCTGGAAAAACGGCACTGTTAAAATCACTGTGTCAAAAATTACGCAAGACGTACGACATCGCCGCCATCACCAACGACATCTATACCCGTGAAGACGCCGAGTTTTTGGTGCGAGAAAGTGCCTTGGACGCAGACCGTATTTGTGGCGTTGAAACAGGTGGGTGCCCGCACACGGCTATTCGCGAAGATGCCTCGATGAACTTGGCCGCCGTGCAAGACATGTCGACCAAATTTCCAAACCTTGAAATCATTTTTATTGAATCGGGTGGGGACAATTTGTCCGCAACGTTTTCCCCCGAACTCGCCGACATTACGATTTATGTCATCGATGTTTGTGCCGGGGAAAAAATCCCCCGCAAAGGTGGTCCCGGCATCACCCGGTCCGATCTTTTGGTCATCAACAAAATTGAATTGGCCCCTTATGTCGGGGCGAATTTAGAGATCATGGAGAAAGATGCAAAACGCATGCGCCAAGATCGCCCCTTTGTTTTTGCCAATGTCGAAAAAAACGACGGCCTGAACACCATTCTTAATTTCATCATCCAAGCCGGTGGACTTGAAGCCAGAGATTTAGCTTAACATCAGATCGCTAAAGTGAACATGGCGACCCTCTAATAAAGCCTCTCAGTATGTATTATTATTCATCAAATCGGTCTGGATAAGGGAGTTTTCCGCGGTCATCATCGTCTAATACATATCGGCGCATGGCGGCATCTGTTAAGGCATAGCCCCAATCGATCAGCTGTTCTTGTTCGTCAGCCTTAAAATGATTAAGACGCGTGCGGATGTCTTTCATGCTGGCGGTTTTAAGATTGTCTGATAGCAAAGCCGGGGCCTTGCCGTTCTGGTCCAGCTGATAATTCTCAATCTCTGTTGCAATGCCCCAATACGCACCACCTCTGATCTTTTGTGTAAAATCATCAATCAGTTTGCGTTTGCGCAACGCCCGTGTTTGTTCGGTCATGATGTCAACAACGCGCAGGGCTCGTCTTAAATAGTCAAAACCAAGGGTGGGTTTTACACCAAACTTACCCCCCGCATCGCTGACCAAAACGGTTGCTTTGCTGTTCCAAATACGTTCCAAACCTAAGTTGTCATAGATGCCCCCGTCCCCCAACTGGAGCTCTTCTTTGATATCATCATTGTCAAAAAGTTCCGGCTTCCCGCCATCATTTTGCTTAAAATAAGACCAGTCGGAAGATTTAAACTTAAGCTTCACAGGGCAAAATACGGGGGGGAAACCACTGGACGCTGCAACAACCGTTGCCAGCGAAATATCTGGAATGTCAATTTTACCGATGCGGTAATCCGCCATATAAGGCTGTGCAAATCTTAAGCTGACAGCCGTTTGCAGGCCCGTTGCATACAACGTAAACCTTGGCCGTTCCCCCGGAATATCCTGCAAAGTTTTGCCTTTAAATAAAAGCTTATCATACGTTTTGATTAGCTGTTCCGCAGCGGACGTAAAAGGGTTAAAGACGCCGATAAAGCCAGCTTTAATATCAATGCCTGTCGCGAACATCACCCGCAGGGGTTCTATAATGATGTCTTGAAAATTAGAGGCCGTTCCAACGCCATCAAAATCCAGTTCATCCCAACGCATAGCCAGATAAGCGGCAACAATCGAACCACCAGACACGCTTGTATACTCATCGATTTTTGGTAACCATCCCAGTTCATTTAAACGCCAAAGTGAGCCTAAATGATAAAGGCCTGCACGATATCCTCCACCAGACAAAGCGAGCCCAATACCTTTATTTTCTTTTTTAGCCTTTACCTTATCGTCGACCATGTCACCCGCCTTGCGTTAAAACAACCACACTCTCAAAGCGTTATTATACGCAGAAACTCCCTTTTTGCAATAATCGTACTATTGCCGTTGCCGGTGGCCGAGAATCTGTAGTGTTGGGATACTGTTCGCCAAAGGATTTAGCGTTCTTGAAGGGCGCTGTCGAAGCTTGCGAAGACCGGGCCAAATATATAGCCAAATACCGATCGTTTTCCGGTGGTGATGTTGGCGACGACGCGCATGTCATCCCCATCATCTGAGCCGTGACAGAGGCGTCAAAAACAGCGGAGAAGTCCTGAGAGTAGCTTTGACCATTCCTAGATTCTTCCAAGTTAGGCCCATTATTATCGATTTTATTCATGCGTTATTTTTGAGGAAATACGGCCGACGTAAAGCCCCCCAAATTAATCCGTTAAAGATGAGATATAAAACGGATCTCGTCAGTTTACCCTCGGCTCCCCTTTTTGAAGCCACACATAACTATTTTCGCATTGGCATTACTCTTTTATGACATCCCGCACCAAAAGAACCCCATTCACGGTATAATTTTGTATATTCCTTTAAAAAAAAAACGTAATCGGTTTAAACTCCACCAGAGCTAAATCGTATTTTAAGGACCGCTGCGCATGACCGATAAACCTGCCCCGATTTTAAGTGATCGTTATGTCTTGATTGTGGACGACGAGCCCTTTCATTTACGCTTGGTTCACAAAATCGTCAGCAATCTGGGCTATAGCCACATCCTCACCGCAGATTCAGGGCTCACCGCTTTACAAGTGATTGACAAAGACACGACAAATCGCGCGGTCGAATTGATCATCACAGATTGGGATATGCCCGATATGAGCGGTCTGGAACTTCTCAACGAAATGCGCCACGCTCGGTCGCGTTATGAATTGCCGATCATTATGATGACCGCTCATAAAAGCGGAGACGTGGTTTCCGAGGCCGTCAGACAGGGCGCAGACTGCGTAATTTTCAAACCCTTTAGCGCGGCAACGCTCAAAGAAAAAATCATAATTGCCCGGTCACGCGAACACAAGCCAGAAGAAAGTCAATAAATTTCAATATGTTAGAGAATGCCCTAATGTATGGTTGACACATCAAGGGGGCTTCCCTATATATTTAACCAACTGGTTTAACTGTTTGGTTAAATATATAGGACCTTCTTATGAATTCGTTATCTTCCCGCCGCGAAAAAACGCCCGCAAAGGCGTCCAACGATGAAATTTTAGACATCGCCACCCGTGCGTTTGCAGCCAAAGGCTTTGAAGGCGCGCGCATGGATGAAATTGCCAAGGACGCGAACGTCAACAAAGCCACCTTGTATTACCGCATCGGCGATAAGGATGCGTTGTACGAAGCCGTTTTAAAACGCATTTTCACCGCCAAGGTCAAACGCCTGGAACAAATGCTGGCCACCGTTGATGATGTCGAAGAACGCATCCGTGTTTTTGCCTCGATCTTGGTGGACGGCGATCAACCCCAACAATTTTCCGCCATTATGCTGCGCGAAATTGCCGGCGGTGGGGACAATTTACCCGACGATGTTTTACCCCTGATGGGCCGCATCGTCGGCGCGCTGAGACAGACTTTGGAACAAGGCGTCAAAGAAGGACGCTTTCGCCCCGTTAATCCCTTTTTGGTTCACATGGCTTTGGTTGGCGCCTGTACATTTTATGCCAGCAACGGCCCTATTCGGCGCCGGGTCGCAGCCCTTGCCCCCGATGGCTCAGCCCTAAAAACCGAAATGACCCTCCCCGATGCGGCCCAAGCCATCGCTGATGTTTTGCTGAATGGCGTCCGCAAATCCTAATTTAAGAAAATACGAGAGATAAGTTAATGGTAAAAGATCTTCGCACCCGCATCGAAACTGGCTTTGAAGCCTATGGACGTTTTGTCACAGCCAAATCCTGGTTGGTTTTGTTCCTGTCGCTTATGGTGGTTGGCACACTGGCGTCCAACCTGCCCAAAACCGTCATGGATACGGCGACCGAAAGTTTCTTGCACAAAGACGACCCGGCCCTGTTGGCCTATAACGAATTTCGCGATCAGTTTGGGCGCGATGAATTGGTTGTTGTGGCGATTGAAACCGACGATGTGTTTGATCCGGCATTTTTAAAAAAGCTGAAAAAGCTTCACAATGAACTGCGCGACAATACCCCGTATCTGGATGACATCACCAGCCTGATCAATGCTCGCAATACCTTTGGCAAAGAAGACGAATTGCTGGTCGAAGACCTGTTCCAAGAGTGGCCGACCACGCCCGCCGAGTTTGAAGAAAAACGCACCCGCGCGTATGCCAATCCGCTTTTTGAAAATACATTCTTGTCCGAAGATCGTAAAATCACCGCCATCGTCATGCGCACAGATGTCTACACCCACGAAGGCATCGAAGAAGATGCCTTGGGTGGATTTGACGATCTGTCCGCACCAACCGGGGATACAAAAGTCGAACGGGCTTTTTTATCGGACAAAGAAAATTCCGAATTGGTCGAAGCCGTCGAACGCATCGCTTATTCTTATGATGGACCAAACTTTAAAGTTTATGCTTCTGGCTCGACCGTGGTTGCCGATGCTTTGAAAAAAGCCATGCAAACCAATATGGCGCGGTTCACCCTGATGGGCTTGGGCGTCATTGGAGTTGTTTTGTTCATCATGTTCCGCCGCCCATCTGGTGTGGTGTTGCCGCTGATCATCGTTGTTTTGTCGGTGTTGGGCACCCTTGGCTTGTTGCCGTTGACCGGGCGCGCCTTTACCTTGCCCATGCAAATCTTGCCTTCGTTTTTGTTGGCGGTTGGCGTCGGTGCCGCCGTTCACTTTTTGGCGATTTTCTTTCGCCAAGTGCAAAGTGGTCACAGCCGCGCAGACAGCGTGATTTACACCATGGGTCATTCGGGCCTGCCCATCGTGATGACTTCGGTCACCACGGCTGCAGGTCTGGCATCATTTTCCGGAGCAGAAGTCGCTCCGGTTGCCGACCTTGGCATCATCACCGCGTTGGGCATTATGCTTTCGTTGTTGTTAAACTTAAGCCTGCTGCCCGCCGCTTTGACCTTGTTGCCCTTAAAAGCAAAATCCAGCGACCGCGCGCACTCTCGTCACAAACGCATGGATGATCTTTTAAAATCAATTTCGAAATTTTCCGTTGAACGCGCGAATGTTGTTTTGGGGGTCACGGCCATTCTTTTGGTGRTTGCCGTTGCCGGCCTGACGCAACTTAAATTTTCGCACAAACCGTTTGATTGGCTATCCCCGTCTGAACCTTCTCGTCAAGCCATCGAACTGATTGACGATCGCCTAAAAGGGGCCAGTTCCATCGAAGTTGTGATCGATACCAAAAAGGTCAATGGCCTGTATGATCCGAAAATTTTAGCTGGGCTGGATAAACTTGGCACCGATATCTTGAACTTTGACAGCGATTATATTGAAGTCGGCAAAGCTTTGTCCTTGGCCGACATCCTCAAAGAAACCAATCGCGCGTTGCATGCCAACGACGATGCGTTTTATACAATCCCCACTGACAAAGATTTAATCGCCCAAGAATTGTTCTTGTTTGAAAATTCCGGGTCTGATGACATGGAAGACTTCGTCGACAGTCAATTCAGGAAAGCCCGCTTTACCATCAAAATGCCGTGGGCCGATGCCGTTCACTTGCAAGAAATCGACGAGCAAATCACCGCCGAGTTCCGCGCTGTGTTGGGCGACGAAGTGGGTATTTCTGTGACCGGTATGAACGCCTTGCTGGGCCGCACCATGGAAGCCACAATTTTTTCCATGGCGGAAAGTTATGTGATTGCTGCCGTGGTCATCACCGTCATGATGATGATCTTTTTGGGCAGCCCCAGCATTGGCCTGATCAGCATGATTCCCAACCTGTCGCCCATTATCATTACACTGGGTATCATGGGTTGGTTCGCCATTCCGTTGGACCTGTTCACCATGTTGATCGGCGCCATCGCGATTGGTTTGGCTGTGGATGATACCATTCACTTCATGCACAATTATCGCCGTTACCATCAAAAAACCGGAAGCGTGCAAATCGCCGTGACCGAAACGTTGTTGGGCACGGGCCGCGCCATGATGGTCACCACCATCGTATTGTCGCTGGGCTTTATCATTTACATGATGTCCACGTTGTCCAACCTGATTAACTTTGGTTGGTTGGTTGCCATGTCGATTATTTTGGCCTTGCTGGCTGATTTGTTCTTGGCCCCGGCGCTGATGGCTATTTTGCACAAAACCCACATCCTCCCCGACGATTCAGACTTTTGAACAGGACCTTAGATATGAAAATAACAACTCTGGCTCTTGCAGCATTTGCCCTAACCTTTGCATCTCAAGCGGTGAACGCTGCTGAACTCACCGCGCGCGACATCGTTAACAAGGTTGATGACCGTGATGATGGTAACAATCGCATTTCCCAAATGCAGATGTTGATGATCGACAAAAATGGCGATCATCGTGTACGCAAAATCAAAACTTTTGATAAGGATTTGATTGTCGATAACGGCGATGAAGACCGCCGCAGCATCATGTTCTTTTTGTCCCCGGCGGATGTCAAGGATACGGCCTTTTTAACCTATGATTATGATGCCTTTGCCAAAGACGATGATCAGTGGTTGTTCCTGCCTGCCTTGAAAAAAACCAAGCGCATTGCCAGCACCGATAAATCGGGAAGTTTCATGGGATCGGATTTTAATTATTCCGATATGACCCGTAAAAACTTGGATGCCTATACGTTTAAAATTCTCAAAGAAGCCGAAGTCCGGGGTCACAAAACATGGGTGATTGAATCCTTGCCCAAAACCCGTGAAGAGGCCGCCGAGACCGGATACAAAAAATCCATCTTGTTTGTGCGCCAAGATATTTTTGTCGTGGTGCGCGCCGTGCATTGGACCGATACGGGCAAAAAATTAAAGTATCTGGACGTCACCGGGCTTGAACAGATTGAGGGCGTTTGGACCGTTACCGCCATGTCCATGACCACCAAGAAAAACAAAGTCACCGAACACAAAACGGAACTAACGTTTTCCAACATCAAATATAATCAAGACTTAAAAGACAGCCTGTTTACCCTGCGCCGTTTAGAAAAAGGCCTGTAAGAAGTATGAGACGTTCTGTTCTTTTTTGTGCGGCCTTAGGCTTCACATTGGCTTCACCATCGATGGCATTCGCGCAATCTATGGAAGACGCTTTGGGCGGGTTTGATGAGCCTGCTCAAACGAATGAGCTGGATGATGTATTGGGCGGCTTTGAGTCTGACCCCACACCCACAAAAATCATCCCCCAAGAAGAAGACCCTTCACCGTGGAACTTGTCCGGGTATGCTTCATTTTCGGCGGCTTATGATTTTGCTCAACCCGCCCCTGCTGTTGGGGATGCCGATTATCGAGAATTCAGTCGCGCCCGGCCCAAGGTTTCGTTTAAGCTGAAGGGGAACTTCCCCGATGCCCTGCCTGTACCCGTGCGGGTGGTTGGCGAAGTATCCGCCGCCCATGAAACCATCTATCAAATGCGGGGCAGCAGCGATTATGCTGTCCCGGTCAAAAGCTCGTTCGAACAAGACATCAACCTTGGCGAAGTTTATATTGGTGTCGAATTAACCGACAATTTAGAGCTCACCGTTGGCCGCCAAATCGTTGTCTGGGGCACGTCTGAAAATCTGCGCGTGGTGGACGTTGTTAATCCTTTGGACCGCCGTGAAATCGGCATGGTCGATATCGAAGATTTACGCCTTCCCCTAACCATGATGCGGGCCGATTATGTCACCGGGCCTTGGATTGCCACCGCCTTGGTGATACCGCATATTCGCTTTAACAGATTGGCTCCGTCAAACAGTCCTTATGACATCACCAACGGTGGCGCACCCGAAAATGATGTGCCCGCCGACGGGTTGGGCAACGCCGAATTGGCCGCCAGTTTGCGCGGTAATTTTTCCGGTTGGGATTTATCCTTTCACGTGGCCAACATCTATGACGACGCCGGACACAAAGAAACCGTCGACGGCGTAAATCGCATTCGCCATTCCCGCGTCAATATGGTGGGTATCACCGCCGATGTGGCTTTGGGCAATTGGTTGATCAAGGGCGAAGCCGCCAGCACTTTTGGTTTGCAAACCTTGGGCGATCCCGGCAAAGATTTCGCCCGCAGCGATGTCTTGGCCGGTGTTGAATTTACAGGCCTGACCGATGCCAGTGTCAGTTTTGAAGTGGTCAATCGACACCTTCACAATTGGAACCCGCTTTTGGCAGACGAAGGCTTAAAAGAAAATTCCCAAGAATATGCCCTGCGCTTTGCCGCAGATTATATGCGTGATCGGCTGCACATCACGGCCCTGACCACGCGTTTATCACCACTGTCCAGCGGCGGCGGCTTTTCCAGGCTTTCGGTCGAATACGATATCAAAGATGCCCTCAGCGTTACCGGGGGCGTGGTTGCTTATCACGACGGTACGCGGGCACCGTTCAGTGGCATCGGCGAAAATGATCGATTGTTTTTTGAAATCAAACAGAGCTTTTAAAGATAAAAGCATTGCCAATGCTGCCCGAGTTTGAGTACGCTTCACTTAAGTTGTGAACAACCGTAAACTCAAGGGATAAATACCATGAAATCAATGCGCATCGGCTTGGCCGTTCTCTCCACTGTTGTCTCGTTAGGCATCACCGGATCTGCCTTTGCGGCCGAAAAATATGTCGCGATCACACAGATTGTCGAACATCCCGCGCTGGATGCCGTGCGCAGGGGCGTGAAAGATGTTTTGGCCGAAGCGGGTTATGTCGAAGGCAGCACTTTGAAATGGTCCTTTGAAAGTGCGCAGGGCAATACCGCCACAGCCGCACAAATCGCCAAAAAATTCGTCGGCGATGCACCAGATGTGATTGTTGCCATCGCAACGCCATCCGCACAAACCATCATCGCCAACACAAAAACCATTCCCGTGGTGTTCAGTGCTGTCACCGATCCCGTGGGCGCCAAACTGGTCAAGAACATGAAACGCCCCGGTAAAAACGTCACGGGCGTCACCGATATGACGCCGATTGCCGCACACATGGCTTTGGTGAAACGCGTTGTTCCGAATGCCAAACGTTTAGGCATCATCACCAATCCGGGCGAAGCAAATTCTGTATCCTTGGTCAAACTGATCGAAACAGAGGCCCCCAAAGTCGGTATGACAGTCACCGTGGCGTCGGCCACAAAATCGGGCGACGTTCTGGCTGCGGCTCGGTCTTTGGTTGGCAAGGTTGATGTCATTTACATTCCCACCGACAACACCGTGATTTCCGCATTCGAAGCCGTGGTTAAAGTCGGCAACGACGCCGGCATTCCTGTTTTGGCGGGCGACACCGATTCGGTTAAACGCGGAGCCGTCGCGGCGGCGGGCTTTAATTATTACGACGTTGGCCGTCAGACGGGCCACATGGTCGTGAAAATTCTTAAAGGCGCAAAACCCGGTTCCATGGCCGTCGAAGGCGTTGCTAAAACCGAACTTTACCTCAACCTTAAATCCGCCAAAAAACAAAACATCACCTTGTCGAACAAGCTGATCAGCGAAGCCAAAGAAATCATTCGTTAGGGCCAGACCATGAGGGCCAAATCATGAGCCAGATTGCATTTTTAGGCGCCATCGAAGTCGGACTGTTGTTCGCACTGGTGGCGCTTGGCGTCTTTATATCGTTTCGCATTTTGCAATTTCCCGACTTAACGGTTGATGGCAGTTTCCCGTTGGGCGCTGCCGTTGCCGCCGTCATGATCGTCAATGGATATGATCCCTTTTTGTCGTCCTTTATGGCGGCCGTGGCCGGAGCCGGAGCCGGCATTGTCACGGCGTGGCTGAATGTGCGTTTAAAGATTTTACATCTGTTGGCGTCGATCCTCACCATGATYGCSYTGTATTCCATTAAYCTGCGCATCATGGGGCGSCCCAACATYGCSTTGYTGGGSGAAAAYACGGTKTTCACGCCKYTGGAAKCYTTGGAYACACCGWCYTATATCGTYTTGCCRATYGCCYTRTTTGGSYTGSTSATCMTYGTYAARCTGGCCYTRGATCGCTTTTTRAATTCTGAAATTGGTTTGGCCATGCGCGCCACCGGRGTMAACCCCCGYATGGCSAATGCWCAGGGYATTCAYACCAACCGCTATATCATCGGCGGCATGGCGCTCAGCAATGCTTTGGTGGCTTTAGCCGGAGCATTGTTTGCGCAAAGCCAAGGGGCCGCAGATGTGACCTTGGGTGTCGGCGTGATTGTGGTTGGCCTTGCCGCCGTAATTGGTGGCGAGGCCGTGATGAGCACCCGCACCATGTTTCGCGCGACCTTGGCCTGTATCATCGGGTCCATCGTATATCGTTTGGCCGTGGCCTTTGCCTTAAACGCCGACATGATCGGTCTGAAAGCCCAAGACTTAAACCTGATCACCGCCGTTTTGGTGACCTTGGCGATGGTTTTGCCCGGCATGCGCCTGCCGTTTATGTCCAAACGTAAAAAGGGGCAAAAGCAATGATCGAAGTCAAAAAAATTGCCGTGACGTTTAATGAGGGAACCGCCATGGAAACCCCAGCCATGCGGGGTATTGATCTGGTGATCCCTAAGGGTGATTTTGTCACCGTGATCGGCTCAAACGGCGCCGGCAAAAGTACCTTTTTAAATGCCTTGGCCGGAGAGCTCCGCCCCGACACCGGTTCAATTTTAATCGACGACCAAGACGTCACCGCATGGCCCACCGCCAAACGCGCCGGATTGGTGGCGCGGGTTTTTCAAGACCCGTTGGGCGGCAGTTGCGCCAACTTAACGATTGAAGAAAACCTGGCGCTGGCCAATGCCCGTGGGAAAAGACGCGGTTTTGGGGCTTCGGTCAATCAATGTCTGCGCGATACCTTTCAAGAAAAAATCGCGCACCTTGATCTTGGCCTTGAAAACCGTTTGGGTGACCGCATGGAATTGTTGTCCGGTGGGCAGCGCCAAGCGGTCAGCTTGTTGATGGCGTCCATGCAGCCCATGAAGATTTTGTTGTTGGATGAACACACGGCGGCCCTTGACCCCAAAACGGCAGCGTCGGTTTTGGACCTCACCCGCAACATTGTATCGGAACGCAAATTGACCACGTTGATGGTCACCCATTCCATGCGCCAAGCTTTGGACATTGGCAACCGCACGGTGATGCTGCACGAAGGCCGCGTGGTTTTAGACGTCAGCGGCAAAGACCGGGAAGGCCTGAAAGTCGAAGATTTGCTGCACATGTTTGAAAAAGTCAAAGGCAGCGAAATCGACGACGATGCTTTGCTTTTGGGCTAAGCCGATTTGACAAAGACCTCTGGCGCGCCCACCTTATAATGACTTACAGGTTGCGTGATGTCATGGACCTGAAAACAGATGCCTCAACAGATGCCTCAATTGAGGGTCTAGAGAACTCGCTCATGATTTAGAGGAGGACGCACAGTGTCTCGTAATTTTGCTTTCAACAGCCCCCTGTTGCTGGGCTTTGACCATTTGGAACGCGTATTGGATCGCGCCACCAAAGCCGGCGAAGGCTATCCGCCTTACAACATTGAACAAACCGGTGAATACAAACTTCGCATCACCCTTGCGGTGGCGGGCTTTACCATGGACGATTTATCGGTCACCGTCGAAGACACCCAATTGGTGGTGCGCGGCAAACCCAGCGAAGACGACAAAGACCGCATTTACCTGCACCGGGGCATTGGCAAACGCCAATTTCAACGCGCCTTTGTGGTTGCCGAAGGCATCGAAATCAGCGGTGCAACGTTAGACAACGGACTTTTGCACATCGATTTGGAACGGCCTTTTCACGAAGTCGAAGTGCGCACCATTCCCRTCGAAAAAGCCCGCAATGGTCCCGGTTCTGATGCTAAAACCATTGACGTCGACACCTCATAATTTCACTTCTATTGCCCCCTAAAACAACGATATTGGCATCCTAAAAAGCCACGATTGCGGCCGCACTCAAGGCCCGTGGTCTTAAAAAAAGATGCGCTGGTTTTGATGTTGTATCGGTCCGGCACCTGAAAGATGGCTGGAAAAATGCGRGTCTGCCGTGGAGCTATAAACTCAACAAAGACAAAATTTATCAGGCTAAATAAGTCGGTCTTAACGGTGTCTTAGGGATAATGGCGTTTAATTATAGTCTACCATTGCCTAAACCTAAGACACCGGAGCCGAACCCATGGAACGCGATACACCTGATCCGTTGATCCCTTTAAGCTCTGAGTCCGGACAACACTGGCTCACCCATTTTAACTTAGCCGCGTGGGGTCTTGAAAATGTCGCTTACGTCAAACCCATCGAGGGAAAAGACGGAAATACCTACGCCATCTTTGCCGCCGACGGCACCGAATTGGCGCAAATGGAAAACCGCGACGAAGCCATCATCACCATCCGTCAAAACGATCTTGAAGCTTTGAGCGTTCACTAAGTAAGCTTTGCTTACTTAGTGAGTCTTTTTAAAAGTACGGCTTTGCCGTAAAGAACGGGCCATTCGGCCCGAGGCCTCAATGGCCTAGTTGGCCGCAAGTTGCGGCCTTTTTTTATCCCTCCAAGACAAAAGAGCTTTGCTTGCTTAGTAAAGTTGTTTGAAGCACGGCTTTCCATTGTAAAGAACAGGCCTCTTGGGCCGGGGCCTCAATGGCCCAGTTGGCCACAAGTACGGTCTTTTTTAGCGTTCCTAGACGTAACGATCTTAGAACCGCAAAACTGTTTATTTAAAATCTATTGTGATGTGAGATGGGCGCACTCAAACTAGGCCGAACAGGCCTCGGGCCGAGAGGCCCGTTCTTACGGCGAAGCCGTCTAACAAAAAACGCTCACGCCGCTACGCGGCTTGAGAAGCCGCTTGTTCTGTTAAGAATAAATATAGCGCTTCGTTGGTGTCTGTTCCGCGCAGCTTTTCACAGGCGGTTTCGTTGCGCAACAGGCGCGATACCCGAGCCAAGGCTTTAAGGTGATCGGCACCCGCTTTTTCAGGAGCCAACAAAACAAACAGCAAATCWACSGGCTGATCATCGATGGATTGAAAATCGATGGGYGTTTCCARRCGYGCAAACAARCCATAKAGGCGGYTTARGCCCKCRAGCTTACCGTGGGGGATAGCGATGCCATTGCCCACCCCGGTGGTGCCGAGACGTTCGCGTTCCATGAGCACATCAAAAATGACCCGCTCAGGTTCGCCCGTAATCTCGGCCGCTCGTTTAGAGAGTTCTTGCAGGGCTTGCTTTTTACTGGTGRCGCGCAGGTTYGCTTCTACGCCTTCAACGGTCATCAAYTCACTGATTTCCATACTTNAAGTCCCCAACTTNAAAAGTCACAGCCCAACAAGRTRCRATYGAMAAAACGATRTGCTTTAGCTYGCGACGGCTGGATCAATCCAACCCACGTTGCCATCGGTGCGGCGATAAACCACATTCAAGCCACCGTGTGCACCGTTTTTAAACATCACCACAGGCAAATTGCCAAGGTCAAGACGCATAACCGCATCGCTGACGCTCATTGTGGAAATGTTGTGTTCCATTTCGGCAACGATGGCCGGATGGGCTTCAACGGCCACTTCTTCTTCTTCGCTTTGTGCCAAAATAGCATATTGAGCCGCATGCATTTCTTCGGAAGCATTGGCATGGTGGTTGACCAATTTGCGATGATAACGACGCAATTGTTTAGCCACGCGTCCCAAAGCCGCATCTAACGCAGGATAAGCATCATTGGCTTCACCTGTGCCATGCACGGTTACGCCACGTCCGGCATGAACAACGATTTCAACATGAAATCCGCTGTTTACCTTTGAGTATGTGACGGTGGAATCAATTGCGCGGTCAAAATATTTGCTAACAGCAGGGGCAACGGCGTCTTCAGTATGGGTGCGTAGGGCTTGGCCCACGTCCATCTGTTTTCCTTTGACTGTAATGTCCATTGAAAAGCAGAGTCCTTAGGTTTTATCAAGGATGCCAAGCCACACAACACTTTGTTATCTGGCTACATCCTATGAAATTGGTTTATCCAGAGCTAATTACTTAGCTATTTTACTTCTGTCCTTCAGCATTCGAAGCGGACCCCAAACACCGATAACCACAGAATTGGTGCGGAATTTAGTGTGCTCCGCCAACGAAGTCAAGGGGTAGACTTTATCACATGTAAGTACAGGGTTCATCAAATCTTAGATGTTTTTTCCCGGCGCCGCTGAACCGATGAAGGAAGGCCCAAAGAATCTCGGTATTTTGCTACGGTGCGCCGCGCCACATCCATGCCTTCCGCCTTCAAAAGCTTGACTATTTTATCATCCGACAGCACTTTTTTAGAGTCTTCTTCATCGATTAAAATCTTGATGCGTTGACGAACCGATTCCGAAGAATGACCGTCTCCGCCCGCCGAGCCGCCCACGGAAGATGTGAAAAAATATTTTAATTCAAAGATTCCTCTCGGCGTCGCCATATATTTATTCGACGTTACCCGCGATACGGTGCTTTCATGCATTTCAATCACATCGGCCACATCACGCAAAACCAAGGGCCTTAAGGCCGATACACCTTCGCGGAAAAAAGCGTCTTGTTGGCTGACGATTTCGGTGGCGACTTTTAAAATTGTGGTGGCCCGTTGGTGTAAGGATTTGACCAGCCAATTCGCCGTTTGCAGGCAATCTTGGATATAACGCCGATCGTCTTTGGACATGGCGCCGCCTTTGATTTCGGCATAATAAGTGTTGTTGACCAATACCTTGGGCAGGGTTTCAGAATTTAATTCAATGGCCCAGCCCCCATCTGGTCTGGCCCGCATCATCACATCGGGGATCATCGGCTGGGCGATTTCGTGGCTAAACAGCCGTCCCGGTTTGGGGTCAAGCTCGCGAATTTCCGTAACCATGTCTTGGATGTCTTCTTCATCCACGCCACAAATTTTTATCAAGCCGGGCAAATCGCGTTTGGCCAGCAAATCCAGATTTTCCAAAAAGATTTGCATAATCGGGTCCAAACGGCCCCGTTCTTTCAATTGCAGGCTTAAACATTGGGCCAAATCACGGGCAAAAAGCCCGGCGGGCTCAACCGTTTGCAAGACGCCCAGAACGGCTTCGATGTCTTCGATATCGCAGCCTAAACGTTCGGCCAAGCCTTCGAGGCTGCCTTGCAAATAGCCCGCATCGTCTAGCATATCAATCAGATGAGCACCAATCAGGCGGTCGCCCGCCGTGCACACCAAAAAGCCCAATTCGGTCAGCAAATAATCCCGCATGGTTTGTTCAGATGCCAAAGTTTGCTCAAGCCCCGGAAGGTCGTCACCGCCCCCGCCAGCACCACCACCGCCACCGCTGCCCGATCCATAACTTTCATACGCCGGGCCTTCCGCCGCCGGAGCCACCGCATCGCCGGGCGTATCAGAGCTCCAGTCATTATCAACGTCTGAATCCATGGATTGACCCGCGTCAATATTTTCGCCGGTTTCGGCGGCGCGGGCTAAAGTTTCAGCGGTATCAGTTGTTTCGGGAACAGGTTCGGCATCGGGTTTTGCATTGGACGCAATTTCATCGACCCCTTCGCCCCGCACTTCCCCATCTTGGGTCAGCGCCGCGTTATCGGTTTCTAAAAGCGGGTTTTCTTTGAGTTCTTGTTCCACATAATCTTGCAGTTCAAGATTGGACAGTTGCAACAGTTTAATGGCTTGTTGCAATTGCGGCGTCATCACCAAAGATTGGGACTGGCGCAGGTCTAACCGGGGGCCGATGGCCATGATGCGCCCCCTTTTTTTGTTGAGTCTATAAAAATCAAATTACAGGCTAAAACGTTCACCCAAATATACACGCCGGACATCTTCGTTGCCAACGATGTCTGCGGGCGTACCCTCCATCAACATGGTTCCATTGTGAAGAATATAAGCCCGGTCAATCACATCTAAGGTTTCGCGCACATTGTGATCGGTGATCAGCACGCCAATTCCGCGGTCTTTCAAATGGCCGACCAAATCACGAATGTCCGATACCGCAATCGGATCAATGCCCGCAAACGGTTCGTCCAAAAGAATAAACGAAGGATTAGACGCCAGCGCGCGGGCGATTTCGACACGGCGGCGTTCGCCACCGGACAACGCCATGGATGGCGTGCGGCGCAAATGCGTCATGGAAAATTCAGCCAGCAAACTGTCCAGCATGGCTTCGCGGATTTCGCGTTTTGGTTCGACCACTTCCAACACCGCGCGGATGTTGTCTTCGACACTCAAGCCCCGAAAAATAGAGGCTTCCTGAGGCAGATAGCCAATACCCAGACGCGCGCGGCGATACATGGGCAGGTTGGTGATGTCTTCACCATCCAAAGTCACAGTGCCGTAATCGGGCTGAACCAACCCCGTAATCATATAAAAACAGGTGGTTTTTCCGGCGCCGTTTGGCCCCAACAGGCCCACCGCTTCGCCGCGTTGAATAGACAGCGACACATCAGACACCACCGGGCGTTTTTTATAGCGTTTGCCCAAATTATTGGTCACCAAGCCCCGTGAGGGTGAGGTTTTCACATCCGAGACCACCTTTAACCCAGACGCACCCTTTTTGCCGCGCGCAACTGTGGCGGGCCGGGAAAGTGGGGTTGCGGGGTCTTTTGGTGTTTCCATACTGTGTTTTGGTCTTTCTTTAACGGATCTTATTTTTTTGAACGCGGTTGCAAAACGCCATGTACACGGCTTGACTTGGGCGTCGTGCCCGTTTGCGGCTTTTTTGCGCCAGAAGTTTCTCCACATGTGTTTAAACGATTTATGCCCGTATTTAAATCAATATCCGCACTACAGCCGTTTAAAACGTTATCTCCGCGCTTAATTTTAACCGAACCGGTCAATCTGGCAAGGCCGCTGGGCACGTTATAGGCGGCGCGATCTGAAAAAAGCTGTTCGTTGGGCGTATCGATGCGCACATTGTCAAAGGCTTCGATGCGACCAATTTCAGTTTTTCCAGCCTTGGTCTTTACAAAATGAGCGGTCATGACATCGGCCTGAATGCGTTTGTCCAAATGCACGGCCTTGGCATTGCCACGCGCCACCGCGATGTCTTTTTTATCCCAAAATTCCAATTGTCCCGTCGCGGTAATAATATCAGTCCCCGCCACCAATTTAACCGGGTTGCCTTCTTTCAACACGATCACGGATTTATCCACATCATAAACCGCATAACCACCCGTCGCCACCCGTCCGGGCGAGGTGATGCGAACATGACCGATCGCATCTAGGCGGAAAATTTCACTGCCACCGCTGGCATTTTCGCGGTAATAAGCGCGCAGTTCATCAGCGTCCAAAACCATATCGCCGCGGGTCGCCGTAGCCGGACCGGCGGCCGTAAATATTTTTTCTTTTTGATTCCATTCAATGCCACCCGATGCATCAATGGTCAGCGGCAATTCGCCATTGCCCGCCCCCATATTCATGCCTTGGGCATGGGCTGGATTAGATTTGTTCAGCGTCAAAACKCCAACACAYACCATCARGACCACTAYAAAAMTGCGTRTCATCACTTCGCGCTCCCACCGTCTTGCGGTGTAAATAAAATCAGTTGTGCCGGGCCCGTGAAATACATCAAGCGGCCTTTGTCGACAAGCTTAAGCCCCTGCGCCTTCACTTCACCAAACGGGCCGTGACCGCTTAAGGGTTTATTGCCTTCGGCCATGCCGGTCTTTAAAAACACGATCAAGTGTTCGGTCGAAATCTCATAACCTGTATCATGGAAAAGGTTAACACCGCCCTCAAGTTCCAAGGTTGCCTTATCGCCGCTGTAACGCCCGGTATCGGCGGTCAGCACCAACCACGTGCCATCGTCCATGGTCAGGTCGGCCTTGGGCAATTGTAAATCAACTTCCCCGGTGGCTTCGGAAATAATCCGCGCCAAATCGGCGGTGACGGAATACGGCTGGCTGTTTTCATCGGTGCCCACATAGCGGGCATTGTCCATGCCCGGTTGGGATTCTCCGGCCAATTGAGCTGAAGAAAAGCTCAGGCTGAACGTTTGATCAGAATTTAGGCGTGGCCAAATGACCACCAAAGCCACCAAGCTTAACGCCAAAAAAGGCAACAACACCTTGCTGGTCGAAACAAAACGAGAATACGTGCCCCCGGCGCGCAAATTGGCCTGTGGGTTTCTTTGGGCAGACTCTTTGCCCAAAACATTTGAGCCCCCCACCAAATTTGACGCCATCGGGCCACTGTTCATCGCGTCTTGGCCTTTTGATAAAGGCGACGGTTTTAAAGGACCAGAAGGGCGAGGAGGATTGGCCATGGGTTCGCTTTACACCACACCAGCCTGAAGGCAATCGTGAATGTGCAAAATGCCCAGCGGTTTGCCTTGGTTTTGAGTGCTGTCGACGCAAAACAACGTGGTGATTTTACGGTCATTCATCACGGCTACGGCTTCGCTGGCGATTTGTCCGGGTTCCATAGTGACACTGCCCGCGGTCATCACATCGCCGGCTTTTTGGTCAATCAGGTCTTTGCTCATGTGGCGGCGTAAATCTCCGTCGGTGATGATGCCGACCAAAACACCGTCGTCATTAACCACGCCAACCACGCCAAAGCGTTTGGCGGTCATTTCGATCAAGGCCGCGCTCATCAGCGCACTTTGGGAAATCAACGGCATTTGATCGCCGCTATGGATGAGATCGGCAACTTTTAAAAGCCGCTGACCAAGTTTTCCGCCGGGGTGGAAATTTTTAAAATCCTGGGCGGTAAAGCCTTTGCGATCCAACAAACACACCGCCAATGCATCCCCCAAAGCCAACATCACGGTGGTCGATGTTGTGGGCGCCATGCCGATGGAACAGGCTTCGGGGCTTGGCGGAATCACCAACGCCACGTCGGACGCTTGGGCCAGGGTCGAGCTTGCGCCCCCCGTCATGCCGATCAAACCAATACTGTAACGCCGCGTGTACGCGATAAAATCCGAAAGTTCAGAGGTTTCGCCGGAATTGGAAAGCGCAATCACCACGTCGTCTTGTTGCACCATGCCCAAATCACCATGGCTGGCTTCACCGGGGTGTACAAAAAACGCGGGCTGACCTGTCGACGCCATGGTCGCGGCAATTTTATTGCCCACGTGACCGCTTTTGCCCATGCCCGTAATAACCACACGTCCGCGCGCGGCTTCGATCATGTCCAACGCTTTGATGAACGGTTCGCCCAAACTGTCCGACAATGCGGCCAAGCCGTCTTGTTCGATTTTCAACACCGTGCGGGCCGATGCTAAGTCAGCATCTTTGAGGGCCTGATCTTCAGCCATTGATGAGGCTCCAAATCTAAAATATTTAAAAATTTATGCGTGAGCAAAGATGTCTTGATCCAGCCAGCCCGCCAGATCCAAATCGGTACGCGTATGCAAAAAATCAAAACACGATTGAGCCATATCCAAACGGCCTTCGCGTTCTAACATCTGAATCAATCTTTCCCGARTGACATGCAGATACAAAACATCGGTCGCCGCATACAGCAATTGGTCATCGGTCAGGACATCGGCGCCCCAATCGGACGATTGCTGTTCTTTGGAAATTTCAACGCCCGCCAATTCACGACAGACATTTTTGTAGCCATGACGATCCGTATAGGTGCGGGCCATACGAGAAGCAATTTTGGTGCAAAATAAAGGACTGACCCGAATGCCAAGGGCTTGTTTTAACAACATCACATCAAACCGCGCGTAATGAAAAATCTTCACCGTTTTGGTGTCTTCCATCAACCGCTGCAGATTAGGAGCATGGGTCACGCCCTGTTCAAACTGAACCAAATGACAAACTTCATCGCCGCCCGACAATTGCACCACGCACAAGCGGTCCCGGTGCGGATTGAGGCCCATGGCTTCGGAATCCACGGCAATCGCCTCGCCAAATTCAAGGCCATCGGGCAAGTCGTTTTTATACAGGCGAATGTCAGGGGTCTTCATACGGTATGTCTCTCTATCACAAGCATTGTCTGATACAAGCATTGTCCAGTTTGGGCGCAGTATAGCAAAGCTAAACACTTCGTACTAGAGGTGTGTAGCCTGCGTCAACGATCTTCAAGCGCATGCCCAACCAAACCTGCTGCAAGTCCCATCAGGGTTGCCGTTTACTTTAAGACTTTTTGTTAGGATTACTTGAACAGAAACGTATGCTTTATGCTGTTAAACGAACCTACATAACCGATGTCACTTTCAGCTGCTAATAGCCAGAAGCAAACGTTAAACAGGCTCAACATGAACCAATCCAACACGCCTATGAACACACAACACATAGCTGATTAATGGGCTTATTTAATAGTGTTCGTGGTAATATTTTAGAGTTCAATGGATCAATAGCTTGATTGCTACAAAAGGAGTTGTTTTATATGTCTTTTTTTATAATCGTAAGTTTCGTCATAACTTTGATTACGGCAACAATCACTATTTATCTCGAAATCAGGTCTAATAAAATACTAGGTAGAGGACCCTATTTTTTTCGTATTTGCATTTTAGTCATATCTACGTTTTCAATAGTTATATTTCTACCTGCTCTTGGTATGCTTGGTTTTGGAATCATTTTGGCCGTTGAAAAGTTCTTATTGTCAAAATTTTTGACTCAACGATTTAAGGATATTGGCTGGTCTCCATGGTGGGGAGTCGGTCTTGCATTTTTACCCTCTGCACCTTTGATTTTACTAGCAATTTTCCCAACCAAGAATAGAACAAGCTGTTGATAAGGACTTGCAGCCAAAGGCGGTTAAAAATCCCCAACCCGACAAACGTTATCCCTCACGCATGATAGAATGCGCCCCTTAGATACTAAGGAGATTGTTTTGTTTTACTGCTTTAGAAAGAGGATGGTGCCCAGGAGAAGACTCGAACTTCCACGACCTTGCGGCCACAGGCACCTGAAGCCTGCGCGTCTACCAGTTTCGCCACCTGGGCATACACAAATCAATCAAAAATCGATTGCGTGGCGCATGAACTAAAGGGGTTATGGGCGTCTGTCAACAAATTATCAAAAATGCTTTGTTTTTTTGCGGCTATTTCTGTCCCTTTTTGGTATAAACGAAATAACATAGTCACACATTGTCGTCACGCGGCAGTCAGAAATATAAAATATTAGGGGAGAGACACTATGACCGCACGTTTGGTCACCGTATTTGGTGGAACTGGTTTTGTTGGGCGTCACGTTGTTCAACGGTTACTGAATGCGGGCGATCGGGTCCGGGTGGTCTGTCGTGATCCTGAATCCGCGCTGTTCTTAAAGCCCCTGGGCAATCCCGGTCAAATCGTTGCCGTCAAAGCCAACATCACCGACAAAGCCGAAGTCATTCGTGCCATCGAAGGTGCTGATGCCATCGTGAACTGTGCGGGCATTATTGCTTCAAAGGGCTGGAATACTTTTGAATCCGTCCATAAATCCGGGTCCGCTATTTTAGCCAAAGCCGCCGCCGCCGCAGGCATCAAATCTTTGGTGCATCTTTCGGCGCTGGGCGCGACGTTGGCAACTGAATCAAGATATTTTCAAACCAAGGCCCACGGCGAAGAAGCCATTTTGACGTCTTTTCCAAACGCGACCATTTTGCGCCCATCCGTCATTGTCGGCGCCGAAGACAATTTCATGAACCTGTTTGCCACCATCGCGCGGTGGAGCCCTATCATCCCCATGATCAACCCAATTTTGCCGTCCATCAAAATGGTACGCGGTCAATTGCACAGTATTTTATGGCCCACCATCAAAGATCGTCCCTTGGAAGGGGCCAAATTCCAACCTGTTGTCGTCGCCGATGTCGCCGATGCGGTGATGAAAGCTTTGGACTCTAACGATGCCCAAGGCCAGACGTATGAAGTCACAGGCCCCACCATCTATACCTTTAAAAAATTAATGATGATGATGTTAGAAGCCTCCGGTCGCACCGCGCGCATTCAATCCATCCCGGCCTTTTGGGGTTATTACTGGGCGTTTTGGATGGAATTCATCCCCACCAAACCGTTCACGCGCGACATGGTGACGTTGTTAAACAATGACAATGTGGCATCAGAAGATGCAAAATCGTTGAAGGATTTGGGCATTACGCCGCATTCCATCGAATCGGTTTTGCCGGCGTACTTAAACACCTATCGTCCACCGTCAAACCGTCGCTTGCGTCCGGTCTAAACGGGAAAGTTTTCAGATTTTAGAAAGATTTGTTGCCGATATTTTTCGCTGCGGCAACAATCAATTCGCCGTATTCACGCAGGAATACAGATCCCTTGACCGTGCGCTGAACCAGCACCGAACGGCGATCTTCGGCGTCGGTTTTGCGGCGCACCATTTCCATATCGGTGAGCCGATCAATGGCCCGCGTGATGGCTGGTTTTGAAACCTTTAAGGTTTGGGCCAAGCCCCGCACGGTGTGTGGCGGCGGTGTCATGTACACGGTCAACAACAAAGACATTTGACGCGCGGTCAAATCCGGGGCGTCCAAACGCACGCTGTTCACAATGGTGCGGCGCCATAAATCCAAGGCGTCGAGTTCATTGAGTTCATAGGACATGCGCAGGTCTCCGCAGACAAAGTACAAATTATAACAAGAGCGATTCGGCCCGTTTCGTTACGATAGCGAACTATTCTTAACCAAGTGTTACCCAAAGTGCAAAATATTAATTGCCGTACCGATCTTCGAGCACCTTAAACATCGTGCGCAGGGTTAACGCTTCGCCGCCTTCGGGACGTCCGGGGCGAGAACGAACATTCCACGCCATCAAATCCACATGCGCCCACGCCAATCCATCATCAACAAACGATTCTAAAAACAATCCGGCCATAATAGCACCCGCATACGGACTGTCCGTATCGTTGCGCAAATCGGCGACTTTGCCCTTAATTTGCGGTTTATACGGCCCATACAAGGGCATCCGCCACAACGGATCAGAGGTTTGTTCGGACGCCTTTAAAATTTCGGCGGCTAAGTCTTCGTCATTGCAAAACAAGGCCGGAAGGTCAGGCCCCAAGGCCACCCGCGCGGCCCCGGTCAGGGTTGCAAAATCCAAAATCAAATCAGGTTTTTCTTCACACGCCAAAGCCAAAGCATCGGCTAAAATCACCCGGCCTTCGGCGTCTGTATGACCAATTTCAAGGGTAAGTCCTTTGCGCGTGGAAATCACATCCAAGGGCCGCATGGCCGCGGCGGAAACTGAATTTTCCACGGCTGGAATCAACACCCGCAAACGCACCTTTAAATTTGCCGACATGATCATAGAGGCCAAGCCCAACGCGTGCGCGGCCCCGCCCATGTCTTTTTTCATGATTTTCATACCCGCGGCGGATTTAATATCCAAACCACCCGTATCGAACGTCACGCCCTTACCAACCAAAGTCACTTTGGGAGCATCTTTGTCCCCCCAGGTGAAATCAACCAGACGGGGCGCGCGGCTTTCTTCTGATCCGCGACCCACCGCGTAAATGGCGGGAAAGCCTTCGCGGATTAAATCCACGCCAACGATTTCTGAATATTTAGCATCCGACGCTTCGGCCAAATCCTTAGCGGCACCCGCCAATTGTTCCGGCCCCAAGTCAGACGCCGGAGCATTCACCAAATCACGGACCATTTTGGTCGCGCCATAAGCTCGGCGCACGGCGTCCCGGTCACAAGCCTGGGGCCACACCAAACTTGGGCCATCTGTTTTATCTGATTTTGTCGTGCGGTATTGATCATAAGTATAAGAGCCCAAGGCAAAGCCAAGAGCCAAATTATGGGCGTCCGCAGCGGTTAGGTCCGAAGCCATTTGAAAGAGGCCCGAGGCCGGCAAGCCAGCATACAACGCCGACCAAATCCAAGGCCCCGTCTCAAGCCCAGCATCACCGCCAAGACCATAAACCACACCACTGAGTTCGCCATTTTCACCCGGCAACAAAAGGGTTTTGCCCGCCTGTGCCGTAAAGCCAGCATTTTTGGCCCAAGCGTGGGTTTGGCCTTCTTGGGTGGTCAGCCATTCATCAAAATCATCGGTTTTGACGGCAAAAACCGGAACCGCCTGATCGCTTAAATTTTGTAAACACTTAGGCATCTAAGTTCGCAACCTTCAAAGCATTTTTCTGGATAAATTCACGGCGCGGCTCAACCACATCGCCCATCAGAGTCGAAAATATTTCGCCAGCGGCTTCGGAATGTTCGACTTTAACCTGCAACAAAATACGCACGTTCGGATCAAGTGTGGTTTCCCACAATTGTTCGGGGTTCATTTCGCCCAGCCCTTTATAACGCTGCACGCTGAGACCCTTGCGGCCCATTTCCGTCACCCGTGAAACCAAGTCCATGGGGCCGGAAATCGTAATGCTTTTATCCTTCGCCGCCAAGGTTCCGTGGTTTGCATAAACTTCATGCAGACTGTCCGCCATTTTATCCAGACTTCTAGCTTCGGAACTGTGGATGATGCTGGCATCAATCACGTGGCTTTCGGTCACGCCGCGCAATGTTCTGGATAATTTTAACGCGCCATCATCCCTAACGGTGCCTTGCCAGCCCTGTTCCAATTCGTTTTCAAGCGCGTCCATGCGTTTTGCCAATTGCACGCCGATTTCTGCACCATAGCTTTCGTCGCTGAGCACCTTGGGATTTAGCGCGCCCATAATTGCGGCTTGTTCCACCATATCCAACGGCACGTGTTTGGCAATTTCGCCAAGCAATTTACTGGCATCGTGAGCATCGTCCAACATGGACCGCAGATCTACGCCTGCAATTTGATCACCGTCTGAATTTGTAAAGACCGTGCCTTCATCAACAGCGGCATTGAACAAATAATCTTCCAAGGCCGGATCGTCTTTCAAATAGACTTCGGACTTGCCCCGTTTCACCCGGTACAGTGGTGGTTGGGCAATATACAGATAACCCTTGTCGATAATTTCCGGCATTTGACGATAAAAGAACGTCAGCAGCAGCGTGCGGATGTGACTGCCATCCACGTCCGCATCTGTCATAATGATAATTTTGTGATAGCGACATTTTTCGACGTTAAAATCGTCTCGACCAATGCCCGTGCCCAACGCCGCAATCAGCGTGCCGATTTCAGCCGAGCCCAACATTTTATCAAACCGTGCGCGTTCTACGTTCAAGATTTTACCCTTCAACGGCAAAATGGCTTGGTTAGACCGATCACGACCCTGCTTGGCTGACCCGCCAGCAGAATCTCCTTCCACGATGAAGAGTTCAGAATGTGCTGGATCGCGTTCTTGGCAATCGGCCAATTTACCGGGCAACGAAGTAATATCCAAAACACCTTTACGCCGTGTGAGTTCGCGAGCCTTGCGGGCGGCTTCACGCGCCGCGGCGGCTTCGACAATTTTACCCATCACTTGTTTGGCTTCGGCTGGGTGCTCTTCAAACCATTGGTCCAAGGCCGCGCTCAACACGCTTTCGACCACCGGGCGGACTTCAGAACTGACCAGTTTATCTTTGGTTTGGGAAGAAAATTTAGGGTCGGGAATTTTGACCGACACCACGCACGTCAAGCCTTCGCGGGCATCGTCGCCGGTGAGCGAGATTTTTTCACGTTTTGCTATGCCGCTGGATTTCATATAATTGTTGATGGTCCGCGTTAATGCGCCGCGAAAACCCGCCAAGTGGGTGCCGCCATCGCGCTGGGGAATGTTGTTGGTAAAACACAGGGTTTGTTCGTGATAGCTGTCGTTCCATTGCATCGCCATTTCAACAACCATGTCATCTTTTTCACCGCCAACCAAAATGGTCTCGCTGATCAAGGGGGTTTTTGCGCGATCTAAATATCTTACAAATTCAGCCAAGCCACCGTCGTAATGTAAATCAACTTCGACCGGATCAACATGGCGATCATCGGTGAGGATCAAATGCACGCCGGAATTCAAAAACGCCAATTCGCGCAAACGATGTTCCAAAGTGGAAAACTTAAATTCGGTCATGGTAAAGGTTTGATCGGACGGATGGAACGTTAGATGCGTGCCTGTATAGGGCGAACCGTCTTCCAGTACGGGGGAATCACCAACGACAGCCAAGGCTTTAACCGTATCGCCATGTTCAAAACGACAAAGATGTTCTTTGCCATTACGGTGAATGGTCAGTTCCAACCAATCGGACAGAGCATTCACAACCGACACGCCCACCCCGTGCAAACCGCCCGAAACTTTATAGGAATTTTGATCGAATTTACCGCCCGCGTGCAATTGCGTCATGATGACTTCGGCGGCCGATACGCCTTCTTCGGCGTGTATATCGACCGGAATGCCGCGCCCGTTATCGGTGACCGTGACCGACCCGTCCGCGTTTAATTTTACGGTGACCAGATCACACCATCCGCCCAAGGCTTCATCGATGCCGTTATCGACAACTTCGTAAACCATGTGATGCAAACCGCTGCCGTCATCAGTATCACCAATGTACATGCCGGGACGTTTGCGCACGGCTTCCAGGCCTCTGAGGACCTTAATGGAATCAGCGCTATATTCTTGTTGCGGCTGGTTTTGGGGTTTGTCGGTCATATCATCAACTCTCAATCGGTTCCATAAACGCGGGCTGCGTCTACGGTGTAAAATTCAGCTTTGCCCCGAAGGGATAAAAACAAATCGGCATCTGTGCCGGTAAACCAGGCTTGGCAGCCCAGATTTAGGACTTCTGAAAACAGGGCTTCTCTGTGTTTGGCATCTAAATGTGCGGCGACTTCGTCCATCAACAAGACGGGCACGCGGCTTTCGTCTTGAACGCTCATACGCGCTGCCGCCAACACCAAACCCACCAGCAACATTTTTTGTTCGCCCGTGGAACATTGTCCGGCGGGCATTCTTTTTTCGGCGTGGGTCACCAACAAATCACTTTGATGAGGCAGGCGACCATCGATGCCCCCGCCCGCACCGCCGCTGTGGGCATCACGTGATCTTGACGTTCGCAACGCGGCGCGCAAGCGGTCTTCGACTTCTAACGCCGGATATTCACACAGCCATTGTTCGGCCAGACCATCAATCGCCAATTCAGCCGCCGGAAAAACAGCATCGGTTTTTTTCGCCGCCGCGACCAAACGTTGGGCCACGCCCAAACGGGCGGCGGCAACGGCGGCACCACGGGTGGCCATGGTGTCTTCGAGCGCGCTCAACCACGCATCATCCATTTTACCGTCGGTCAGCAATTTAGAGCGTTCGCGCAAAGCATGGGTATAAGCCTTTGTGCGACCCGCATGGGCGGGATCAAAGGCAAACACCAAACGATCCAAAAAACGGCGGCGTTCTTGAGATCCGTCCAAAAACAAACGATCCATTTGCGGCGTTAACCAGTGGGTGGAAAAATGTTCCGCCAAGACCGACAAGGCCCGACGGGGTTCGCCATCCACATGAACAACACGTTTTGTTGAACCTGATGCGGCGTCTAAGCCCGTGCCCAAATTAACCGAAAATTCGCCGCCTTCAATCGTTGCGGCAACTGCCCAAGCGCGTCCTTGCAGATCGTCCGGCAAACGACGTCCAACATCGGACAAGCGCGCCCGGCGCAGGCCCGTGCCCGGCACCAAAAACGAAAGAGCTTCTAAGATATTGGTTTTTCCGGCGCCATTCGATCCGGTCAGAACCACGGGTTTTGAGCCCGGCTCAAGGCGCACATGGTCGTAACAGCGAAAATCAGTCAACGTTACGCGCGCACACGAAAGCCGCGCGGCGTGGCCCCCAAAGTTTTCGGAGGTCGTCTGATCAAGGGCGGCAAAAGCCGAACTGTTCGTCACGTCTGCGTTGATCCTATCTTGGCCGAAATTGACCGTTCAAGAGGTTGTTCAAGGTTTAAAACCAGCACTCACGCGGGGGTTTATACCCGCATTGGCATCAGCACATACAGTGTGCTTTCATCGCCTTCTTCACGAATAATCGTGGGTGCAGAGGCATCAGACAGCTGTAGCGTAATGTTATCCGCATTCACTTGGCGCATGATTTCCAACAAATAAGCCGCGTTAAAGCCAATTTCCAAACGTTCGCCATTGTAATCGGTTTCCAGTTCGTCCGTGGCGCTGCCGCTGTCGGGGCTTGATGCGGACAAGACCAACGACCCAGCGTCCATGGTCAATTTTACGGCGCGTGATTTTTCGGTGGAAATCGCAGAGACACGATCAACCGCATCGGCCAGCATTTTGCGGCCAACTTTTAATTCTTTGTCGTTGCCTTCGGGGATCACGCGTTCGTAATCAGGGAAGGTGCCGTCGATCAATTTTGACGTCAGCATCACACCATCAAATCCAAACTGGATTTTAGATTCCGACAACGAAACAGAAATTTCGCCTTCGGTTTCTTCGATCAGTTTGTGCAGTTCGTTAACCGTTTTGCGCGGAACAATCACACCAGGCATGTCTTCGGCGCCTTCGGGCAGTTCAGTTTCGGCACTGGCCAAACGGTGACCATCGGTGGCAACCGCCCGCAAYACAGGGGCMGMRCCYTCGGTATARGCATGCARATAAATGCCGTTCAGRTAATAACGSGTTTCTTCGGTGGARATCGCAAAGCGSGTTTTGTCGATCAAATCTTTTAAYTGAGCCGCSGCCARMGTRAAGCTRAYCGGCAAATCCCCACCGGACATGACGGGGAATTCGTTGGCGGGCAAGCAAGATAGTGAAAAACGAGAACGCCCGGACCGCAGAACCATTTGGCCATCGCCAGACGTCGAGTCCAATTCGACTTCGGCCCCATCGGGAAGCTTTTTCACGATGTCGTACAACATGTGGGCCGGCGCCGTGGTTTCACCCGGCTCAACCACTTGAGCCGTGGTCGCGTCAACGATATCTAAATCCATATCGGTCGCGTTCAGGCGCAACTGGCCGTCTTTGGCCTCTAATTTCACATTGGACAGGATGGGAATGGTATTGCGGCGTTCAACAACGTTTTGYACGTGCCCCAAAGATTTCAACAGGGCCGCTCTTTCAATAATCAGCTTCATATCTCATCCAACATTTCGGTCAATATTTTGTTAAAAAAATCAGCGCCAAACGGTCACCAAAAATCCCCACTTAAAAAATGGAGCTCATTATACCAAAAACATCCCGAATCCGAAGCGTTTTTTAGGCCGCCGAATAGGCGTAATAACTTATATATTTCAAGGGATTATACACAGAGACCGGGAACGCCCGATAAAGCCAGCATATCTGGCCTGCGAATCGACGAATCTATACCGCCGAACGCCATCCGCTAATGGGGCTAAACTAGCCTYCGAGCATGCGCCGCAGCAGTTCGACGTCTTCGGCGAAGCTTGGATCGCGTTCTCTSAGCTCGTCTACYTTTTTGACCGCGTGCATSACCGTGGTGTGATCRCGTCCRCCAAATTTACGGCCGATTTCAGGCAAGGAACGTGATGTTAGCTGCTTGGCCAGATACATGGCGACTTGGCGTGGACGGGCCACGGAACGGGCACGACGGGCCGAATGCATGTCTGATGTGCGGATATTGAAGTGTGCAGCAACTTTTTTCTGAATTTCTTCGATGGTGACCCGGCGATCATGGGCGCGGATCAAATCGTGCAGAACCTCCTGCACRCTTTCCAACGTAATRTCGCGCCCMAYCAAYGASGCATGAGCCGATACACGGTTCAAGGCGCCTTCGWGTTCGCGCACGTTTGACGTGATTTTRTGCGCCAARAATTCCATAACYTTGCTGGGCACTTCSACATTCATACGTTCGGCTTTGGCATGCARAATGCTGAGSCGCAATTCGTATGTRGTSGCGTGAAGATCRGCRACCARRCCACAATTCAAACGTGATTTCAGGCGTTCTTCGATGCCTTCCAAATCGGACGGGGATTTATCCGCCGAAATGACGATTTGACGACCTTGATCGACCAAAGCGTTAAAGGTGTGGAAGAATTCTTCCTGGGTTGAATCTTTACCGGAAATAAATTGCACATCGTCAATCATCAAAACATCAACGTTGCGGAACTGATCTTTGAAATCGACGGTATTTTGTTCCCGCAAGGCCCGAATGAAACGGTACATGAATTTTTCAGCCGACATATAAATGACGGTGCGCGAAGGATCTTCTTCGCGAATTTTCCACGCAATCGCATGCATCAGGTGCGTTTTGCCAAGGCCAACACCGCCATATAAAAACAACGGATTAAATTGAGCATTGGGTTGTTCGGCCACCCGCAAAGACGCGGCATGGGCAAATTCATTTGATTTACCAACCACAAAATTATCAAACGTAAATCGTGTATCCAACGGCGCGCTGATGTCCAAAGACCCCGTCCCAACAAGAGCCGGAGCCGCCAAATGTGGAGGAGCTAAATTGGGGCGATTTACAGGCGCATTCGGTGCGGGCGTGGGTGCCACCAAAGACAAGTTTGGTGCGGCGTGTGCTGAGGCTTTTGCTTGTTCTGGAACAGGCGTTTGGGCGCTGGCGGTTATCGGACTTATCGTTTTTTTCTGACCGTAATCCGCCTGCACAAAAATTTCGACTTCACGAATATCGGTGCTGATGGTTTCCCACAGTTCAACCAAACGATCAGCATAATGTGCACTGACCCAATCTTTCATAAATCGCGTT
This sequence comes from Rhodospirillaceae bacterium, assembly GCA_002401565.1. Lineage (GTDB taxonomy): Bacteria > Pseudomonadota > Alphaproteobacteria > Rhodospirillales > Magnetovibrionaceae > JANLGW01. Next base: position 55,322 of record NVTL01000009.1, read on the forward strand.
GGAACAGAAATACGAATATTACCGTCGATGACTTCCCGCACGGTCATAGGTTTTAACCAGCTTTGAAAAGCGGCTTCACCAATTTCATCGCGCAAGCTGGCCAGAACACTATCCCACTGTTCTGTAACTTGACTATCAACAGTAACCGAACTCATTCTTTAAATCCTTTTGCCATACATGATGCTCATCGCATGGCTAACAGTGGCTCAACAATTATAAACACGTCGGCGAGATTTAACGTCGCTCAACAGGTCGTCATCAATTTTTTTGGGGGAGCTTATTCTTTTCGAAATTGTATCATTGGTGAAGCCTTCTTTTTTCGTCTTCTTGTCTTATGCGTTTGCAAGACAAAAATTGTCTTAGGCGTTTGCAAGAAGGTCATGAAAAAGTGGCTCCGTTAAAAATTGTTTTTACTTAATCGCTTTTGTTAATAAACCCTCCCCGGCTTGTTAACGAAGGTGATCTTAGTGCGAGTGCTCCAGAGATTCAATACGCTCAGCGTGTTTTAAATTTAAATAATTGGCTTGACTCGTACTGCCCTTGGGAATCCATCCACGTTATTCACAGCCCCCCTGAAAACAGTGGAAAAATGAATCAAAACATGGGGAAATAAGGGTTGAACATTTGAAAACATACGTCTGAATGCAGGCGCACAATAATCACAACACAGCAGAGACACGGACGCACGAAAGGCCGCCCTTGAAATCAAGAGCGGCCTTAAATTCGTATCAAACGGTCACGCTTAGATTAAGCGCTGATCGCTTTAATAGATGCGGACAAACGAGAAACTTTGCGCGACATTGTTTTTTTGTCGAACACGCCTTTTTGAGCRCCRCGCATCATTTGYGGTTCAGCAGCTTTYAAAGCTGTTGYMGCGGYRTYTTTRTCGCCAGCTGTRATYGCGGTTTCRACTTTCTTRATGAAAGTACGGATCATGGAACGACGTGTTCCGTTCACTTCTTTGCGACGTGCGGTTTGGCGAATACGTTTTTTTGCAGACTTATGGTTAGCCATTTTTTTCTCAATCCTTGGTCTGGAACGTTTTGTTCCGACAGAAATCTTTGTGTGGAACATTTTGTTCCGACAGAAGCGGCGTTATAGAGGCCCAAACCGAAACCGTCAAGCCTTATCAGGGCTTATTTTTGGGGGCAATTGCGAATCTCACCTTTAAGTGTTCGCCTTTTGCTTCAAACCCCAGCTCTAAGGTCTCGCCTTCGCGCACAAAACGGCCGGGGCCAATCGGCGTCCAGCCCAGTTGTGGCAAGGTTTTTTCATAAAAAGCCAAGACTTCCGATCGGCTGGTCATGCCCGTGGCTGTGGCTTCGGCAATGCGGCCTTGCGACGTGGTAAATTGCACCCCATCCCCCGTTTCAATCAGGGTGTTCATCAACGGCAGATCTTCGATGACGCTCAGGAATCCAGAAGCCTGCTGAGCCCCCACAGATAGCGGCACCAAAAGCGGCACAATCACAAGGGCAGAACGGAGAAATTTCAAAGTCATGATACCTAAAACCTTATCGCTGTTTTCGGGAACAATAATACGTGGAACGACCGCCTTGTTCCAAGCGACTTATGCCAAATGTTGAATAAATATCGCAATCACAGTCCGGACAGGCCTCTCCGGCCCGTCCGTAAACCGCAAAACTGAACTGAAAATAGCCCAATCCGCCATCGGTGGTGCGGTGATCTTTCAGGGTTGATCCCCCCGCATCAATTGCCGCATTCAAGACATTTTTGATCGCCGTGGCCAATTTTTCGGCGCGACGGCCTTGCACCGTATAGGCTTTGCGTTTTGGGGATAGTCCTGCTCGATACAAACTTTCAGAGGCATATATATTGCCGACGCCGGCCACCGTATGGGCGTCCATGATCGCTTGTTTGATGGAAACCTGTCGATTCTTAAGGCGGGCAGCCAAAATTGGGCCGGAAAAAGCATTGCCCAAAGGTTCCGGGCCAATGTCTTTGATCAAGCGATGTGCGGCAATGTCTTCACGCAGCGCCAAATCCATTAAACCAAAACGCCGGGGATCGGTAAAAACGACCACCGCGCCTGAACTTAAATCAAATTGAACATGGTCATGTTTGCCCACCGGGGCGACGGTATCGCCGACTTTATATATACGCACCTGTCCCGACATGCCCAGATGCCAGATCAAGACGTCTGTCTCAGTCTCGATCAGCAAATATTTTGAACGGCGTTTAACGTGCAGAATTCTTGCCCCCAAAAGCCTAGAGACAAAGTCCTTTGGAAACGGAATTCTTAAATTTTTGCGGCGGATTTGCACGCTTGAAAAGGTCTCGCCCTCCATCACGGGGGCCAGTCCACGGCGTACAGTTTCGACTTCGGGTAATTCAGGCATGGCAACAGTGTACACGTTAGGCTATGTTCGCAAAATGACTTCTGTAAAAAACACACCTGACTCTGAAAATTCCGCAGAG